>DASWOJ010000475.1:0-6095 GCA_036398775.1 Acetobacteraceae bacterium
GCATCTGCGTCCGCGTGACGGCGGACACGGCGAAGCCGACCGCCAGGTAGGCGGCGGCGGTGAGCGCGGACGCCAGCAACAGCAGCGGCAGGCTGCCGCGGACCGGCAGGGCGAACAGCAGGTGGGCGAGCAGGACCACCAGCCCGCTTTGCAGCACCCCAAAGGCAAGATAGGGCAGCAGCTTGCCCGCCAGCACCTCCACGGCGCCGGCCGGGGAGGACGCCAAGCCGTCCCAGGTGCCCTGCTCGCGCTCCCGCACCAAAGTCAGGGCGCCCAGCATCAGCATGCTGATCATTACAACGGCGCCTGCCAAGCCCGGCACCACGGCCCAGGCGGTGCGCCCTTCGGGGTTGTAGCGCCATTCCACCTCGATGCGCGGGCCGCCGCCCAGGTGGTCGGCTTCGACGACCCGTTGCAGGAAGGCGGCCTGCAGCGCGGCGAGCGCCGGGCGCACGGCTGCGGGGTCGGCGGCATCGGCGGTCACCCGCGCCGCAGGGGCGGAAGCGTCCCCGGCCGGTGCGTCGGCCGCGGGCAGCTCGATCCCGACGAGCGCCCGCCCGTCGACCACCATCCGCTCCGCCCCGCCCGGCTGCAGCCCGGACGCCACCACGCGGAAGCGCCCGGCCGCCCTGACCAGGTCCAGCAGGGCAGGCGTTGCTTCCCCGGAGATCGCGAGGGCCACGCCGTGCGGGTCCAGGTTCACGGCGTAGCCGAACAGCACAAGCTGCAAGGCGGGCACGCTTGCCAGCAGCGCCCGGCTGGTGCGGTCCCGCAGGATGTAAAGCAACTCCAGCCACATCACGCCCCGAATGCGACGCAGGCTCGCCAGCGTATAGCCTACCATCCAGCGCCAGTCGCGTGCATCGGGGAGTTGTGCATCAAGGACTGGGCGGCGTCGTCGAGGCTCGGCAAGTCATTCGCCACAACCAGTCCGTGCCGCTGCGCCAAGGCGGCCGCCTGGCCGGACGCGGCGGATCGGGTGACCACGCGCAGTGCGCCCGCGCTGGGATAGGCCGCGACGATCCCTGCGGTTCCGAGCGCATCCGGCATAGCCCGGGCTGCGTCCGGCCCGCGCAGGACGAAGCTGCAAGCATCCGACCGGCGCACCACCTCTTCGACTGTGCCCTGGGCACGCACCACGCCATCTACCAGAAACGCCAGGCGGGGAAAGCGCTCGGCCTCGGCCAGGTCGTGTGTGCTGACAATAACCGTGACGCCCCCGGACGCAAGCTGCAGAACGTGACGCCACACGTCCTGCCGCGCGACCGCGTCCAGCCCGACCGTCGGCTCGTCCAGCAGCAGCAGATCGGGGGCGTGGACCAGCGCCGCGGCGAAGCCCGCCCGGCGCGCCCACCCGCCGGAAAGCTGATCCACCCGGGTCGCGCCATGGCGCGCCAGGCCGAAGCGGTGCAGCGAAACCGTCACGACGCGGGCGATATCCGGCAGGCCGAACAGCATGGCCCGGACCTGCAGGTTCTCGGACACCGTCAGGTGCCCGTACAGGCCATGCCCCTGCGCCATGTAGCCGACGCGCGCCCGCACCCGGGCCGGCGCCTGGCCGAACACGCTGCACGTCCCGGCGTCCGGCTGCAGCAGCCCGGCCATGATGCGCAGGACCGTGGTCTTGCTGCCGCCATTGGCGCCGACCAGGCCGAACACCTCGCCGGGCCGCACCCGCAGGTCGAGCCCTTGCAGCGCCGCCCGCGTGCCGTATCGCTTCACCAGTCCCTCGCACGCCACCACGTCCCTTGCCGCGTCAACCGTGTTCATAGTGGAACCCTCCGAACATGTGCGCCGTCGCCTCGGCCCCCAGGGCCAGGACCGTGTCCCCGCGGCGCAGGATGGCCCGGTGCTGGGCCAGCGCGAGCCAGACCGCCGCGGATCCGGTGTTGCCCACCTGGCGCCCGCTCGTGACCACCTGCCCGCGCGGCGTGCCGATCAAGCCCTCCAGCAGCTCGTCCATGTGGCCGTTAGCCTGGTGCGGCAGCGTCCATCCCGTGGCGGGGATGCCCGCCTCGGCGGCCGCGGAGGCGCAGCGCCGCAGCAGGGCGGGGCCGGCAACGCGGATCGCGGCGTAGTCGTGTTCGAACTCCTGCACACCAAGCGGCACGCCTGGCGCGTCGGAGCCGCCGCAGAGCATGGACAGGCCCGGCGGGCGACCCGGCCCCAACTGGCCGTGGAACACCCTTGACAGCCTGGCGCCGGGCTGACCGTCATCGGCGGTCAGAACGATGGCCGCCGCGCCGTCGCCCATCTGGAGCATGTTGACCAACTGGCCCGGGTCCACCGCGGCCCGGCGCGGGTCGAAGTGGACGGACCCGGTCTCCGACCCCACAATGGCCACTGGCCCTGACCCCGCACGCAGCAGGCACAAGGCGAACACCAGGGCATTGGCGAAGCCGGTGCAAGCCTGGCGGAACTCCGCGAAAGGGCCGTGGTATCCCAGCCCGGCCGCGACCTGGGCCACGTTCGCCGGCAATGCGGTGGCCGGGGTGCCGGTGTGGCCGATCAGATAGGACAGTTCCTCCGCCTTTAACCCGGCCTCCAGCAGCGCTGCCCGGACCGCCTGCGCGGCCAACTCCGGATTGCGCTGCCCAGGGCGCGGACCTTCGACGGGGTGGTCGAACGGGCGGCAGATGTGCCGGGCTTCGATGCCGAGCTTGCGGGCGATGGCGCCCCCGCGGACGCGCACGTTCACGCCGAAGCGGCGCTCCATCAGGTCCAGAAGCGCCCCGGTCCCGACAGGCTGCCCAGGTAGCGCCGTGCCCATGCCGAGCACGCGCAACGGCGTGGGGTCGGTCCAGACCTGCGGCGCGGCCATGCGTCCCCCATTCATGCGGACAATCCAGTCATGCGAACAATCCGGGCGGGGTGCGGCGGAGTTCGGCGAACAGCCGGTCGGGGTCAGCACCGAGCACATCAAAGGCGCCGCCCCGTAGCGCGAGCACTTGCACCAGTCCGAGCCGGGTGCGCTCGGCGACCGCTCCCAGCGCCTCGCGGCCGGAAAGGTCCACGGCAAGGCGGCGCGAAAGCCGGACATGGCCCGCTTCCTCCCGCCGGATGCGCCCGAACGCGGCGGCGACGCGCGGCTCGCGCGCAAGTGGCGCGCCGGGGCGCAGCAGGGCCGCGATGATCGTGCAAACTGCGCTGTCGAGCGACGTGATGCCACCAAGGTGCCGTCCCGGATCGTCCTGCGCCAGCCCATGATAGTAGCGGACCAGCGTCCGCCGCAGCACCCGGTCACGCGCCGGCTCGGGCAGGCCCGACCGAAGGCCGCGCAGCAACGCCTCGTGCGCGGTTTCCTCCGCTGCGATAACGGACAAGGCGTCCCGGACGGGCGCGTCGGCACTAGTACCGGCAAGGTGCGCGAACGCGATCGCCGCCGACTCCTCGCCGCAAGCGAACACCTGCAGCACCTCGGCCAACGCCTCGGCCTCGCGGGACCCAAGCCGGAGCGGCTGGCCGGGCGCCATGTCCGGGTGAGGGTGGCGCACGTCGGTACCGGGCAGCCGGAAGCAAATCTGGCGCACGTGCGGCGCCACCTCCCTGAAGCCTGTCATCCCCTAGCCGACCGGCTCAGGCAGTTTGGGCACCAGCGGCCAGTTCTTGTTGCCAGCCACGATGTTCCCAGGACGGTCCAGGTTCCAGATGCGCTGGGCGACCGCGTTGTTGTTCAGGTATAGGTGGTTGTCCACGACGGCCCATTCGGCCGGGTCAATGTCCGCGATCATGCCGCGGGAGATCGCGAAGGCGCAAAACCCGCCGAACTGCGGCGCGAAGTGGTCAGGGTCGGCCAGGAACGCTTGGCGATGCTCGTTGGAGGAGAACTGGTAAGTCGCGCCGTGCCAGCGCGTGGCAATGGCGGGGCTGCCCGGCTCCGGCTTGCCGTCGGCAAAGTAGGCCACGGGATCGTAGCCCTTCACGGCCAAACCGGCTGCGGCGTTGGTGGGCATGACAGGCTCGCGCTGGCTGACCATGCCGCTGGTGGCGCAGGCCGAAACCGCAAAGCCTGCGGCCAATATAGCGACGCGGACGAAGCTGGATGCGACGGACATGCTAGGGTTTCCTTTTGGAATGGGGTGCCGGCCGCGTCAGGACGCGGGTTGCATCGGTGTGATGGTCACGCGTCCGACGGGCTTCGCCGGGTCGAACCGGACACTGGCAGGCAGGTCGGCATCGCCCCGTACGCCGGGGTGGAGGGCGACCACCCCGTGCTCGGGGTCGCGGAGCAGCCCGCCGAGCGCCGGGGTGAACTCCTTCCTTTCGCTGTTGACCTCGGTGCCCGCGTCGAGCGCGAAGACCTCGACCGTCAGCGGGGCGCGCAGGTGGTAGGCGTCCACTGCATCCACGCCGGCAAAGCCGTCGTTGGTTTTGCCAAGCATCCAGGCCCCAGACACCATGGGATGCCCCTCGTCCACCTGTAGCTCGATCCGGCGCTTGCCGCCGGGCAGGGCAGGAAGGCCCATCGCCGCGTCGCCGTAACCCTTGCTAGCGCCAGTGCCATTGACCGTGGCGCCCAGTATCCATTCTGGGTTGCCATCTTCTGCAAGGACCTGGATCGGCACCCCGGCCGGCTTGCTCATCTCCCACAAGTGCAGCCCGACAACGTGCGACACGAACGGTGCCGACGAGGGCGGCTGCGTGCGGGTCAGGTCCTCGCATTCGATGGCGACTCGACGCGAAGCCGGGTCTGCGGCGCGTGCCGGGAGCAGGGCGGGGACGGCAAGGGCCGTCCCAATGGTCAGGCGCGTGAGATACTTCATGTTCTTTTCCTCGCTGCGCGAAAGACCTGGGAGTTTCTCCCTCGCCAACCAACACCTTCAACGTCGGCATCCCGGAGCGCTGCGGCCAATGCTGGGACGTTATGGATTGCATGGCGGGGCGCCACAGTTGCGAGGCCAAGCCGCGTTGGTGAGCGCCACACCAGCCCAGGTGCTCCGGCTGCCGTTCGCCCATTTGTTTCTCCTGGTGCAGCGCCCTGCCTCCTTGGAAGGTCCAAGGGAAGTGCGGTCGACCATCGAAGGCGTCCGGGCCTATGCCGAAGCTACCGTGCGGGTGCTACCGAGAAAGGAAGGGTCCCGCTCAGCAGGCCGCCGCCGCTCGCCCGGGCGGACCAGTTCAGCACATAGCTGCCCGGCGGCAGTTGACCGACGGACCCATAAAGAACGCTCGGCTGGGATTGGAGGCGGACGGGAATCGTCCTGCGCGCGCCGCCGGCGCCCACCAGCATGAAGCGGGACGCCTGGTGATCGAGCGGATGGTCGAAGTGCAAGGCGAATGCAACCCCGGACCCGCTCATGACCTGGTTGGGCCGCGGCTCGGCGCTGAGGAGGTGCATGGGTTCGGTGCTGGCGGGATGGGCCGCAAGGACAGTCAGGATGACGAGGAGGGCTGCGGCGCGGCGGGCCGGCGGAGGTAGGTAGCGCACGGAAAGCTCCTTGATTCCAGTTGTTCCCTCGCCATGGCAGCGCCGGCAAGGGTGGCAGGAGGGCATTCGGCTCGCATGGCTGCACCCACGACGGCTGAGAACCCTGTGCTTCTGCCTCATCCTGCCGCAACCGCGTCAGTGGGCATGGTTTCCATTCCAGCCGGCGATACAGCCCCATGGTGCCCGATAGCCTGAGCCGCTGAGGCCAGCCGGCTGGGCTGTTCCTGGCAAACCCGGCCGCGCGTTGCAGCCGCCCGGCATGGATAACATTCCCACCGCCCCACTGACGCGGCGCCGCATGCCGGCCCACACCTGTCACCGACGACGCGCTCCTCATCGAACGACGCCGCCGCAATATGGCAGGCGAGCCCGGGAGGGCAGCCAAGCCACAGGAGATTGCCATGAAGCTTACGATCATCACTGCCGTTGCGTTGCTGGGTCTCGGCCTGGCCCCGGCGTTCGCCGGGGAGGGCAACGGCGACCCGTTCCGGAACAACGCCGGGACGCTCGGCACCCGATCCGCCCTGGCCAGGCCAGTCTTCGCAGACACGGGTTCGGCGGCCTATCCGTCCTTTGCCGGGCGGCCCGGCTCCGACCTCCCGCAGCTTGCAGGCGACGTCCTTCCGGCCAACGGTTCCGAGGGGGCGATCCAGACAGCCAACTCGCT
>DASWOJ010000476.1:0-1981 GCA_036398775.1 Acetobacteraceae bacterium
GGCCACAAGGCCCTTGCCCGCATCGTGGAGCAGTTGACCCGCCTGCGCGCCGTCGGCCTCGATCCCGCCTGCGCCGACGGCGTTCATCCGGAACGGCTGCGGAAGCTGGCCCGTGAGGGCGGGCGCTACACCGCCCAGCACCTGCGGGCGCTGTCGCTGCTCCGCCGCCGGGCCACCCTGGTCGCCACCGTGCTGGACACCACGGCTCGCCTGACCGACGACGGGGTCGGCCTGTTCGACCGCGCAGTCGGACGAATGTTCCGCCGCGCCGAGGCCCGCGAGGAGGGCACCCTGCTCCGCGACGCCCGGGCCATCAACGACAAGGTGCGCCTGCTGGTCCGCCTCGGCGGTGCCCTGATCGCGGCCAAGCAGGGTGACGCCGACCTGGACGGCGCCGTCGCGGACTCGGTCGGCTGGGAGCGGCTGGCGGCGAGCGTCGCCGAGGCCGAGCGCCTGGCCTGCCCGGACAAGGTGGACCTGCCGGCGCTGGCCGCGCGTGCCTGGCCCGTGCTGCACCGACTCGGCCCTCTGTTCCTCGACGCCTTCAAGCTCCGCGCCGTGCCCGCTGCCGCGGCGACGCTGCGCGCGGTTGAGCTGCTGCAAGCGGCCTACGGCAGCGGCGGCCGGAGGTGGCCGAAGAGCCTGCCGACCAGCTTCTTGCGCCCAGCCTGGCGCGACGCGGTGCTGGACAGCGGCGGCATCGGCTACATGGAGCACCGCCGCACCTGGGAGGCTGCCACCCTGCTTGCGTTGCGCGACCGTCTGCGCTCGGGCGACATCTGGGTGGAGGGCAGCCGGCAGTGGCGGGCCGTCGAGGACCAGCTCATCCCGCCCGCGCTGTTCGCCGCCATGCGCGAGGCCGGGCCGCTGCCGGTCGCCGTGCCCGCGACCGCGGAGGAGTACTTGACCGGGCGCCGCGCCCTGCTGGAGCGGCGGCTGGGTGAGGTCAACGCCAAGGCCGCCGCGGATACGCTGGAGGACGTCAGGATCAGCGGCGGGGAGATGAAGATCACGCCGCTCAAGGCGATCACCCCGGAGGCGGCGGAGGACGCGGCCGAGCGGCTCTATGCCATGCTGCCCAACGCCCGCATCACCGCCGTTCTGGACGACGTGCATCGTTGGACCGGGTTCGCCGACGCCTTCACCCACCTGCACACGGGCCTGCCGGCCAAGAACCCGCGCGTCGTGCTCACCGCCGTGCTCGCCGACGCCACCAACATGGGCCTGACCCGCATGGCCGACGCCTGCTCGGTGGCGAGTTACCGCGAACTGGCCTGGAACGCCGGCTGGCACCTGCGCGAGGACACCTACCGCCCGGCCCTGGCCATCATTGCCAACGCCCTGCAGCGGCATCCGCTCGCCGCCCTGTTCGGGGCCGCCGATGTGTCCAGCTCCGATGGCCGGGCATTCCTGACAGCGGGCCGCGGCGAGGCGCTGGGCGCCCACAACGCCCGTCATGGACACGGGCGCGAAGCGGCTGCGCTGTTCTACACCCATGTCTCGTCCCGGCACGCGCCGTTCCATACGGCATCCATCCCGCCCTCGGGCGAGGCGGCCTACGTCATTGACGGGCTGCTCTACCACGAGGCCGACCTCAGCATCTCCGTCCACCACACAGACGGCGGCGGAGTCAGCGACCACGTATTCGCCTTAGCCCACTTATTGGGGTTCCACTTCGCCCCGCGCATTCCAAACCTGGCCGACCGCCAGCTGTACGCCTTTGGCCCGGCCTCGACGTGGCCGGCGCTGGCGCCGTTTATTGCAGGGAAGCCCGACGACAAGCTGATCGCGGCGCAGTGGGACGACGTGCTGCGGATGGCGGCCTCGGTGCGGACGGGCACGGTCAGCGCCTCGCTGCTGCTCAAGCGGCTCGGCGCCTACCCGCGGCAGAACGGGCTGGCCCTGGCGCTGCGGGAGATCGGCCGCATCGAGCGCACCCTGCACACCCTGGACTGGCTGGAACGGCCCCAACTTCGCCGGC
>DASWOJ010000477.1:0-22128 GCA_036398775.1 Acetobacteraceae bacterium
TGCAGCACCGCGATCGGGTCGTTGACCTTCACCCCGGCAGTGCCGTCGGCGACGAGGATCTTGCTTAGTATGCCCTCGTCAACGGCCTCGACCTCCATCGTGGCCTTGTCCGTCTCAATCTCGGCAATCACATCGCCGGCACGTATCTCCTCGCCTTCCTTTTTGAGCCAGCGGGCCAGCGTGCCCTCGGTCATGGTCGGCGACAGCGCCGGCATCAGGATGTTGGTCGGCATATCGGGGCGCCCCTAGACGATCTTCTTCACGGCATCCACCACCCAGCCCGGCTGCGGCAAGGCCAGCTTCTCCAGGTTCGCGGCATACGGCAGCGGCACGTCCAGCCCGGCGACCCGCACCGGCGGCGCGTCCAGCCAGTCGAAGCAGTGCTCGATGATCTGCATCGCGATCTCCACGCCGATGCCGGCATAGGGCCAGCCTTCCTCCACCGTCACCAGCCTGCTGGTCTTCTTCACGCTGTCCACGATGGTCTGCGTGTCCATCGGACGCAGGCTGCGCAGGTTGATGACCTCGGCCTCCACGCCCTCCTGCGCCAGGGTCTCGGCGGCCTTCATTGCGACGCCGACCATGATGCTGTAAGCGACGATGGTGACGTGCTGGCCGGTCCGCTCGATCTTCGCCTTGCCGATCGGCAGGATGAAGTCCTCGTCGGTCGGGCACTCGAAGGTCTGGCCGTAGAGGATCTCGTTCTCAAGCACGATGACCGGGTTCGGGTCGCGTATGGCGGCGCGCAGCAGGCCCTTGGCGTCGGCGGCGGACCACGGCGCCACCACCTTCAAGCCGGGGCAGTGGGCATACCACGACGCATAATCCTGGCTGTGCTGCGCGCCCACGCGGGACGCGGCGCCGTTCGGGCCGCGGAACACGATCGGGCAGCCCATCTGGCCGCCGGACATATACAGCGTCTTGGCGGCGGAGTTGATGATGTGGTCAATCGCCTGCATGGCGAAGTTGAAGGTCATGAACTCGACGATCGGCCGCAGCCCGTCCATCGCAGCGCCGACCGCCATGCCGGTGAAGCCGTGCTCGGTGATCGGCATGTCAATGATGCGGCGCTCGCCGAACTCGTCCAGCAGGCCCTGGCTGATCTTGTAGGCGCCCTGGTATTGCGCGACCTCCTCGCCGATCAGGAACACCCGGTCGTCGGCGCGCAGCTCGGCTGCCATGGCGTCGCGCAGGGCTTCGCGCACGGTAGTCGGCTTGGTCGGTCCCCAGTCTTTCTCCGGCGCAGCCGCCGCGGCGGTCGGCACGGCCTGGCTGGCCGTCGCCTTGTCGGCAACAGCGGCCTCACTCTCGGACGCCGGCTTGGCGGTGGCCGGTGCGGGAGCCGGCGCTGCAGCCGGGGCCGGTGCGGGCGCAGCAGCCTGGCCGTCCCCGTTCAGCACGGCGATCGGCGTATTCACAGCCACGCCGTCGGTGCCCTCCTCGATCAGGATTTGCGACAGCTTGCCTTCGTCAACCGCCTCGACCTCCATGGTCGCCTTGTCCGTCTCGATCTCGGCGATGACATCCCCGGCGCGCACGTCCTCGCCAACCTTCTTCAGCCACCGGGCCAGCTTGCCCTCGGTCATCGTCGGCGACAACGCCGGCATCAGTATCTGCGTGGACAAGGCCTAACCCTCCACGAGGATGTCGGTCCACAACTCGCCCTCATCCGGTTCCGGGCTGCTTTGCGCGAAGTCGGCAGCCTCCTGCACGCGGGCCTTAATGTCGCCGTCCATCTTCTTGAACTGTTCGTCCGTCACGCCCAACGCCTCCAGCAGATGCCGCGCGCCCTCGATGGGGTCGCGTTCGGTCCGCATCTTCTGGACCTCCTCGCGGGTGCGGTATTTCGCCGGGTCGGACATGGAATGGCCGCGGTAACGGTAGGTTTGCACCTCCATCACGAACGGCCCCTTCCCGGACCGGCAATGCGCCACTGCCTGTTCCGCCGCCGCCTTCACCGCGGTGACGTCCATGCCATCCACCTGTGCGCCCGGGATGCCCCACGGCGCGCCGTTCTTGGACAGGTCATGCGACGCCGACGACCGCTCCAGGCTGGTGCCCATGCCGTATTTGTTGTTCTCGATCACATACAGGCATGGCAGCTTCAGCAAGGCTGCCAGGTTGAAGCTCTCATAGACCTGGCCTTGGTTGGACGCGCCGTCGCCGAAGTAGGTCGCGCTGACCCGGTCGCTGCGCCGATACCAGTTGGCCATCGCCAGCCCCGTGCCGATGCTGACCTGCGCGCCCACGATCCCATGCCCGCCGAAGAACCGCTTCTCCTTGCTGAACATGTGCATGGAGCCGCCCTTGCCCTTGGAGTAGCCGCCGCTGCGCCCGGTCAGCTCCGCCATCACGCCGCGCGGCTCCATGCCGGTGGCCAGCATGTGGCCGTGATCGCGGTAGGAGGTGATGACCTGGTCGCCCTCGCCCAGCGCCGCCTGGATGCCGACGACGACCGCCTCCTGGCCGATATACAGGTGGCAGAAGCCGCCAATCAGGCCCATACCATACAGCTGACCCGCCTTCTCCTCGAAGCGGCGTATCAGCAGCATGTCGCCGTAGGCCTGCATGAGCTGGTCGCGGTTCATGGATTGGTTCGTCGCCGGGGCCGGTGAGGCCGCCGCAGCCTGGACCTCGCCTGCATCCTGTTCCGCTGCCTGGGCCATGCGCGCCGCCTCCGTCCCTAAGAATGTCTCTCTGGGACACCTAGCCCCGCGAACGGGCAACGACAACCCCAGACGGCGCAGGACAGCTGTAAACAAACTTCGCAACGCACTGTTGTGCAATGCAATATGACCCTTGCCTAATCGCCGGCGCCAAGCGGCGAAGCCGATCATTGGAGCCTTATGCAGATGAACCTAAGCTGCCCTGCGCGGCTTGGCCACGCCGCCCCAAGTTCCGGCGCACACAGGCCCAGCTAGAACAGGCGCTTGTTTGCCCCGTATGGAACGACGATGTCCGCCGGGTCAGCCACGTTCAGCATCGCACGCGCGCGCTCATCCAGGGTGTCCGGGTCCAGACGCTGGGTGCGCAGGCCCATGACCCGGCGCTCCCAGGTGTCGCGCTCGGCCTGCACGCGGGCAAGCTCGGCTTCTACGGAGGTCAACTGCTCCTGGCGCATGGCGTAGGCTTTCAGCCCCCGCTCGCCTTGCGTCGCATTCCAGCCGAAATAGCCGACCAGCGCCGCAAAGATTGCCGGCGCGACGGCGGCCAGCAACTGACGCTTCAATCCGTCCCAGAATGCCATCATCAAGCCTCGCGGTTCACGCCCACGTTACCCGGTTACACGCCTTCGCACAGCCGGAAAACGCCTACCGCCGCAGTATCGTGCGCCCGGCGTAGCGGGATGCAGTACCAAGCTCGCCCTCGATGCGAATGAGCTGATTGTATTTTGCGGTCCGGTCGCTGCGCGCCAGGCTGCCGGTCTTGATCTGCCCGCAATTGGTGGCAACGGCCAGGTCGGCGATGGTCGAGTCCTCGGTTTCGCCGGAACGGTGGCTCATCACCGCGGAGTAGCCGGCGCGCTGCGCCACCTCCATCGCGTCGAGGGTTTCCGTCAACGTGCCGATCTGGTTCACCTTCACCAGGATGGAGTTCGCCGTCCCCGCCTCGATGCCGCGCCGCAGACGCTCGGTGTTGGTCACGAACAGGTCGTCGCCGACCAGCTGCACCTTGCCGCCCAGCACCTCCGTCAGGTGCCGCCAGCCGTCCCAGTCATCCTCGCTGCAGCCGTCCTCGATGGACATGATCGGGTAACGGGCGGCCAAGTCGGCCAGGTAGGCGACCATCCCGGCGGAGTCGAGCCGCTTGCCCTCCCCGGCCATGTCGTAGGCGCCGTCGCGGAAGAACTCGGTCGCGGCGCAGTCCAGCGCAAACGTCACGTCCTCGCCGGGCCGGTAGCCCGCGGTCTCGCACGCCTTGCTTATGAAGCCCAGCGCCTCGTCGGCGGAGGACAGGTTAGGCGCGAAACCGCCCTCGTCCCCGACGTTGGTATTGTGCCCGGCGTCATGCAGCGCCCGCTTGAGCGCCTGGAAAATCTCCGACCCCATGCGCACCGCCTCAGCGAAGGTTGGGGCGCCCACCGGCTGCACCATGAACTCCTGGATGTCGATCGGATTGTCCGCGTGCTGGCCGCCGTTCACGATGTTCATCATCGGCACCGGCAAGGTGCGTGCGAACACGCCGCCGACATAGCGATACAGCGGCTGCCCCAACTCCGCCGCCGCGGCCTTGGCGACCGCCAGCGACACCCCAAGAATCGCGTTCGCGCCCAGCCGCGCCTTGTTCGGGGTGCCGTCGAGGCCAATCATGATCTCGTCCAGCTTGACCTGCTGGAACGGGTCCATGCCGCCCAGGGCGTCGAAGATCTCCCCCTCCACGTTGGCGCAGGCGTTGCGCACGCCCTTGCCGCCATAGCGCGACTTGTCGCCGTCGCGCAGCTCCACCGCCTCATGCGCGCCGGTGCTGGCACCGCTGGGCACGGTGGCGCGGCCGACTGCACCGCTGTCCAGCACGACCTCCACCTCCACCGTGGGATTGCCCCGGCTGTCCAGGACTTCACGGGCGATCAGGTCGGCGATGGCGCTCATTACAGGAGGGTCCCGGTTGTGGTTGGTAAGGTCAGGCGCGGCTTCATGAAGTCGTCCAGGGCGCGCAGCCCGGCGATCAGCGCCGGCATCTCCCGCAACGGGATCATGTTCGGCCCGTCGCTCGGGGCCTGGTCGGGATCGCCGTGGGTTTCGATGAACAGCGCCGCGACGCCCACGGCCAGCGCGGCGCGGGCCAGCACCGGCGCGAACTCCCGCTGGCCGCCCGACGACCCGCCGTGGCCGCCGGGCTGCTGCACGGAGTGCGTGGCGTCGAACACCACCGGGTAGCCGGTGCGCGCCATCACCGGCAGGCCGCGGAAATCCGTCACCAGCGTGTTGTAGCCGAAGCTGACGCCGCGCTCGGTCAGCAGGATGCTCTCGTTGCCGGTGTCGGCGATCTTGGCGGCGACGTTGGCCATGTCCCAGGGCGCCAGGAACTGGCCCTTCTTCACGTTGATCGCCCGGCCGGTCTCGCCCGCCGCCAGCAGCAGGTCGGTCTGCCGGCACAGGAAGGCGGGGATCTGCAGGATGTCCACGGCCTCGGCGGCCGGCTCGCACTGTTCCGGCGCGTGCACGTCGGTCAGCACGGGGATGCGGAACCGCTCGCGCACGGCGGCCAGGATGCTCAGGCCGCGTATGATGCCGACGCCGCGGGCCGCGCCGCCGCTGGTGCGGTTCGCCTTGTCGAAGCTGGACTTGTAGATCAGCGGCACGCCGGCCGCCTGGGCGATGCCGCTCAGCGCGTCCGCCATCTCGAAGGCGTGGCTTTCGGACTCGATCTGGCAGGGGCCGGCGATCAGTACGAACGGCCGGTCGTTGCCGATCTCCACGTCGCGCACCCGAACGGTGCGGATTTCGCCGGGCACCGCGTCAGACAAGGCGGGATTGCTTCACGGCGGCGCGGATGAAGCCGGAGAACAGCGGATGCGGCGCCAGCGGCTTCGACTTCAGCTCGGGATGATACTGCACGCCGATGAACCAGGGGTGGTCCGGACGCTCGACGATCTCCGGCAGGATGCCGTCCGGCGACATGCCGGAAAAGCGCAGCCCCTGGGCCTCGATCCCCTCGCGGTAATGCACGTTGACCTCCCAGCGATGGCGGTGCCGCTCCTGGATGCGCGTCGTGCCATAGACCGCGCTGACGAGCGAGTCCGGCGCAAGCTCCGCCGGGTAGGCGCCCAGGCGCATGGTGCCGCCGAGGTTGCCGCCTTCTGCCCGCCGCTCCATCTCGTTGCCCCTGGCCCACTCCGTCAGCAGGCCGACGACCGGGTTGCCGCAGGGGCCGAACTCGGTGCTGGAGGCGTCGGGCAGATGGAGCTGGTTCCGGGCGCACTCGATGACCGCCATCTGCATGCCGAAGCAGATGCCCAGGAACGGCACCCGCCGCTCCCGCGCGAAGCGGACGGCGGCGATCTTGCCTTCCGTGCCGCGCTCGCCGAAGCCGCCGGGCACCAGGATGCCGTGTACGCCCTCCAGGCGGGCGACGGTGTCCGCCTGCTCGAAAACCTGGCTGTCCACCCAGTCCAAATGCACCTTGACCCGGTTCTGGATGCCGCCGTGCACCAGGGCTTCGGCCAGGCTTTTGTAGCTGTCGAGCAGGTTGGTATACTTGCCGACGACCGCGATCCGCACCTCGCCCTCGGGGGCGCGGACCAGGTCCACGATGCGCTGCCAGGGCCGCAGGTCGGGCTCGGCGTCGAACGGCAGGCCGAAGTGGCGCAGCACCTCCCGGTCCATGCCCTCCTCGTGGTAGCTGATCGGCACGGCATAGACCGTGTCCACGTCCAGGGCCGCGATCACCGCCTGCGGACGGACGTTGCAGAAGCTGGCGATCTTGCGCCGCTCCGCATCCGGGATCGCCCGGTCGCAGCGACATAGCAGCATCTGCGGCTGGATGCCGACATTCTGCAGCTCCTTGACGGAGTGCTGCGTCGGCTTGGTCTTCAGCTCGCCGGCGGACGGGATATAGGGCACCAGCGTCAGGTGGACGAACATGGTCTGCGTTGGGCCAAGCTCGTTGCCGAGCTGGCGTATCGCTTCGAGGAACGGCAGGCTCTCGATGTCGCCGACGGTGCCGCCGATCTCGATCAGGGCGAAGTCCAGCCCCTCGGTGTCGCGGGTGATCGCCTCCTTGATGGCGTCGGTGATGTGCGGGATGACCTGGACGGTGGCGCCGAGGTAGTCGCCCCGGCGCTCCTTGGCGATCACCTCGGAGTAGATGCGTCCAGTGGTGGCGTTGTCGGCCTGGGTCGCGTGTACGCCGGTGAAACGCTCGTAATGGCCGAGGTCGAGGTCGGTTTCGGCGCCGTCGTCGGTGACGAACACCTCGCCGTGCTGGTAGGGACTCATGGTCCCCGGGTCCACGTTCAGGTAGGGGTCAAGCTTGCGCAGGCGCACGTTGTAGCCGCGTGCCTGCAGCAGCGTGCCCAGCGCCGCCGAGGCGATGCCTTTGCCTAGCGAGGAGACCACGCCGCCGGTGATGAATACGAACCGCGTCATGGAAGGCCGTGATACACCGGATGCGGGTCCCGGCAACACCCCGGGTCCTGCATCCCAGCCCAGCGCCGCACCCGCGCTAGTTCGTCGGGACCGCTGGCCCGCGCGGCGCCGCGGGAGCCGGAGCCGGATCAGCGCCCGATCCCGGGTTTGCCGGAGCCGAAGCCGGCGGCACGTCCAGCAGCGACGGCCGGGCATGGCCGACGGCGCCGCGGTTCAGCAACGCCAGCGTTAGCGACAGCACGAAGAACGCCGTTCCCAGGACCGCCGTGGTGCGCGTCAGCAGGTTGGTCGTGCCCCGCCCCGACATGAAGCCGCCCATGCCCTGGGAGGTGCCTATGCCCAGGCCGCCGCCCTCGCTGCGCTGGATCAGCACGACGCCGATCAGGGCCAGGGTGACGAACAGGTGGATGATAAGCAAAGCGGTCGTCATGACGTGGAGTTCCTAGCGGTACGCGCGTCATACCCGGCCCGGCGCCGCGTGGGAAGCTAAGCAGACCTTTGGAGCTTATCCGCGGAGCCATACCTCGAGTTGGGCAGGTGCGGTTCGGCTTCATCAGGGACGCTTGGGCCAAGGCAAGCCGGGCAAACCCGTGTGCACCCTGGCCAGGCTACAAGCTGGCCCTGGCGATGCCGAGGAAATCCGCCGCCACCAGGCTGGCGCCGCCCACCAGCGCGCCGCCGACCTCCGGCAAGCCCAGCAGGCCCGCGGCGTTGTCCGGCTTCACCGAGCCGCCATAAAGGATGCGCAATCCCACCCCGGCGTCTCCCAGATCAGCCACGAGCTGCTTGCGTATGTGGGCATGCATGGCCGCCACGTCCCCGGCGGTCGGAACGCGCCCGGTGCCGATGGCCCAGATCGGCTCATACGCCACGACGCCGGAAAAGCCAGGCGGCAGGCTGCCCGCCAACTGCGCGCCCACGACGGTGCGCGCCTGCCCTGCTTCCCGCTGGGCCTCGGTCTCGCCCACGCAGACGATTGGGATAAGCCCGGCCCCTGCCGCGGCGGCAACCTTGCGGCGGACCACCGCATCGGTTTCCCCATGCCCCTGCCGACGTTCGGAATGGCCCAAGATCACCCAGGCCGCGCCGGCGTCACGCAGCATGGGGGCGGAAACGTCGCCGGTATGGGCGCCCCCCGGCGCGCTGTGGCAGTCTTGGCCGCCAACCGCAACGGGGCTGCCGGCGAGCAGGCCGGCCACCTGGGCCAGCACCGTCGTCGGCGGGCACACCAGCAGGTCGCACCCGGGAACGCCGTCCCGCAGCGCCGCCGCCAGCGACGCAGCATCCGCCTGCAATCCGTTCATCTTCCAGTTGCCGGCGATCAGTGGCTGCATCGCTGTGGTCCCATCTGCTGTTCCAGCCCTTATAGCCGGGGCGGCGGCGGTGCAAACGGGAGCGGCTGGCATAAGGCGGGCGCCATGCCTATGGTGCCGGCGCTGATTGGGGCCTGACCGATGCTCGCCATGTTTCGCCGTTTCCTGGGCACCTGGACCGCCCGGGTGTTCTTCATCGTGCTGATCGGCTCGTTTGGGCTATGGGGCATCTCCGGCGTCGTGCACGACTTCGCCACCGACAACTCGTTGGCCCAGGTCGGCAGCCGGCGCATCCAGCCCGGCGAGTTCCAGGTGCAGTATCGCCGCGCCCTCGCCCAGGTGTCGCGCATGATGGGCGGCCAGGCCGAGCCGACGCCCGCCATCAGCCGCGCCGTCGCCGGGCAGACGCTGGAGCGCATGGTGGTGGAGGCGGCGTTGGACGACCAGGCGGCACAGCTCGGCGTCGTCGTCCCGCCCGAGGAGGTCCGCCGGGCAGTGTTCGACATCCCTGGCTTCCGCGGCCCCAACGGCGCCTTCGACCGCAACAAGTTCAATGCGGTGATGCGTGACAACAACCTGACCGAGGCCGGGTTCCTGGAGCAGGTGCGCGCCAACCTGGCGCAGAACCAGGTGATGGACGCCGTCACCGCGGGCGTGGCGCCGCCGGACGCGCTGACCGGCATCGTGTTCGCCTTCCAGCGGGAAACCCGGGTGGCGGAGTATGTGGAGCTGCCCTTCGCCCTGGCGCCCGAGCCGCCCGCGCCCACGGCCGATGACTTGCAGCGCCAGTATGAGAACAACCTGCCGTCCTACAGCGCCGCCGAGTTCCGCCGCATCAAGGTCGTCCTGCTGTCCCCGGACACGGCGGCCCGTGCAACGGATGTGTCCGACGAGGACATCAAGGCTTACTACGACCAGCACCAGGCCGAGTTCGTCAGGGAGGAGAAGCGGTCGGTCCACATCGTGTCCACCTCCGACGAGGCCCGGGCGCGCAGCCTCGCCGCCGCCTGGAGCGCCGGCGCGGGATGGGACGACATCCAGCATCAGGCCGAAGCCGGCGCGTCGGCCATTACGCTGGACGATGCCGGGCAGGCCGAAATTCCCTCGCCGGAGCTTGCCGCCGCCGTGTTCTCGGCCGCGCCGGACGCGGTCGTCGGCCCGGTCGGCTCGCCCTTGGGCTGGCAGGTGTTCCAGGTGTTCCACATGGCGCCGGGCGTCACGACGACCCTGGCCGATGCAACGGCAGGCATACGCGCCACCGTCGCCAAGGAGCGTGCGGCGGACGGGATGTATGACCGCATCAACACGCTGGAGGATGCCGTCGCGGCCAGCCCGACGCTCGATGAAATCCCGGCAGGGCTTGGCGCGGTTGCCGCATCCGGCACCCTGGACGCCCGCGGCAACACCCAGGATGGCGAACCGGCGCCGATCCCCGGCACGCCGGCGCAGCGCCAGGCCATCCTGACCGCAGCCTTTGCGTTGCAGAAGGGCGAGCCGGCGCGGCTGAGCGACGGGCCTGAGAACAGCCACTTCGCCGTGCTGGTGGAGGACACGACGGCTGCCACCCCGAAGCCTTTATCCGACGTCGAGGCCGCCGTCCGCCAGGACTGGCTGCACGCGGCCCGGCGCAAGTCGCAGGAAGAGGCTGCCGCCAGGCTGATGACCGCCGCAAAAGCCGGCGGCAGCCTGGACGATGCCGCAACGGTGGCTGGGCTGCGCGTGCAGCGCACCCCGCCGCTGCCGCGCGGCGCCCCCCCGTCCGGCGTGCCGCAGGAACTGGCGACAGCGGCCTTCAGCCTTAAGCCGAAGGACGCCACGATGGTCGAGGTCCCCGATGCTTTCCTGGTTGCCGCGTTGGGCGACGTGTCCAAGCCGGACATGTCTGCCGACCCGATCGGCGCCGGGCAAACCCGCAAGCAGCTTGCAGACTCCATGAGCAAGGACGTGCAGAACGTCTATGCCTCGGCCCTGCGGACCCGGATGCGGCCCTCCGTCAACCAGCGGGTGCTGGACAGCATCGTGCAGCCCCCGTCGTAACTTCTCACCTTGCATACGGCACCATGAACGCAATCCCCCCGACCCAGGCCCACTTCCGCACCAGCTATGACGCCGGACGCGGCACGCTGGTCTGGACCACCGGCGTCGCCGACCTGGAAACGCCGGTCGGCGCCTTCCTCAAGCTGGCGCATGGCCGGCCCAACTCCTTCCTGCTGGAAAGCATCGAGGGCGGGTCGGCCCGCAGCCGCTACTCGATCATCGGCATGGACCCCGATCTGGTGTGGCGCTGCCGCGGCGGCCGGGCCGAGGTGAACCGGCATGCCCGTTCCGCCCCGCACGCCTTCGTGCCGGACGACCGCCCGGCGCTGGACAGCCTGCGCGCCCTGATCCAGGAGGCGCAGCTCGACCTGCCGGACCATTTGCCGCCGATGCTGGGCGGCCTGGTCGGCTACCTCGGCTACGACATGGTAAGGCTGATGGAGCGGCTGCCGGACAAGAACACGGACTCCGTTGGACTGCCGGAGGCGATCCTGATCCGTCCCACTGTGTTCGCCGTGTTCGACAACGTGAAGGACGAGCTGACCCTGGCCGCCCCGATCTACCCGCAGCCCGGCGTTTCCGCCCAAGCCGCTTGGGACCAGGCGCAGGCGGCCCTGGCCCAGGCCGACGCCGCGCTGGTGCGTCCCCTGCCCCACGCCGCCCCGCCCGTCGCCCTGCCGCCGCAGCCCGAGCCGCAGTCCAACCTGACCAAGGCCGAGTTCATGGCGATCGTGGACCGCATGAAGGAGTATATCGCCGCCGGCGACGCCTTCCAGGTCGTGCCGAGCCAGCGGTTCACGGTGCCGTTCGCCCTGCCGCCCTTCGCGCTCTATCGGGCGCTGCGGCGCATCAACCCGGCGCCGTTCCTGTTCTTCCTCGACTTCGGCGGCTTCGCCGTGGTCGGCAGCAGCCCGGAGGTCCTGGTCCGCCTGCGCGACGGCACCGTGACCCTGCGCCCCCTCGCCGGCACCCGCCCCCGCGGCACCACCCCCGAGCACGACCGGCAGCTTGAGGCCGAACTGCTGGCCGATCCCAAGGAGCGGGCGGAGCACCTGATGCTGCTGGACCTCGGACGCAACGACGTGGGCCGGGTGGCGGAGCTGGGCAGCGTGCGCGTGACCGAAAGCTTCGCCGTCGAGCGGTTCAGCCACGTCATGCACATCTCCTCCACCGTCGAGGGCCGGCTGCGTCCCGAGTTGGACGCACTCGACGCCCTGATCGGCGGCTTCCCCGCGGGAACGCTGACCGGCGCCCCCAAGATACGCGCCATGGAAATCATCGAGGAGCTGGAGCCGACCCGTCGCGGCATCTACGCCGGCTGCATCGGCTACTTCGCCGCCAACGGCACCATGGACACCTGCATCGGCCTCCGCACCGCAGTCGTGAAGGATGGGACGATGTATGTGCAGGCCGGCGGCGGGGTCGTCGCCGACAGCACGCCCGAGGGCGAGTGGGAGGAAACCCGGCAAAAGTCCCGCGCCCTGTTCCGCGCCGCCGAAGAGGCCGTGCGCTTCGCCGCCCTGAAAGCCTGAGCCATGATCCTGCTGATAGACAACTACGACAGCTTCACCTTCAACCTCGTCCACTTCCTCGGCGACCTCGGCGCAAAAAGCCAGGTCATACGCAACGACGCCTGGACGGTGCAGCAGGCGATGGACAGCGCGCCGGAGGCGATCGTGCTGTCGCCCGGCCCCTGCACCCCGGCCGAGGCCGGCATCTGCTGCGACCTGATCCGGGCCGCCACCGGGCGCATCCCGGTGCTGGGCGTCTGCCTGGGCCACCAGGCGATCGGCCAGGTGTTCGGCGGCGACGTGGTGCGCGCCTCCGTCCCGATGCACGGCAAGGTCAGCCCGGTGCGGCACGACGGCACCGACGTGTTCGCCGGGCTGCCCAGCCCGTTCCGCGCCACGCGCTACCACAGCCTGATCGTGGACGCGGCAACCCTGCCGGACCAACTGGTCGCGACCGCCTGGACCGAGGACGGCACCATCATGGGCCTGCGCCACCGGACCCTGCCGGTGTTCGGCGTGCAGTTCCATCCCGAGAGCATCGCTTCCGAGCACGGGCACGACATCCTGGCCAACTTCCTCGCCATCGCCCGCGGCGCCAACGCCCCGGCCTCGCGCACGCCGGCCCGCGCGGCGTAGCTTGTCCAGCCTGAAACCGGTCCTGGCCCGCCTGGCGGAGGGCGCCGCCCTGTCGGCGGACGAGGCGGAGGACGCGTTCGGCATCATCATGTCCGGCGAGGCGACGCCGGCGCAGATCGCCGGGATGTTGATGGCGATGCGGGTCCGCGGGGAAACGGTCGGCGAGCTGACCGGAGCGGTCCGCGCCATGCGCGCCCGGATGGCCAGCGTGGCTGCCCCGCCCGACGCCTTGGACGTCTGCGGCACCGGCGGCGACGGCAGGGGCACGCTGAACGTGTCCACGGCCGTCACCTTCGTCCTGGCCGGCTGCGGCGTGCCGGTTGCCAAGCACGGCAACCGCAACCTGTCCTCGCTGACCGGCGGAGCCGACGTGCTGACCGCGCTTGGGGTCAACGTGGACGTGCCGCTCGAACGCTTGTCCGGCGTGCTGCAGGAGGCCGGCTGCGCCTTCCTGTTCGCGCCCCGGCATCACGCGGCGCTGCGCCATGCCGCGGGTCCACGGGTGGAACTGGGGACGCGCACCATCTTCAACCTGCTGGGACCGCTGGCCAATCCAGCCGGGGTGCGGCGGCAACTGACCGGCGTTTATGATCCCCGTTGGCTGGTTCCGATGGCGGAAACGCTGCATCTGCTCGGTACGCAGCGCGCTTGGCTCGTCCACGGGCAGGGACTGGATGAGCTGACGGTTGCCGGCGAAAGTCAGGTGACCGAACTGAAGGACGGAGCCTTGCGGAGCTTCTCCGTCACGCCGGACATGGCCGGGCTGAACTGCTCGCCGGTCGAGGCCATACGTGGCGGCGACGCTGCAACGAACGCAACGGCCCTGCTTGCGTTGCTGGACGGCGAGGTCAGCGCATATCGGGACACGGTACTGCTGAATGCTGCCGCTGGCATGGTTGTTGCTGGCCGTGCCGGCGACCTTCACGAGGGAGCCTTCCTGGCTGCTGCCGCGATTGACGGTGGCCAGGCACTTGCCGCACTGGACAAGCTGCGCCGTGCAACTGCCTAAGATTGTTCGAGGTAATTATGGATATTGCTCTTCCCGATGCCTTATCGCAGATCTGCGCCGACACCTTGGCCGAGGTGGAACGACGCAAGTCCGGCCAGCCTTTGCCGACGCTGGCCAGCCGCCAGGATGCAAAGCGGCACCCGACGCGGGGTTTTGGCCACGCGCTGAAGCATGCGGTAGGCGGCGGACGCTATGGCCTGATTGCCGAGATCAAGCGCGCCTCACCTTCGGCAGGCGTCATCCGCGAGGATTTCGACCCTGTCCAACTCGCCAAGACCTATGCAGCCGCCGGGGCCACCTGCCTGTCCGTGCTGACCGACAAACCCTATTTCCAGGGTGAAGCCGAACACCTTCGCGCAGCCCGCGGCGCCGTCGGAATGCCGGTGCTGCGCAAGGACTTCATGCTGGACCCTTGGCAAATATACGAGAGCCGGGCCATGGGCGCCGACTGCGTCCTGTTGATCCTGGCCGCACTGTCCGACACCCGCGCGCGTGAGATGGAGGAGCTTGCCAGGGCACTGGACATGGACGTGCTGGCCGAGGTGCACAACCGGCACGAACTGGACCGCGCCCTGGGGCTGGAAACGCAGTTGATCGGCATTAACAACCGCGATCTCAAGACCTTGCGGACTAGCCTGGAGATCACGGAGGAGCTTGCGCCGCATGTGCCGTCCGACCGTTTCCTGATCGCCGAGAGCGGCATACGCACCCACGCCGACGTGCTGCGGCTGGCGGACGCCGGGGCAAGCTGCTTCCTGGTCGGCGAGAGCCTGCTTCGGCAGCCCGACGTGGGTGAGGCAACCCGTGCGCTGCTGGGCAAGACCGCATGACTGCGCTGACGCATTTTGACGCCGAGGGACGGGCGGTCATGGTGGACGTGTCCGCCAAGCCGGAAACGGACCGCACCGCGACCGCCAACGTGCGTGTCCTGATGCAGCCTGCCACCCTGGCCCTGATCCTGTCCGGGCAGGCCAAGAAGGGCGACGTGATCGGGGTTGCGAGGCTGGCTGGCATCATGGCGTCCAAGCGCACAGCCGATCTGATCCCCCTGTGCCATCCCTTGCCGATCTCCGCCGTGACCGTGGACCTGCAGGCCTCCCCGGACCGGACCGGCGTGGACGTGTCCGCGACCGTGCGCACCACCGGCCGCACTGGGGTCGAGATGGAAGCCTTGACTGCGGCCAGCATCGCGGCGTTGACGGTCTTCGACATGTGCAAGGCGGTGGACCGGGGCATGCGGATTGACGGCCTGCGGGTCGTCCACAAGGATGGCGGCGCGTCCGGCGCGTTCCGGCAGGACTGAGCGGTGCTGCCCGTGGCCGAGGCCCGCGCCCGCATTATCGCCGGGCTGCGTCCAACCGCGGCCGAGGTGGTGGCGTTGTCGGACGCCTGGGGCCGGATCACGGCCACCTCGATCCTTGCCCGGCTGACCCAGCCGCCGACGGCTGTGTCCGCCATGGACGGATACGCCTTGCGCGCCTCGGATGGCGCTCTTGGCACGCGGCTCCGGGTTGCCGGCCGTGCCCCGGCGGGTCATCCCTTCACTGGCCAGGTTGGCCCGGGCGAAGCGGTCCGGCTCTACACCGGCAGCGGCATCCCGGACGGCGCAGACTGCGTGGTGGCGCAGGAGGATGTGACTGCAAACGACCAAACCATGAGGCTGAATGCAGCGGCCGAGGCAGGACGCCATGTCCGCCCGGCGGGCGGCGATTTCCGGCAAGGAGCGGAGCTGGTGCCGGCCGGCACCCGGCTGGGCGCGCGCGCCATCGGATTGGCGGCGGCAGGCAACCACCCGTGGGTCACCGTCCACAGGCGCCCCCGCGTCGGCTTGCTGGCGACGGGCGATGAGATCGCCATGCCAGGCGACCCGCTTGGCCCCGGCAGCATCGTCAGCTCGAACGTGCACGCGCTGGCCGCGCTGGTCCGCGCCGGCGGCGGCGAGCCTGTGATGCTGCCGATTGCGCGCGACACTGCCGATGCGGTCGCGCAGGCGGCCCAGGGGGCGGCAGGCCTCGACATGCTGGTGACGACCGGCGGCGCAAGCGTCGGGGATTACGACCTGGTGCAGGCCGGACTGGCGCGGCAGGGCTTCGTGCTGGATTTTTGGCGGATCGCCATGCGGCCCGGCAAGCCGCTGCTGTCCGGCGAGCTGCGCGGCGTTCCCGTCCTGGGATTGCCAGGCAACCCGGTGTCGGCCCTGGTATGCGCGATACTGTTCCTATGGCCGGCGCTCGGCCGCCTGTCCGGCATGGCTGGCGATCCCCTGCCCAGTGCCGCCATGCCGCTCGGCAGGGCTGTCGCAGAGAACGACCATCGTGAGGACTACCTCCGCTCCACCATCGCCGCGGGGCCGGACGGGGTGGACCGCGCGACGCCGTTCGCCCGCCAGGACTCCTCATTGCTGCATGTGCTGGCGCAATCGCAGGGCCTGGTCATCCGCCCGCCACATGCGCCGGCAGCGCCGGCCGGAACGCATGTTCCCGTGCTGCGCCTTGAGGGCCTAGGTCTCTAGCAAACGCCTTGACGGCGCACCGCGAACCAACCTAGAACGATCCCGGTTGCCGGTTTGTTCCATGTTTGACCCGATTCGCCGGCTGCCCCCTGCCGGGCACGCGAGAGATATGTCCTATGTTGACCCGTAAACAGCACGAGCTGCTGACGTTCATAGACAAGCACCTGAAGGCGACCGGCTTCTCTCCAAGCTTTGAGGAGATGAAGGAGGCGCTGCAGCTTCGGTCCAAGTCCGGCATTCACCGCCTGATCTCGGCACTGGAGGAGCGGGGTTTCCTGCGCCGCCGCCATCACCGCGCCCGTGCGCTGGAGGTGGTGCGGCTGCCGAACGAGGCTGGGCGTGAGATCGAGGTGGTTGCCAGCCCCATTGCGGACGAGGAGGCCGAGGCGCCCGCCTTTGCCCCCAACGTCATACACGGCGATTTCTCCGGCCGCCTGCCTGGTGTGCGGGCCGCCAACGACGCTGCCGCCGTACAGCTTCCGTTGTATGGGCGCATTGCCGCCGGCCTGCCGATCGAGGCGCTGCGCGACGCCGGCGCCCATGTCGAGGTCCCGGTCGCGCTGCTCGGCAACGGGGAGCACTATGCGCTGGAGGTTGCCGGTGACTCCATGATCGAGGCCGGCATCCTGGACGGCGACACCGTCGTGATCCGCAAGGGCGAGTCTGCCGACAACGGCCAGATCATCGTCGCCCTGATTGACGATGCCGAGGTGACGCTGAAGCGCCTGCGCCGCCGCGGCAACTCCGTCGCACTGGAGCCGGCGAACAAGCGGCATGAGATACGCATCTTCCCGGCAGACCGGGTCAAGGTGCAGGGCCGGCTGGTGGCGCTGCTGCGGAAGTTCTAAGCAGGCTTGTGCGGCCTGTCACGCAGATGGGCTGCGGCCGTGCCAGGCCGCACAAGCCTGCCTAGATTTTCATCTGTGCGCAAACCTGTAGGAATTTGCTTAGGTCCTACTCGTCTGCGGCAGGCGGCAGGTCTTCCGTTGCTGCCATCGGCAGGTTTGGTATGTTGCGCCGGGCCGTCGGCAACGGCGGCACCCAAGGGCGGTCGCCGCGGTAGGCGCGGTCGGACAGGATGCGCGGCCCGTCGGCGGTCAGCCACACTGCCTGGGCGCCGTCCCGCCAGACGCTGAACCGGTCCAGGTAGGGCACGCCGGCCGGGCACTCGCCCCGTACTGGTTCAGCTGACACCAGCAGTCTCACCCCGGCGCAGTCCGTTACGCGTGACGCCTCACGGAGCAGCAGCAAGCCGCCGGTCTCCAACCAGCATCCCGTGGCGGTGCAGGACGCCGGCGTCCCGTCCTGCAACGACCGCAGCGGGCCGGCTGCCAAGTGGTCGCGCCAGGCGTCCAGCACGAACTTGGACGCACCCGACCTCGCCTGCACCCAATATCCGTCATCGCGGACCGCGATCAGCCGGGCGTCGCTGGACATCAGCAGGTCCGGCGGCGCGGCGGTCAGCGGCGACAGCAGTCCGGCCAGCATCACCGGCACGCCCAGCAGCCGCGCGCGGGACCGCCACAGCCCGAGCCATGCCAGCCCGGCGCTGAACACCACCAGCCCCCAGCCCGGCGTCGCCGGCACCGGCAGGGTCGCCGCTGGCCAGGACGACACGGTGCGGCCGATCCACAGGATCGCCTCGATCCCCCATCCCATCGGCACCAGGGCCAGACGTTCCAGCCCAAGCGGCATCAGGAACAGCGCGGCCATCCCCGCCGGCATGACCCAGAACGCGCACAGCGGCACCGCCAACAGATTCGCCAGGATGAAGTAGGCCTGGACGTGGCCGAAGTGATAGGCGCCATACGGCGCCGACGCCGTCCCAGCGAGCAGGCTGGTGAGGGTCAGCGCGGCGGCATGGGACAGCACCCGCAGCCGCATGGTGTCGCCGTGCAGCCGCGCCAACAAAGGACGCAAGGCCTCGTAGCCGGAGATCAGCGCCAGCACCGCCGCGAAGCTCATCTGGAAGCTGACGCCCACGACCTCGTTCGGCGCGATCAGGATGATGGCGCCGGCCGCCAGCGTCAGCCCCCGCAACGACAGCGCCCGGCGGCCCACGACGATGCCGAGCGTCACCAGGCATGCCATCGCGAAGCTGCGGACGATCGGCACGTGCGCCCCGGTCAGCAGCAGGTAGCATGCCCCTGCCGCGAGCGCCGCCCCACCGGCGATGGCCTTGGTCGGCCAGTGCAGCGCAGTATGCTCGACTGCGGCCAGTCCCAGCCGGGTCGTGCCCATGAACAGGCCCATGACGATACCGATATGCAGCCCGGCCACCGCGAGCAGGTGCGCCAGGCCGGAATCGCGGAAGGCTTCCCGGTCCGCCTGCGGGATCGCCAGCGTCGTCCCGGTCAGCAGCGTGCTGGCGACCGCGCCTCGCGGCCCCGGCAAGTCCTCCAGCACCCGCCGGGCAATGCCGTCGCGCAGCGCCTGCAACACTGCCGCGGCGCCCGAGGGCTGCGCGCGCTCCAACGTGACCACCGGGTTCAGGGCATAGCCGGAAGCGCCAAGCCCGGAGAAGAAGGCGTCGCGCTGCAGGTCCCAGGCTCCGGGATAGGCAGGCGGCGCTGGCGGACGCACCAGGCTGCGTATCTGCACCCTGTCCCCGGCGGCGACCTCCGCCGGGTCGCCACGGCGCAGGCGGACCCGCACGGACCTGGCAAGCGGCGGCCCAGCCGGATCGGGCCGTGCTCCGGACAGGGTGATGCGCCGCCCTTCCGGCAGGATGTCCAGCGACCGGACGGTGCCGGTCAGGACGGCCGCCTTGGCCGGGATCGCCTCGATCGGCAGGGCGCGCCGGGTCTGCATCTGCGCCGACAGGAAGCCAGCGGTCGCCGCCACCCCGACCAGCGCCGCCGCCCGGGATACGGGATGACGCCATCCCGCGACGCAGGCCAGCAGCGATGCCGCCAGGCCGGCGGCCCCTGCCCACCATGCGGGTTCCGCGGGTTGGGCGAAGTACAGCGCGACGCCGGCCGTCGCCGCGACTGCGAGCCATGGGACGAAACGCCCCCGCTCCGCCTCGATCCAGGCGTGCCAAAGGGCTGTGACGCGCAAGGGCCGCATCTGGTATAAGAATAGCTCGGCGGCGGTGATGGCGTGCTGCACGGCGGCTCCGGCACGGGCGGCGTCCTGCGCTGGCCTGTTTAAGCAAATGCTATACCCTCGCGCCCCTTCACGCCACCGCCGGGCGTGTTATGCAGCCGGCATGACCGTCCGCACCCGCTTCGCCCCCAGCCCGACAGGCCAGTTGCACATCGGCGGCGCCCGCACCGCGCTGTTCAACTTCCTGTTCAGCCGCCATCACGGTGGGCAGTTCCTGCTGCGGATCGAGGATACCGACCGGGAGCGCAGCACCGCGGCCAATACCCAGGTGATCCTGGACGCGCTGGCCTGGCTGGACCTGCAGGCGGACGAGCCGCCGGTGTTCCAGTCCAGCCGGCAGGCCCGCCATGCAGAGGTCGCGCTTGCCATGCTGGCCGCCGGCCGGGCCTACCGCTGCTACACCAGCGCGGAGGAGCTGCGCGAGATGCGGGAGCGCGCGATGGCAGAGGGCCGTCCGCCCCGCTATGATGGACGGTGGCGCGACCGCGACCCGGCGGAGGCTCCGCCCGGCGTCGCCCCCGTCATCCGCCTGCGTGCGCCGCAGGAGGGCGAGACGGTGGTGGATGACCTGGTGCAGGGCACGGTGCGCGTCGCCAACAGCGAACTGGACGACATGATCATCCTGCGCAGCGACGGTACGCCGACCTACCTGCACGCCGTCGTGGTGGACGACCACGACATGGACATCACCCACGTCATCCGCGGCGATGACCACATGACCAACACCTTCCGGCAGATCCAGGTGTTCCAGGCGATGGGCTGGGCGCTGCCGCGCTTCGCCCACCTGCCGCTGATACATGGGCCGGACGGCGGCAAGCTGTCCAAGCGGCACGGCGCCAGCAGCGTCCTGGATTTCCAGGAGCAAGGCATCCTGCCGGAGGCCATGTGCAACGTGCTGCTCCGCCTGGGCTGGGGTCACGGCGACGCCGAGGTGCTGGACCGCGACGAGATGACCCGCCTGTTCGACCTGGATGGGGTCGGCAAGTCCGCCGCCCGCCTGGACCCGGCCAAGGTTGCCAACCTGAACGCGGTCTGGCTGCGGCGCGCGGATGACGGGCGGCTGACCCGCGAGGTGGCGGCGCGGCTGGCGGCGTCCGGCCTGCCGGTGGATGACGCGGCGCTGCGGCGCATCGGCGCGCTGATGCCTGGGCTGAAGGAGCGGGCGAAGACGCTGGTGGACCTTGCCGATAGCGCGGCGTTCCTGGTCAAGCCGACGCCGCTCGTGTTCGAGCCGAAGGCGATGGCGCAACTGACGCCGGAGGCCAAGGCGTCGTTGCCTTCGCTGGCCGCCGTTCTGGCCGCCACCGACTTCACCGCGCCAGCCTTGGATGCCGCCCTGCGCGCCCATGCCGAGGCGTCCGGCCGCAAGCTCGGCCAGGTCGCCCAGCCGCTGCGCGCCGCGTTGACCGGCAGCACCACCAGCCCTCCGATTGACCAGACCCTGGCGGCCCTGGGCCGCGACGAGGCGCTGGCCCGCATCGCGCAAGCCGCCGCATGATGCGCTACCCGCACCGCCATCTGCTGAAGATCGAAGGGCTGTATCCGCCTGAGATCACGGCATTGCTCGACCTGGCCGAGAGCTATGTCCTGCTCAACCGGTCTGGCAAGACGCAGCGCGACCTGCTGCGCGGGCGCACGCTCATCAACCTGTTCTTCGAGGACAGCACCCGCACCCGTACCAGCTTCGAGCTGGCCGGCAAGCGGCTGGGGGCCGACGTGATCAACATGTCCGTCAGCACCAGCAGCGTGAATAAGGGCGAGACGCTGCTCGACACCGCCTCGACCCTGAACGCCATGCGCTGCGACCTGCTGGTGGTGCGGCACGACCAGTCCGGGGCGCCGAACCTGCTGGCGCAGAAGGTCAGCAGCGCGGTCATCAACGCTGGCGACGGCACGCATGAGCATCCGACGCAGGCGTTGCTGGACGCACTCACGCTGCGTCGCCGCCGCGGCACGCTGGAGGGCTTGCAGGTCGCCATTTGCGGCGACGTGCTGCACAGCCGGGTCGCGCGGTCCAACATACACCTGCTGACGACGATGGGCGGCCGGGTGCGCGTGATCGGCCCGCCGACGCTGATCCCGGCGGAGGCTGCCGACCTCGGCGTCGAGGTGTTCCACGACATGGACGCCGGCCTGCAAGGCGTTGATGTCGTTATGATGCTGCGCCTGCAACGGGAGCGCATGTCGGGCGGCCTGGTGCCCAGCGCCCGCGAGTATTTCCGCTTCTTCGGCCTGGACGCGGCACGGCTGTCCCGCGCCAAGCCCGACGTGCTGGTGATGCACCCCGGCCCGATGAACCGCGGCGTCGAGATAGACAGCGCCGTCGCCGACGACCCGGTCCACAGCGTCATCGGCGAGCAGGTCGAGATGGGCGTGGCCGTGCGCATGGCCGTGCTGGACGTGCTGTCCCGCGGGGACCGCCGCAATGCGTGACCTGCTGCTGACCGGCGCCCGGCTGATGGACCCTGCGACGGGCCTGGACCAGCACGGTGATTTGCTGGTGCGGGACGGGGTCATCGTGGATTTCGGCCCTGCCCTGGGCCGTCCGGACGGCGCCGACACGGTTGAGTGCGACGAGGCCATACTGTGTCCCGGCCTAGTGGACATGCGCGCCGCCCTTGGCGAGCCCGGCTACGAATACCGCGAGACCATCAAGTCGGCCGCACGCGCCGCCGCCAGCAGCGGCATCACCACCCTGGCCGTCCTGCCCGACAGCCTGCCTGCCATAGACGACCCGGCGCTTGTGAGGCTGTTGCGCGCCCGCGGCGAGGAGATGGGCAGCCTGACCATCCTGCCCTACGGCGCCGTTACTCGGGGCTGCCGGGGCGAGGAAATGGCGGAGATCGGCCTGCTGCGGGAGGCCGGCGCCGTGGCCTTCACCGATGGCCAGCGCGCGGTGGGCGATGCCCGGCTG
>DASWOJ010000478.1:0-2901 GCA_036398775.1 Acetobacteraceae bacterium
GGTCAGGGGTGTGTAGGTGTCGTGGTGATGGTCGCTGCGGAAGGTGTAGTCATGGACCCAGGCCCGCGCGTCCTGCGCCACGGTGCCGGCCAGGCGGGCATAGGGCGGCAGGACTCTGCCCGGTGCCGTGGCGGCGGGAACGTCCAGCACGGGCAGCGCTTCCCCCTCCTGCTGCCCGGTCGTGCGCAGCACCATGCCGCCCCAGGCCGCGGCGAACAGGGCCGACGCCAGGCTGAGCCCCAGGAACACCCGGCCCCGCCGCAGCAGCGTGCCCCGCGGGTCCGGCAGGTCGGCGACGGACGGCGTCTTCGTCAGCCGGTCCACCCCGTCCTGCAGCCCGGCCACGAACGGGTGCCGGACGCGGCGGTGCAGCGCGCCCACGGCAAACAGCGGCACCATGACCATCAGCAGCCCCGGCAGCGCGCTGAGCAGCACGTCATCGGTGCCGAACAGGCGCTGCTGCCACCCCGCCATCCAGCCGAAGCTGCCGGACTGGCCCAGCGCGCCCGCCACGGTCAACAGCATGCCGGCCACGAACCAGGTGAGCATCGCCCACCTGCCGGCCCGCCTGCCGGGGTCGCCGCCACCCGTCATCTTGGCCCGACCCGGTGCGGGCGGTGCCGACAGGCATGATTGCGGCGGATCAGCAGCGGCGCCCTCCTTGTGCTACCCTGAACCATAGGCTGATCGCGGGCATGGCCGCAAAGCACGCCCGGGCGGGCATCGGGACCGGAAGGCATGGGATGCGGATCGAGACCAGGACCGGGCGGCGCCGAGGATGACCAGTTGGACCGGGCACTGATCGAGCGGGAGGTCACGGGCCTGCTGGTGGGGATGGGCCTCCCGGCGCAGCGCCTGCGTCCGGAGGCCCGCCTGCTCCAGGACCTCCGCATTGATGGCGACGATGCGGTTGAGTTCTTCGCCGCCGTTTCCGCCCGGTTTGGCACGGACCTGAGCGCCCTGGACGCGGACTAAGGCAGCCACTTCGGGCCGGAAGGCCTGTCGATCGGCGCTGCTGCCGTCTTTGCGCTGGCTTCGGCCATCACCGGGGCCATCGCCGCGCTCGTGGGCATTCCGGGTGTCCTGTGAGCCGTGCCCGCAGCCATGGGCGGCGCCGTGGCCTGGCTGGCTGGCCGGGCGACCGGCGCCGGGCGGCTGCGTCCGATCCGCCTCGGCGAAGTGGTGGACGCCGTCGAACGGGGCCGCTGGAACGGGCCGGCTCAGCGAAGGACGGCGAAACGGCTGTCTGTCACGCTCTGGATCGCGGTGCTGGCCTGCGCGCCCACTGGACCGACCGCGCCGAGGGCGGCCACCGATCCGCCAACACGTCGGGCCACCGGTCAGAACATGCGGACAAGCGCGTGTCCCGCAGGCCGGCGCCCCATCCCGGTGGCCGACCCCCAGTTGGCCGGATTCTGGACCGCGGCGGCGACGTTCGACCGGGCCGGGCATGGCTTCTCGCCGTTGCCGGCCACCGGCGACGTGATCCTCGAGCAGCATCCCGCTAAAGAATTTGCCGTGATCCATACGTGCCAGCCTTCCAGCCGGGCTTACCGGACGATCCACTTCCGGTTGGGCCGGGGCGAGGCCCGGTGGATCGGCGAACAGCAATCCTTCCGCAGCGGCCGGACGTTCGAGAACAGCGATGCCGGAACCGTTCTGGAGGAGCTGATCCTGGACTACGAGATCGAGCCGGTTGCCGGGTTTCCCCTGAACCGATTGAATATCCTCTACCGTGGCCCTGTGACGGGGAAGGCGGGCCCATCCGCATCGCCGTCCTTGGAACACGCCCGGCTGCTCCTTCGACGGTGGGGCTTCTAGCTTGCTCCGGGCCATGTCCGGCTGGTCCTGGGAAGAAGGGTTCGATGCGCGGCAGCGAGCGGAGCTGGCCCGCCGGATCGTCGCCGAGCTGAACAAGCGCCTGCCTGCCATCACGGGCCCGAGGCTCTACGCCGCGACCGGCCACCCGGCCCTGTCCCGCCACCTCGAACGTGCGCTCGACCCGGTGAGAGCCGAGGGAAATTTGCGCAAGGTCGCCCGGCCGGGCCGAGCGACCGCCCTGGTGACGTCCGACCCTGACCTCTTCGCCCGCGTCCTGCCCACGGTGTTCTGGTCCGGGCCGCCGGAGGTCTCGATCCTAGCCCTCATCGCAGACCCGAGTGCCGCGCAGGGCGAGGTGGGACCCATGGTCACGGACATCGTGGAGCGCACGGACACGATGGTCGGCGATGCCGTGTGCATGGCCTTCGATTCCGGCGACCTGGTCAGGATCACCGGTCCCGTGGGTGAAGCCGACAGTCAGGACCGGGCGGTACCCACCCGTCCTGACCGCCATGCCTGACCGTGCAGGTCGGGTGGCCTCAACGGCCAGGAAGGCTTCCGCGGTCCTTCTCGCCTTCGGCCTGGTCTGGACGACGTTGGCCGGGCAGATGTGTCTTGCCCATGCCTGGATGGCGAAATCGGCCGTGCTCATGAGCGGGGAGAATGGCGTGGCCCTCGGCATGGGCCTCGGCTTGTGCCTGGCTGGTGCGTTCGGTTTCTGGGTCGTGCGCGAGCCGCGCACGGACATGTTCAAGGGAAGCGTGATCGCCCTCACGGTCGTGTTCGCCCCGCTAGCCCTGGCGGCCGCTCCGGTCTGCTACGTGGGTGTGTGCAGCGCGCTGCTGTGGGCATCCGGCTATGAGCGGTGCGCCGACCCGGAACTGGTGCGGGCCTATACCACCGGCTCCGGACGCAACCGCAAGGAGTACGAAGTCTTCGCTCAAGCGCGCGACGGCGGCTGCCCCGCCACGCTGGCCCGGATCCGAAGGCGTGGTTAGGCTATCAGGCTGGGTGGCGTTCGCGTGAACGCCTTGGAGCAGGGGAGTGTGCGCTCATCGCAGGAACCACCGTGCGCCTGAT
>DASWOJ010000479.1:0-6411 GCA_036398775.1 Acetobacteraceae bacterium
CCCCACGCAATCCTAAACAAAGCCAAAACCCCAAGCCACCATCAACCACCATGCCAATACACACAAACATATGCACGCACACAGCAGCCAGGACGCCGCCAACATATCCCTTCCATTAACCCGATGCAGTTATCAATGAACGGGGGAAACTTGGCTGACCAAGTTGCCAATCTCTGCCGAACGGATCGTGTTCGGTAGCCGTTATCTAGTCGTCACCCCGCCCCATGTCAACGCCAAGGCAGTTCCGCGTCAAAACGGCGGCAGCCGCTTAAAAACAATGTATTAGGGCCTTTATAGGCCCACTCACGCATCAAACAGAGACCGGCATCACGCGATCAGCCCAGCCATGTGTAAAACACATAGCGCGCACGATGCAACTGCCCCAGGCGCATTGAAGCCTAGGGCAGTTCTGCCCTTTAGGCGGCGTCCGCCACCTGATCGTTCAGCAACAGCCCATCCCGGCTCGCCGACACCTTTACGGTGTCGCCATCCCGGACCGACCCTTCAAGCAACAGCCCAGCCAATGGGTTCTGCAAGCTGCGCTGGATCACCCGCTTCAGCGGTCGAGCCCCATACACCGGGTCATAACCTTCAGATGCCAGCCACTCCATCGCCCGATCGTTCAGCGCCAGCCCGATCTTCCGGTCAGCCAGCATCGCCCGCAGCCGGGCCAACTGGATGTCCACGATGGTCGCCATGTCCGACCGCTGCAGCCGGCGGAACAACACGATCTCGTCCAGCCGGTTCAGGAACTCCGGCCGGAAGTGGTCGCGCACCACCCGCATTACCTGGGCCTGCGCCAGTTCGGAGATCTCGCCATCCGGCTGCGACGCCAGCACATCGCTGCCCAGGTTGCTGGTCAGCACGATGATGGTGTTGCGGAAGTCCACCGTCCGCCCCTGCCCGTCCGTCAGCCGCCCATCATCGAGCACTTGCAGCAGGATGTTGAAGACGTCCTCGTGCGCCTTCTCCACCTCGTCGAACAGCAGGACCTGGTAAGGCCGCCGCCGCACCGCTTCCGTCAGCACTCCGCCCTCGTCATAGCCGACGTAGCCCGGCGGGGCGCCGATCAGCCGGCTGACCGCATGCTTCTCCATGAACTCGCTCATGTCGATCCGGACCATCGCCCGGTCGTCATCGAACAAGAACTCCGCCAGCGCCTTGGTCAGCTCCGTCTTGCCCACGCCGGTCGGTCCAAGGAACAGGAAGCTGCCGATAGGACGGTTCGGGTCCTGCAGGCCGGCCCGCGCGCGGCGGACGGCGTTGGCGACGTGCCGCAGCGCATCCTCCTGGCCGACGACGCGCCTCCTCAACGCATCCTCCATGCGCAGCAGCTTGGACCGCTCGCCTTCCAGCATCCGCTCTACCGGCACCCCGGTCCAGCGGGATACAACCGCGGCGATCTGGTCCTCGGTCACGGCCTCGTTGACCAGGGCACCCACGGCCCCACCGTCCTGGCCCGCAGCAATCTGCCGCTCCAAATCCGGAACCGTGCCGTAGATCAACTCGGACGCGCGAGCCAAATCACCCCGGCGCTGCGCGATCTCGATTTCCCCACGAGCCTGGTCCAGCCGCTCCTTGAGCTTCTGCGTGTCATTGAGCCGGTCCTTCTCCGCGCGCCAGGACGTCGTCATTTCGTCCGACCGCTCGCCCAGGTCGGCGATTTCCTTCTCCAGCCGCTCCAGCCGCTCATGGCTGGCTGCGTCCGGCTCCTTGCGCAGCGCTTCCCGCTCGATGCGGAGCTGCATCAGCCGCCGGTCCAGTTCGTCCAGCGCCTCGGGCTTGCTGTCCACCGCCATGCGCAGACGGCTCGCCGCCTCGTCAATCAGGTCAATCGCCTTGTCCGGCAGGAAGCGGTCGGTGATGTAGCGGTTGCTCAGCGTCGCCGCGGCGACCAGCGCGCCGTCGGTGATGCGGACGCCGTGGTGCAGCTCATACTTGTCCTTGATCCCGCGCAGGATGCTGACCGTATCCTCGACGGAAGGCTCGCCGACGAAGACAGATTGGAAGCGCCGGGCCAGCGCCGCGTCCTTCTCGATGTGCTTGCGATACTCATCCAGCGTGGTCGCGCCGACGCAGTGCAGCGCGCCGCGGGCCAACTCGGGCTTCAACAGGTTGCTGGCGTCCATTGCGCCGTCCGCCTTGCCGGCGCCGACCAGGGTATGCATCTCGTCAATGAACAGCACGATCTCGCCTTCGGCGGACTCGATCTCCTTCAGCACGGCCTTCAGCCGTTCCTCGAACTCGCCGCGGAACTTCGCACCGGCCACCAGCGCGCCGAGGTCCAGCGCCATCACCCGCTTGTTGCGGAGGCTTTCCGGCACGTCGCCGTTGACGATGCGCAGGGCCAGGCCCTCGACAATGGCGGTCTTGCCGACGCCGGGCTCGCCGATCAGCACGGGATTGTTCTTGGTGCGCCGGGCCAAAATCTGGATGGTGCGGCGGATTTCCTCGTCGCGGCCGATCACCGGGTCGAGCTTGCCGTCGCGAGCAAGCTGCGTCACGTCGCGCGCATACTTCTTGAGCGCGTCGAAGCCGGCCTCTGCGTTGGGGCTTTCCACCTTGCGGCCCTTGCGCATGTCGGTGATGGCCTTGTCCAGCGCCTGCACCGTGACGCCGGCGGCACGCAGGGCACGGGAGGACGGCGTGTCGCTGCCAACGAGGGCGAGCAGCAGGCGGTCCTGCGCAACATACTCGTCACCAGCCTTGGTCGCGGCCTGTTGCGCAGCATCCAACACGCGCACCAACTCCGGCGCGACCTGCGGTTGCCCGGCACCGCTGCCCTGCACTTTGGGAATGCGCGTGACCTCGGCATCCACGCCTTGCTTGGCGGCATCCACGTTGCCGCCGGCAACGCGGATCAGGCCGGAAGCTGCACCCTCCGGATCGTCCAGCAGTGCCTTGAGGAGGTGCTCCGGCGTGATCCGCTGATTGAACTCGCGTATAGCAATGGTCTGCGCCGCTTGCAGGAAGCCGCGTGCGCGTTCGGTAAGTTTCTCAATGTCCATCAGGCGTCCCTTTCAATCAGGCGACAGGCCTGCCACTGCCCCTGGATCAGGCGGCAAAGTCAGGCTTTACGATTCATGAAATGGTCATACCCTCCGCCGGACTCAAGCGGATTGCGGGATGTCAATCCCACAAGAGCAGGATGGCGGCCCTGCGTGAGACGCCGAGCTAACGTCCAAATGCTGAGCCAGCATTAGTGAATTTCCACCTGTCCTGGCAAAACCGGGCTGTAAGCCACGCCGCCAACGGCGGGAAAATGCGAGTGCATCGCAGAACACCTCAGCGGCCGACCACAATGCTGCTAGGGCTTACGCTAAGCTGCGATCCCAGCCTGCCCGCCGGTTCCTAGGTCGCCGACCTGCACATCCACAGACACATGCAATTGGTCGAAATCCCCGGGCTCGCCAATGTAGGCGCCAGACACCGGCTTCGCCTGCTCCGCCGTCCTGGTTGCGCACACCCGAACCAGGTTGCGCCCGGCAACAAGGCCGTTGGTCGGGTCAAACTCCACCCAGCCAGCGCCGGGCAGATAAGCCGCGCACCAGGCGTGACTGGCGCCGCCCCCGACCACTTGCGGCGTGCCCGCCCGCGCATCGTCATACAAATAGCCGCTGACGAACCGTGCTGCGATCCCGAGGGAGCGGCACGCCTCCATCATCAACAGGGCAAAGTCCCGGCAGGTGCCGCTTCGGGTGGCCAGCGTATGCAACGGCGGATTGGTCCCCTCGGCGTCGCGGGCAGCGTAGGTGAAGCGTTCGCGGACTGCACGGGTCATCGTGACCAGCATATTCATGGTGCGGGTCGGCCCATGTGGGTTCAGAAAGCTGCGCGCCCATCCCTCCACGACCCGGTTGGGGTCGGGATACTGCCGTTCCAGCAAGCGGGCGAGGTCCGGCGCTTCCTCGGTCGAGTAGCTGAATGGGTAAGTTTCCGCAGCCGGGTCAATCGGGAGGTCGCGGGCGGTCGGATAATGGTCAAGGTCCAGCGTGGAGACGATGCGGATGACCCGCGTCAGCGCCCGGTCCCAGTCGAGGTAGCAAACCGAGTTACCGAATACGTCATGCGCCCATCGCGTCCGCGCCGGCGGAGGCGTCATCGTCAAGGTCGCGCTGCGCAGCCGAAGGTCATGCGAATCACGCGGTCGCAGCATCAGCCGGTGCGTCGTCGGACGTACCGGCTGATGATAGGTATATTCGGTCGTATGGCTGATGCGGACGTGGGTCACGAAAAGCCTAATAAACCCCAAAGAGCTTCAGCAGGATGATGACGGAGATCGGTACGCCAAGCAGCCATAGCACGATGCTTTTCATGATGATTTCCAGATCGAGGGCAACATTTGGTCAACGTCCGCCGCCTTGGCCTGGTTGCCCCTACGCCGCCCGGTTACGCCGCATCCGTTGCACAAATGCGTCAGTCCGACGCCGCAAATGCCCGACCCGTCCGACCCCGGCCAGCCGACGGTCCAGGAACCCCAAAGTGTCCTCGTCCTCGTCGCTGTAATCCTGCAGCCAATACAGCAGCGTCGCGCCATACACCCCGGCGAGGATCGCGCGCTTGCTGTACCAACTGAAATCCGCGCTGGTGTCCCCGGCCGCGAACCAGACGCTGTCCACCGTCCGTGCGGTGATCGCAACCGCCAGCCCGGCATTGCCCGGCAGCGCCAGGATGGACAGCGCCCGGCGGACCGCCTCCTTGTGCTCCCTTTGCTGGCGGAAGCGCAGCGCGATCACCGACCGCACCCGCGCCGGCACCCGCAGCCCCTGCAGGTCCATCGCCGCCGCGCCTTCGACCATTTGCCGGTCGCCCAGGTCCACGTAGGCGTCAATCATGTCGGTGACCCCGCCTGGGAACAGCAGGTCCGCATCCGGCCCGGCCGTGGCGCACAGGGCCGGGATGGTCCAGCCGTCGAGGCCGACGTTGGGCAGCAACGCCAGGATGGCGGCGTCACGCTCCGGGCTGCGCTCGGGGGGGTCAAACATCACATGTGCCCTCAGGTGTTCGGAGCCGCCGCGCGGGCCAGCTCCTCGGTGAAGCCGAAATGGCGGAAGTCGTGCATCCGCATGGGATACAGGATGCCGTCCAGGTGATCGTTTTCATGCTGCACCACGCCGGCATGGAAGCCGCCTGCCTCCATGCCCACCGGCTGCCCATCGGTGTCAACGCCGGAATACCATACCCGGGCATGGCGCGGCACGGCAGCGCGCAGCCCGGGAATGGACAGGCAGCCCTCCCATCGCATTACCATCTCGTCGCCAAGCAGCTTGACCTCCGGGTTGATGACGACGGTGTTGGGCACGGGTCCGTCTTCCTCCGGGCCGATGCGGGCCACGGGCACCCGGAACACAAACAGGCGCAGCGGTACATGGACCTGCGGCGCAGCCAGCCCGGCGCCGGATGCGTCCTCCATCGTCTCGATCATGTCGGCAACCAGGCGCCGTATCTCGGGCGAGGTTGGGTCAGTCACTGGCTCCGCACGCTGCAGCAGCACGGGGTGGCCCATGCGGGCTATTTTCAGGATGGCCATGCGCTCTCCATTGTATTGTGGGAAATGTGGGGCGGCGAAATCCTTTGGCGAGGCAGCGCAACGGTGCTATGCCACCGCCTCCCCGGCCAGGCGCCGGTTGGAAGCCATTATGCACGGTCGTGGGAGTTGCCCCGACCATGCCCTACCGCAGCCAGAGGAGGCGACAGCCAAGTGCAGGTTCTCGTTCGCGACAACAATGTTGACCAGGCGCTGAAGGCGCTCAAGAAGAAGATGCAGCGCGAAGGCGTGTTCCGGGAGATGAAGCTCCGTCGGCACTTCGAGAAGCCATCCGAGCGTCGTGCTCGTGAGGCTGCCGAGGCCGTGCGCCGTGCCCGCAAGATGGAGCGCAAGCGTTTGGAGCGCGAGGGCTTCTAACCAGCCTCGCCATGCGAAGAATGCAGTGTGGCCCGTGGCCGTCTGGCTCATAGGCCACGCCCGGCATCCTGACGGTCGCTGCGCATCGGCTGGTCACATTTCCGGCATCATCGCTAAGCGCGCCCAGGCATTCCCGGCGCATTGTACCAAAGGACTGCCGTCTCGATGCCGAGGCCTACCGTGGTGGCTCATGGCCCGAGCACGCGCTCAAGAGGTTGCGACGACATATAGCAAGTGGTGTGGGCCAGCACTGGAGCATTCATTTTCGATTGCCGTTGCTGATGCGTTGGTGTGCTTAGCCCGGCACCGGTCGGGTTTTTGCCAACCATGACCTTGGCCTGCTGGGTCTGACGCCGGACATCATCACATGTCCAAGCGCTCCTGTCAGACTCCAGCCGAAGCCAGATGAAGGCGTGGTGCGCGATCAAAGGCTGACCGCTTATCAAGCAGGCGCCGATCACGAATTGCTGCACTGCCGCACAATTGCCCTGATTGCCTTGTTGAAT
>DASWOJ010000480.1:0-1920 GCA_036398775.1 Acetobacteraceae bacterium
CACTGCGATCCCAGCCGCACCAGCCCGGCGGAGTTGGCGGAGCTGATGGTCGGCCGCGCCCTGCCCCACTCCGCACGCCGCCGCGGCCGGCCCGGCGCACCCCTGCTGCAAGTCGCCGGGCTGAGCCTGCCGGCCGCCGACCCGTTCGGCACCGCGCTGGACGGCATCGGCTTCCAACTCCACGCCGGGGAGATCCTGGGCATCGCAGGGGTCGCCGGCAACGGCCAGTCGGAACTGCTGGCGGCGCTGTCCGGGGAGCGGCGGAGCGCCGCGGGGATGGTCCGGCTGGAGGGGCGGGACCTTGGCCCGCTCGGCCCTGCGGCGCGGCGGCACGCGGGCCTGGCCTTCATCCCGGAGGAGCGGCTGGGCCGCGGCGCCGTCGCCGAGCTGTCCCTGGCCGACAACATGCTGCTGACCCGGCAGTCGGACGACCTGTGCCGCGGCGGCTTCGTGCGGCGCAGGGGGGTGCGGGCGGCGGCGGCGGCGGTGATACAACGCTTCGGCGTACGGGCCGCCGGTGCCGGGGCGCCCGCCGCCAGCCTGTCCGGCGGCAACATGCAGAAGTTCATCGTCGGGCGGGAGGTGATGCCCGGCCCGCGCGTGCTGCTGGCGTCGCACCCCACCTGGGGCGTGGACATCGGCGCGTCGCTGGCGATCCGCGAGGAGCTGTCCGCCCTCGCCGCTGCCGGCGCCGGCGTCCTGGTGGTGTCGGAGGACCTGGCCGAACTGTTCGAGCTGTGCGACCGCATCGCCGTGCTGTCCGGCGGGCGCCTGGTGCCGCCCCGCCCGGTGGAGGGCCTGACCGCCGCCGAGATCGGCCAGGCGATGGGCGGCATGTCGCACCCCGGCGCGGCAGGGGGCCTGGCCGATGCTGCTTAGGCTGGAGCGGCGGCCGGCCGCGTCCCGGATCATGCTGTATTTGTCGCCGCTGCTGGCCGTCATCCTGTCCATGGCGGCGGGCGCGCTGCTGTTCGCGCTGCTCGGGCGCGACCCCTGGGCGGCGTTGCGGGTGCTGTTCCTGAGTCCGCTGCAAAGCCGCGACGGCCTGGCGGAGCTGGCGTTGAAGGCGACGCCGCTGGCGTTGTGCGCGGTGGGCATCGCCGTAGCCTGCCGGGCTAACGTGTGGAACATCGGGGCGGAGGGCCAGTTCATCATGGGCGCCATCGCCGGCGGCGGCGTGGCGCTGGCGGCGGGGGACGGCGGCGGCGCCCTGCTGCTGCCGCTCATGCTGCTGGCGGGCGTTGCGGGCGGCATGGCCTGGGCGGCGATCCCGGCACTTCTGCGGACCCGGTTCAACGCGCACGAGATCCTGACCACCCTGATGCTGTCCTATGTGGCGGCGCAGGTGCTGGGCTGGTTGGTACATGGGCCGTGGCAGGACCCGGACGGGTTCAGCTTCCCGCAAACCCGGCAGTTCCCGCCGCAGGCCCTGCTGCCGGCGCTGGCGCCGGGCACCCGGCTGCACGTGGGGGCGCTGTTCGCGCTGCTGGCCGTCGCGGCGGCCACGGTGCTGCTGGGGCGGACCCTGGCGGGCTACCGGCTGCAGGTCGTGGGACTGGCGCCGGCGGCGGCGCGCTACGCCGGGTTCAGCGGCAACGGCGCGGTGTGGCTGGGCCTGCTGGTCAGCGGCGGCCTGGCCGGGCTGGCCGGCGTGTGCGAGGCCGCGGGGCCGATCGGGCAACTGACCCCGGTGATCTCGCCGGGCTACGGGTTCGCCGCCATCATCGTCGCCTTCCTCGGGCGGCTGCATCCGGTGGGGGCGCTGCTGGCAAGCCTGCTGATGGCGCTGCTGTATCTCGGCGGCGAGGGGTTGCAGATCACCCTGCAACTGCCGCTGGCGGCAACCGGGGTGATGCAGGGGATGCTGCTGTTCTTCCTGCTCGGGGTGGACGTGCTGATCCTGTATCGGGTGCGGCTGGA
>DASWOJ010000481.1:0-3729 GCA_036398775.1 Acetobacteraceae bacterium
TCGACTGATCCAACCCGACGCTGTCCAGACGGAAGGTTTCTGCCATGCATGCCGCTTCCATGCTGACGCCCCAAATGCCAGCGCCCAAGGTGCTGGCCACGCCGAGAGTGCTGCTGGTCGAGGCTGATCCAGCCGTATCGGCTGCCCTGTAGCGTGGCCTGCGCCGGGCCGGCTGGATTGTGCTGTGGGCGCACGATGCGGGCGCTGCGCTGCGGTTCAAGCCCGCCTATGCACCCGACGCCGTGCTGTTGAGCCTGGATCTGCCCGACATGGACGGCAACCTGCTGGTCGCGCGGCTGGCGCTGGACGGGGACTGCGCCGTTGTCGCCCTGTCCGGGCGGGGAGAGGCGGCGCGGATGGCGACGCTTGACGGCGGGGCGCACGACTACCTGGCCAAACCAATGGCGATGCGGGACATCGTAGTGCGGCTGCGGGCCGCTGCCCAGCGCCGGGCGCCCATCGTGCTGGCCGACAAGGCTGCGAGGGTCCTTTGCCCGGCTTGACAGCAGGAAAACCGCGGCTTGCGCGAACGGGCTGCAGGCCGATACTTCGGCAGTCAACATGTGGGGCGCATCGGCGTGCGTAGAAGCTTCCGCATACGCACCTATCTGCTTTTGCTGGCACTGGTGTCGGCGGTGCCATTCATCGCCTTTGCCGCCGTCCTGGCCAGGCACACCGCGACTGTGCAAAGCCGCGGCTTCGCGCGGGATGTGACGGCGGTGGCCCGCGCATTCTCCCTGGCCATGGACAACCAGGTCTTGCTGTATCGCACCGCACTGGAGGCGCTCGGCCGGTCGCCCGCGCTCGCCCGCGGGGACCTGACGGACTTCCACATTGAAATGCAGGCGGCCTCCGCGCTGTTGAACGGGACGGTCTCGCTGTCCCGCGGCGATGGCGGGCAGGTGCTGAACAGCCACCACCCGGCTGGGACCATGCTGCCCCGGCGTAGCCAGGCGGCGCAGGCGGTCCAGGTTGCCGCCACGGGGCAGGTGTGGGTGTCGGACCTGACCCGCAGCGCACTGACCGGGCGGATGCAGGTCACGGTGAACGTGCCGGTCCCGGCCCCAGGGAACATGGCGGTCCCGCCTCCGGGAGCACAGCCTGCCGGGCCGCCCTGGGTGCTGGCCATTGCACTGCCGCTGGAGCTGATCGAGGCGATGCTGCGCTCGCAGCGCCTGCCCCCGGACTGGATCGGCGCCGTCGTGGACCGCGGCGGCCTGTTCCTGGCGCGCACGCTGGACCACGATGCCAGGCTCGGCACCCCCGCCAGCAAGGATTGGACCATACCGGCCCGCACTCAGCCGGAGGGCTGGGTCATGTCCACCACCTTGGAAGGCGTCGTGACCTACACCGGCTTCGTCCAGTCCAACACTACGGGATGGACCGTCGGGATCGGCGTTCCGGAAGGTGTGGTGCGGGCGCCGCTGCTGCGGACGCTGCTGCCGCTGGCCGGGTTTGGCGCGGCGCTGACTCTGCTGGCCGCCGCCGCCGCGCTGGTGGTGGCCCGGCGGATTGCCCGCCCTGTCAGCGCCCTGGCCCGCCGCGACGCCGCGCCTGAGGAGCTGGACCTGGTCGAAGCGCAGCAGGTCGCCGCCGCCCTGCACGCCGCCGACGCCGACCGCCGCGCCGCCGAGGCCGCCCTGCGTGAAAGCGAGGCCGAGCTGCTCGCCGCACGGGAAGTCAGCCCGCAGGCGCACTGGACCGCGGATGCAGCCGGCAAACTGGTGACCGTCAGCCGCCGCGTCAGCCAGGCGACCAGCGTCGCCGCCGAGGCGCGGCTGGGCGACGGTTGGCTGAACGTGGTGCATCCAGTTGACCGTGCGGCGGCGCAGGCTGCTTGGTCGCATGCGATCCGCACGGGACAGACCTACGACACCACGTTCCGCATCCAGGACCGGCCTGGGCCGTCTGGCGCGGGGTCATGGCGTTGGGTGCGCGCCCGCGCCGCGCCGCGCCAGAGCGCCGACGGACGGCCCACCCGCTGGTATGGCACGACGGAGGACGTGGACGACCGGGTGCGCGCCCAAAACGCCCTGGAGGTCAGCGAGTCCCGGCTGCGGCAGCTTACGGAGGATCTGGAGGCGCGCGTGGCGGCCGAAGTCCAGGCGCGGGAGGCCGCGCAGGCGGCGTTGCACCAAGCCCAGCGGATGGAGGCCCTGGGCAAGCTGGCCTCCGGCATCGCGCATGACTTCAACAACGTGCTGCAGGCAGTAGGCGGCAGCCTGTCGCTGATCCTGCGCGCGCCGGGCAACGCAGCGCGGGTGGAACGTGTGGCCGGGATGGCGCGGGACGCCGTGGACCGGGGCGCGGCCATCACCGGGCGGATGCTGTCGCTGGCGCGCCGGGCCGACCTGCGGGCTGGCCCGGTGGACGCGGCGGAGCTGCTGCAGGGCTTGCGGCTCGTGCTGCAGCATACCCTGGGCGCCGGCATCCGGGTGGCCGTGGACGTGCCGCCGGACCTGCCGCCGCTGCTGGCCGACCGCGGGCAGTTGGAGACGGTGCTGATCAACCTGGCCACCAACGCCCGCGACGCGATGCCGCGCGGCGGAACCCTGCGCTTGTCCGCGCGCACCGAGGGTGGCCGGATGCTGATCGAGGCCGCGGACACCGGCGCCGGCATGACGCCGGACGTGCTGGCCCGGGCACGGGAGCCGTTCTTCACGACCAAGCCCCCAGGTGTCGGCACTGGGCTGGGCCTGGCGTTGGCGCACGGTTTCGCCGAGCAAAGCGGCGGCTTGCTGCGGATCAACAGCACGCCAGGCAAGGGCACGGCCGTTACCCTGGTCCTGCCGGTGGCGGCAACAGCCTTGGCCCAGGCTGCTGCGGTGCAGGTGACTTAAGGTCCTGGCTTTTGGGGGGTGGCGGCGTCCTTGCACGCGGCTGGCGGGCTTGCGTCCGCAAGGCCGGGGTGGGACGCAGCTAGGGCGATGATATCGGCGGTTCCCATCGCCCCGGCGTCGGCCAGCAAGGTGTCCGGCGCCCGTCTGCACCGTGCCTCTGGGCCACCATGACCAGCCCCGCACCAAGCCTAATGCCAGGAGGTCACTCCATGACCCCAAACCAAGGCAAGATACACGGCTGGAGGGAGTAAATCACCGGCCCGGCGCTGCGATCCTCGCAATGACGGAAACGGTCAGAGCGCAGGGCGGTTGGTATTATACTAAGCTTGTCCCGATCATCACGTGCGCCGCATGCGTTCCGTCGAGGAGCGTGATGCTGCCCGTGGCTGCCGACGCCGTGCCGTTCAGGCTGGCGCCATCCACGTATAGGTTGCGGTCGCCGACGCCTGGGTTCCACTTGTCGTTGGTGAACGTCACCGCAACGTCGTGCACGCCCGGCCCGAACTGGCCGTTGAAAGTGAACGCCTGCGACCCTCCTGTCCCATGCAGGGCGGTGACGGTTTGCGCCGCGCCGAGCGACTTGCCGTCCACGCTGACGGTGAACTGCGCGTCACCCTCGAAGGCGTCCTCGCTCAGCTTCAGCACCAGCGTGTCCGATGTGATGGGCGTGGATACGGGCGTGGGCGTGGGCACAGGCGTAGGCGTGCTGGGTTCGGTCACGGTCGTGGTGAAAGCGCCGTTGCTGTAAAGCGCGCCATTGCTGACGGGCACGGCGACGCCGCCGAGGGTGATGCCCTCGACATACAGGTTGCGGTCGCCGACGCCGGGGTTCCACAGGTCGTTGACGAAGGCGATGGACACCTGGTGCGCCCCGGGCGTCAGGCTCGGC
>DASWOJ010000482.1:0-18799 GCA_036398775.1 Acetobacteraceae bacterium
TGCCGGAGGGGGTGGTGCCTCTGGTGGCTGAGGGTCAGACGATGATCGGCGGTGAAACGGTGATCGCGGAGCTGGGCAGTCCGGTGGCGGAGCCGGTGCAGGTGGACGAGATGGGACTGGCGTAATGGAGCCGCGGTCGTCGCCGGTTCGGTTGCTGCGGACCCGGCTACGGGTGCGGCCGCGGGTGACGGGACCGAGCTTCAACAAGATGATCCCGAACATCATGACGCTGCTGGGCCTGTGTGCGGGGCTGACGAGCATGCGGTATGGGTTGGAGGGGCGATTTGGGGCCGCCGCCGTTGCGGTGCTGGTGGCCGGGTGTATCGACGGGTTGGACGGGCGGCTGGCGCGGTTGTTGAAGGCGACGTCGCGGTTCGGGGCGGAGTTCGACAGCCTGACGGACTTTTGCTGCTTCGGGGTGGCGCCGGCCTTCGTGCTGTATCTGTGGTCCTTGCAGGCATGGGGCGGCCTGGGCTTCACGCCATGCGTGCTGTTCGCGGTATGCATGGCGCTGCGGCTGGCACGGTTCAACGCGGCAATCGACTCGCCGCCGCCCATTGCGCACGCCTACGCCTACAGCTTTTTCACCGGGGTCCCAGCGCCATGCGGAGCCGGGCTGGCGCTGTTCCCGCTTTTCCTGGGGTTGGAGGGGCGGACGCTTGGGCTGCCGGGCGTGGTGGCGTTCGCCCATAACCCTCTGTTCTGCTTCGTTGTGCTGGTCGGCACGGCGACGCTTCTGGTAAGCACGCTGCCGGTTTGGAGCTTCAAGAACTTCAAGGTCCCGAAGCAGCTCGCGCTGCCGTTGCTGCTGGGGGTGGGGACGTTCACGGCGTTGCTGGTCGCGGAACCGTGGGCGGCGCTGGCCGGGGCAGGGGTGATCTACCTGGGGATGATCGTGCTCAGCCGGCGGAGCTTCCGTCGGCTGCGGGCGGCGGCGGAGGCGCGGACAGGGGAAGAGTAGGGCTTCCTTCTCCCTTTCCCTCCGGGAAAGGGGCGGGGTGAGGGGGCCTAGCTGCGGAGCGCAGGAATGCCATTTCCGCCAACCTAAAGCTTTGTACTCGGGATAGGTTGCCGCCGGACGACCCTCTCACCCCAACCCTCTCCCGTAGGGAGAGGGAGCAGAACGCTATCTCCGGGTGTCGAACAGCACGCCGTCTGCCCGCAGCCCATCCATCTCCATATCGGAATATCCAAGCCCCTCCAGCACCGCCGCCCCATGCTCGTTAAACCGTGGCGGCGGCGTCCGCATCCCGCCCGGCGTGCGGCTCAGCTTGATCGGCGTGCCCAGCGCACGGTATGCGCCTCCGCCCTCCACCGGCATTTCCGCGACCATCCCCCGCGCCGCGGTGTGCGGCGCCTGCATCGCCTCGTCCACTGCCAGCACCGGCCCAGCCGGCAGCCCGGCGCGCAGCAGCGCGTCGCACAGCGCCCGCCCGTCCTGCGGCGCGAAGGCGGCGGCCAGTTGCTCCACCAGCGCCGGCCTGTTGCGCACGCGGTCGCCGTTGGTCACGAAACGCGGGTCGCCGGGCAGGTCCGGCCGGCCCAGGTGCTCGCACAGCTTGCGGAACTGGCCGTCATTGCCGATGGCGACGAAGATGTCGCCCGTCGCGGTCGCATACTTCTCATAGGGAGAGATGTTGGGATGCGGGTTGCCCAGCGGCATCGGCCGCTTGCCGTTCAGGAAGTAGTTGGCGGCCTGCGGATGCAGCAGCGCCATGCCGCAATCGTGCAGCGTCATGTCCAGGTATTGCCCCAGCCCGGACGACCGCCGCTCATGCAGCGCCATCAGGATGCCGATGGCGGAATACAGCCCCGTCGCCAGGTCCACCACCGGCGTGCCCATACGCAGCGGCCCCGTCGAGGGATCGCCGTTGATGCTCATCAGCCCGGTCATCGCCTGCAGGATGGCGTCATAGCCGGGCAAGCCGCCCAGCGGCCCCTCGGCGCCGAAGCCCGACACCCGGCAGTGCACCAGCGCGGGGAAACGCGGCGCCAGGTCGGCGGCATAGCCCAGGCCCCAGCGCTCCATCGTGCCGGGCTTGAAGTTTTCGATCAGCACGTCCGCCGTGGCGATCAGGCGCAGCAGCACCTCGCGGCCCGCCAGCTTGGACAGGTCCAGCGCCAGGCCGCGCTTGTTGCGGTTCACCCCGAGGAAGTAACTGGCGTCCCGCTCGCCCGGCGCGGTTTCTTGGAACGGCGGTCCCCAGTCCCGCGTCTCGTCGCCAGCGGGCGGCTCGACCTTGATGACCTCGGCGCCATGATCGGCCAGGATCATGGTGCAGTAGGGGCCGCCCAGCACCCGCGTCAGGTCCACGACGCGCAGCCCGGCCAGTGCGCCGGGATGCGTTGCCAGGCCGGTGCCGTCCGTCATGCCGCCTCCCCACCCCAGACCCGGGCGCAGAATGCCGGGTAGGTTCCCAGCATCTCCGCACGGACGGGACCGCGCAGCAAGGCGAGCCACTCCGGCGACGGGTCCGGCGTCGCGGGCGCCCCGTCGCCGTCACAATCATCGCCGTCGTAGTCGAATCCGGTGGCCGCCCGCACGTCCGCCGCGCTCTGGCCGGGATGCAGCGACGCCAGGCGGAACCGGGCAGCGCCGGCGTCGAACGTGAACACGCAGCGCCCAGTCACCAGCGCCTGCGCCGTGCCCCGGCGGAAGTGCTGCGCCGGCGACGTGCCCGGCGCGCTGACATGCGCCACCCGCGGCACCAGCACGCGCGGGCTGTGCTCCTCCCGGAACAGGATCGTGCGCGGCACCATCATGTAAAGGAACGCCGAGCCGAAGCTGCCGGGGAACCGCACGGAGCGCCCGGGCCAGTCGCCGGTGCCGACCAGGTTCAGGTTGGCCTGCCCGTCAATCTGCCCGCCGCCGAGGAAGAACAGGTCTATCCGGCCCTGTCCCGCCAGATCGAACAGCTCACGCGATCCCTCGGTGAACGGATTGCCGCTGGGACGGTGCAGCAGCGACAGGCGGACAGGATGGCCCAACAGGCGCACCAGCCAGCAGGCAGCGGCCGGGATCGGGCTGGCGGCGCCGACGGCAATGTGCCGGGCAGGGGGCTGCGCCGGGTCCAGGATCAGCCGGGCAATGGCGGCGGCCAGCCGCTCCTCCGGCTGGATCACGCGGCGGCAGCCGGTAGGACGTGGCGGTGGAGATAGGCGCGGAAGCCCTCGGCGGTGCGGGCGGCGCGGGCATACTCGGCCAGGTGCACGGCGTCGGCGGGATACTCGTCCAGCAGCGCGATGGGCCAGGCGCCACGCTCGGCGACCGCGATCCTGGTGATGTAGGCGCCGTTGATCGTGCCCGGCGCCAGGCGCTCGTCGTCCAGGAAGCTGCCGGGCACGACCCGCTCCACCGTGACCAGTGCCCGGCGGGAGGCATGGGCGATGGTCGCCAACTCCCGTCGCCGTCCGACCCAGACGTTGCCATGCGCGTCGGCCATGACGGCGTGGAAAGCGGCGATGTCCGGCTGCAGCGCCGGCAGCAGCACGATGAGGTCGGGCGCTTCGCTGAACGGGTTCTGCACGACGCGCCAGTCCGGCCGGTGCGCCAGCAGGTCGCTGCCCAGCAGCCCGCGCAGGGGCATGTAGGGCACGCCCTTCTCGGCGGCCTGCAGCATGGTGTGGATGGCCGGGCAGGTGGCGTCCAGCACCTCCAGCGTGCCGGCCTGGACGGCGGCGGCGAATCGCGGGGCAACCCCTGATTCGCCAAGTGACGCCGCGCTGGTCTGCACCTGCACGACGCAGCCGGCGCCGATCAGCACGTCCGTCGCATAGCCCGACACCGGCACACCCAGCAGCCGCAGCCCCCGCGCACCGCGGCGCACGAGGGCATGGGCCAGCGCGCAGGACGGCAGCGAGTTGTCCGGCGGCAATGCCAGCAGCGCCCCGTCCGGGACCAGCGCCGCCAGGCCGTCCGCGGTCATCGCATCAGCCCAGCGCTTCGGCCAGCGCCTCGGCGCTGCGCCCATTGGCGATGATCGCCGCCCGGCCCTGCCAGTGGGTGCCGCCGACGCGGGCAAAGGCATGGTCGGCGTCGGGATAGACGTAGGCGTGGGCGTGCGGATGCCCCTGCAGCGCCGTGACCACCTTCTCCCGGCCCTCCGGCGGGAAGAACTTGTCCAGCTCGGCGATATGCACCAGCAACGGCGCACGGATGTTGCCGGCCTCGCCCAGCAGCGCATCCAGGCCGACGCCGTAGTAGGACACGTTCACGTCGGCGTCTGAACGCATGGCCATCATCATTGCCAGCCGCCCGCCCAGGCAGTAGCCCATCGTGCCAGCCTTGCCGTTGCAGCCCGGCATCTTGCGGGCCGCGGCCAGCGTCGCCTTCAGGTCCTCGACGCCTTTATCCTGGTCGAAGGCATTCATCAGCGCGAACGCCTCCTTCCACTCGGCCTCCGACTTGTCGGTCAGGTCCACGCCAGGACGGATGCGCCAGAACAGGTCGGGGGCGACGGCGATAAAGCCCTGGTCGGCGATGGCCCGCGCGGTTTCCCGCATGGATTCATTGACGCCGAAGATCTCCTGGATCACCACCACGGCCCCATGCGGGCCATCGCCGCCAGGGGTGGCGACGTAGGCATTGAACGTGCCGGCGCCGTCGGCGGCGGTGATCGTCATATCGGACATGGACTGCTCCCCCTGCAAAGCGCGCGGTGCTTAACAGGAGAACGCCAAGGAAAGAAGCCACCTTCTTCTCCCTCTCCCTCCGGGAGAGGGTCGGGGTGAGGGGGGCTTGGCTGCGGAGCGGAGAACCAACGGTGCATCCGGCACCCAGTCTTGCGAAACAAAGAACCGCGCTTGCCCGTCCCCTCACCCCGACCCTCTCCCAGAGGTAAAGGGAGCAGGGCAGGGCAGTTAGATGTAGTGCTCCGCCAACGGCGCGAACCCATTGAACCGCTGGCTTGCATATGTCGTCACGTAGGCCCCCGCGGACGCAATCCGCACCTGCTCCCCGGAGCGCAGCGCCAGCGGCAACCGGTAGTTGGACCGCTCATACAGGATGTCCGCCCCATCGCAGGTCGGCCCCGCAATGGCGACCGGCCCGGTCTCCCCATCGTCGTGCGGTGTTTGGAAACGATACTTGATCGACTCGCCTTCCGTTTCCGCCAGCCCGCCAAAGCGGCCGATGTCGAGGTAAACCCAGCGCACCGGGTCATCCTTCGCCTTGTGGCACACCAGCACGACCTCCGTGCTGACAACCCCGGCGTCGCCCACCAGGAATCGTCCCGGCTCCACCAGTATCTCTGGCAAGGCGTTGCCGAAATGTGCCGTCATCGCGCGCATGATGGCATCGGCGAAGCGGTCAATGCCCGGGATCTCGTCGCGGTAGCGCACGGGGTAGCCGCCGCCGAGGTTGACCATGCGCAGGTTCACACCCGCCGCGGCCAGGTCGCTGAACAGCATGGCGACCCGGCCGATTGCCGTCTCGTAGCTGCCGGTCGTGGTCTGCTGGCTGCCCACATGGAACGATAGGCCGTAGGGATCGAGGCCCATTTCGCCCGCACGTATCATCAGCTCCCGTGCCGTCTCGACCGTGGTGCCAAACTTGCGGGACAGCGGCCACTCCGCACCGTCGTTCTGCACCAGCAAGCGGCAGTAAACGCGGGCGCCGGGCGCATGCTCGGCCAGCTTCTCCAGTTCCTCAATCGAGTCGAAGGCGAACATCGTCACCCCAGCGGCATGGGCGCGCTGTATAGCGGATATCTTCTTGATGGTGTTGCCGAAGCTGATGGCACCCGGCGCCGCCCCGGCGTCCAGGCAAAAGCCGACCTCCTCGATGGAGGCTGCGTCGAAGCTGCTGCCCAGCCCCACCAGCCGCTGCAGGATCGGGGTGGCCGGGTTGGCCTTCACGGCGTAATAAACCCGCGCGAGCGGCAGGGCGCCCAGCAGCGTGCGGTAATTCTGCTCGACACGGTCCACATCCAGCACGAGGCAGGGCGTAGCCGGAGCGTGGTCAGCCAGATAGGATGCGATCTTAGGGGTCATCGCGCCTAGTCTCCATGGTCGGACGCCCCACGTGGTGCGTAGGGGCGTGCCTGCCCGGCAAAGCCGGGCAAGGCGGGTTGACGAAACGGTCGAACGAACCAGCGAAAGAGGTGTGCCAGAACGCTTGACGTCGTTGCGTAACCCCAGGGGCCAGAGGCACGTGCGTTGCTGCGTGAGCGCCGAAATAGGACCCCAAGCCCCCCCGTGCAAGTGGCAATCCGGCCCGCCGCTCATTTTGTGACACAAGGCTGATGTTCTTCTACCCTTGCGGGGCGCAACCCGTGCCGGCAAGAGGTCGTTTCCGTCCGAGATGGTTGATCCAATTAAGGAAAACAGCGTGGCCGACCCAGAACGGACCCACCCGGACATCGGCGAGGTCCAGGCTGCCGCGGACATGCAGCCAATTCCTGCCGAGCCTAGCCCCCGGCATGACGCCGCAGGCCCCGGTCCCGAATCGGTGCGCCTGGTCCTGGAACCTGGCGCCCATGCCCTGGGCCGCCATGCCGAAAGCCCGGCCGACATCCCCTGGCTCGGCTGGAAGGCCGTGCTGCGCCGCACCTTGATCGAGATGCTGACCGACCGCGTCAGCCTCGTCGCCGCAGGCTGCGCCTTCTACGGCACGCTGGCGCTGTTCCCCGCCATGTCCATGTTCATCAGCATCTACGGCCTGCTGTTCGACCCGGTGACGGTCGAGCCGCAACTGGAAGTGCTGCGCGGCCTGGTGCCCCCGTCGGCCTACACGCTGATCGCGGAGCGCGTTCACACCCTGGTGTCACGTCCGCCGGGATCGCTGGGCCTCAGGCTGCTGTTCAGCACCGGGATCACGTTCTGGAGCAGCGCCACCGGCATAAAGTCCATCATCAGCGCGCTCAACATCGCCTACGAGGAAAAGGAGCGGCGCAGCGTCCTGCAGTTCCAACTGATGTCGTTCACCATCACCCTGCTCGGCATGCTGAGCGCGGTGATCGGCCTGGCGCTGCTGGTCGGGCTGCCAGCGATCCTGACGGCGCTGGGGTTCGCCTGGCATCAGAAGACGCTGATACGCCTTGCCAGCTTCGTGCTGCTGGTGCTGGCCATCCTCACCGGACTGTCGCTGCTGTATCGCTACGGGCCATGCCGCGAGCGTCCGCGCTGGCATTGGGTTACGCCGGGGTCCATCGCCGCGACCGTGCTCTGGGTGGCGGCGTCGGCCCTGTTCTCGATTTATGTCGGGCAGTTCGCCACCTATGACGCGACCTACGGCCCGCTGGGAACCGTCGTCGGCATCATGATGTGGTTCTGGGTCACTGTGTATGCCGTGCTGCTCGGCGCCGAGCTGAACGCCGAGCTGGAGCTGCAGACGGTCGTGGACTCTACCGAAGGTCCGCCGCTGCCGCTTGGACGCCGTGGCGCGTATGTGGCCGACCACGTGGCCGAGGACTGACCCCGGCGCCATCGTCCGGCGCTTCCGCCACCTCGACCGGCTCCTCCGGCGTGATGTTCGAGAGCGTCACAATTCCCGTTCCGCGGTCGAGCAGCCCGACGCGTGCGGCGGCGCCGCGGGACAGGTCAACGATCCGATGGCCATGGTGCGGCCCGCGGTCGGTCACGGTGACGACCACGCTTCTGCCGGTTTCTGCCATCGTGACGCGCACCCGGCTGCCCAGGGGCAGTGTGGGGTGCGCGGCTGTCAGGGCGTTCTGGTTGAATATCTCACCGCTGGCAGTGCGGCGGCCGTTGTGCCAGTCGCCATACCAACTCGCCTGCCCGGACTCCTGCCATGCCACGGGGTGGCCAAGCTTGATGAACTGCGCCTGTGCGGCACCCGTCATCATGGCCAGTCCAACGGCGGCGCCCGGCAGGAATCGAGTGGCGGAGTGGATCATGCAGAACCTCGGTGTGTTGCTCGGGTATCATCAACACTAAACCGGGTTCCAAGATCAACCTGTAAATTCCGCACCGTTGCCAGTCATGCCCGGCCTACATACAGGCATATTCCTCTTCAACATACATCCAATGTAGGTCGAGGCCAGGTCGTTCCGGGTTTGACTGCTAATTAGTTCTATTTGGATTTGGGCCTGACTGCCTCCTCACGCTGCCGTGAATACTCGGATTGGCAAGTCGAACCAAGTTGTTGCGAAAGATCACCTTAAATGCAAACGGCGCACCCGAGGGCGCGCCGTTTACGTCTCACGCCAGGTTTCGGCCTGTTACCGGATCAGGCCCATAAGCGGGCTGGACGGGTCGGCGCCCATGCGCCGTGGCATGCGTCCGGCCAGCCGGGACAGGCGCCCGGCCTCCACCGCCGCCCGCATGGCGCGCGCCATCAGCACCGGGTCGGCCGCGTGGGCGATGGCGGAATTCAGCAGCACGGCGTCGCAGCCCAACTCCATGCCGATGGCGGCATCGGATGCGGTGCCGACGCCGGCGTCCACCAGCACCGGCACATGCGCCTGCTCGATCAGCATGGACAGCATGGCCGGGTTCTGGATGCCGAGGCCGGACCCGATCGGTGCGCCGAGCGGCATGATGGCGACCGCCCCGGCCTCCTCCAGCCGCTTGGCGGCAACCGGGTCGTCGGCGCAGTACACCATCACGTCGAAGCCGTCCGCCACCAGCACGTCCAGCGCCTCGTGCGTCGCGCGCATGTCGGGATACAGGTGCGGCGGCGGGCCGAGCACCTCCAGCTTGACCAGATTCCAGCCGCCGGCCTCGCGCGCCAGGCGCAGGGTTCGCACCGCGTCGTTCGCGGTGTGGCAGCCGGCGGTGTTGGGCAGGTAGGTGTAGCGCTTCGGGTCCACGTGGTCCTGCAGCATCGGCGCACCCGGGTCGGACAGGTTCACCCGGCGCACCGCGACCGTGACCATCTCCGCACCCGACGCCTCGATGGCGGCGGCGGTCTCCTCCAGGCTCTTATACTTGCCGGTGCCGACCACCAGGCGCGAGCGGAAGCTGCGGCCGGCGACGGTCCAGGTGTCCGCGACTTGGTATCCGTCCATGAACTAGCCTCCTCCGATGAAGTGGACGATCTCAAGCTGGTCGCCCGGCGCCAGCTCGGTGGTATCGTAACAGGAGCGCGGCACGATGGCCTCATTCCGCTCCACCGCGACCTTGCGGCGGTCCAGGCCCAGCGCGTCCAGCAGGACGGCGACGGTCTGGCCGGCGTCAACGGGTCGCGCCGCGCCGTTCACGGTGATTGTACGGTCGCTCATGCTTGGCATATGGACGGGTGGCGCCGGCGGGACAAGCGCGCCGGCTGCCGGTCAGTCGAACTCGGTCGGCAGGCCGGGGTCGCGGGCATGATGGAACATGCGCCGGAGCTGGCCCGGCAGTACGCGGCCGAGGGATAGCTCCTTCGGCAGGTCATCCTCGGCAAACCAGCCGATCCCAGATGTTTCCGGCCCGGTCGCCGTGGTGCCGCCGGTGATGTCGCAGATGAAGAAGAACTTGCAGCAGGAGAACACGCCCGATAGGTGCCCCTGCCGGGTCCGGTCCCAGACCGCCGCCAGCTTGCGGACGCTGACCTCCAGCCCGCTTTCCTCGCGCATTTCCCTCACGACGTTTTCGGCCGCGGTGAGGTTCACGTCCGCCCAGCCGCCGGGCAGCGTCCAGCGCCCGGCGTCCGCGACCTCGCGCACCATCAGCATGCGGCCAGCCGCGTCGAAGGCCGCCCCTCGCACGTCCACCTTCGGGGTTGCGTATCCGGTCTCGCCCGCGAACAGCTCCTCGATGCGCCGGGCCGGCGACGCCGTGTGCGCCGCCATGATCCGGGATGCCAAGGTGCGCAGCATCTCGTAGCGTTCGCGGTCGTAGGGGTCGCGGACGAAGGCGAGGCCGGTCTGGGCGATGGCTTGCAGCTCGCGCGTCCAGGTGAGCCAGTCCGGTTCAGCCATTCGTCCTGTGCCCTCTGCTCCGACATGCCGCACCATGCGCGGGCGGGCGCCGCCGGTGCAATGGAGCGCGGCCAGCGGCGGACCGCTCAACCCGGGAACCAGCGAGCAGGAACCCAATCTTTGATCCTGTCTCAGATGGTCAGGGATCGCGCCGTTCAGCAGGAATGACCGCGACTGACGATTCGCCGGCACAGCGCCGGGTTGGGCAGAGCGGAACCGCGGTGACGGCGCCTGCGTAACAGCGGGGATCATCGTGGACCCGCGCCGGACCGGCGAGTGCGCCGCACGCAGCAACACCGGCCCGGACGCCGGGCCGGAACAGGGGCCAGGGCGGATGCAGGCTGCAACCAGGGCATCGCTGAAGGAGATGCGGTCCGACCGCCGGCTCGCGTCCATGCTGGGCCTGGGGTTCAGCTCGGGCATCCCCTTCCTGCTCGTTTACGTTACGCAATCGGCCTGGCTGTCCGAGGCCAAGGTGCCGATCGAGCTGCTCGGCCTGATGAGCGAGATGACGCTCGCCTACAAGCTCAAGTTTGTCTGGGCGCCGTTCCTCGACCGCTACGACGCACCGCTGCTGGGCCGGCTGCTGGGGCGCCGCCGCGGCTGGATCGTCACGTCGCAGATCGCGGTCGCGCTGACCCTGGCCGGCGTGGCATTCGGCGACCCGGCGCATTGGCTCGCCTGGACCATCGTGTTCTCCCTGAGCCTGGGCTTCGCCGGCGCCACCCAGGACGTGGTGATCGACGGATGGCGCATCACCGTGGCGCCCCCGGAGCGGCAGGCGCTGATGTCGTCCTGGGCCGAGATCGGCTGGCGGCTGGGCAACCTCGCGGCGGGCGCCGGAGCGCTCTACCTTTCAGACGCATTCGGCTGGCGGGCCGCCTACCTGTGCATGGCCGCGCTGATGGCGCCTGGCATGATCGCCGCCCTGCTGGCGCCGGAACCCCCGCTCGACCGCACCCTGCCGCCCGAGCACTCCGGCATCGTCGCCACCATCGCCGCACCGATCCGCGAGTTGGTCGGCCGCCTCGGCCCCCTGGCGATCCCGGTCCTGCTGATGGTCGCAGGCTTCCGCATGCCCGGCTACGTGTCGAGCGCGATGGCGGTGCCGCTGTTCAAGGCGCTGCACTATTCCAACACCGACATCGCCACCGTGACCAAGCTGTTCGGCTTCGGCGTCGGCATCGCCGGCACATGCGTCGCAAGCTACGTCGTGCCGCGCATCGGCCTGATGGCGAGCCTGCTGGTCGGGACCGTGTTCGGCTCCGCCTCGCACCTGACGCTCGCCTACCTCGCGGTCCATGGCGATCACGGCGGGGGAGAGTTCTGGCTGTTCGCCACGACGGTCAGCATTGACAGCTTCGCCTACGCCTTCGCCTCCATCGTCCTGATCACCTACATGTCGTCGCTGACGTCCACCAAGCACGCGGCAAGCCAGTATGCGCTGCTGACCTCGCTGTGCGCCCTGCCCGGCAGCCTGCTTGCAGGCGGCTCGGGCTTCCTCATCGAGCGCCTGGGCTTCGAATGGTTCTTCGTCGCGACATCGCTGATCGGCGCCCCGGTTGCCTTGCTGTGCTGGGATGTCATGCGCCGGCACAGGCAGACGGCGCTGCAGCCTGCGGCTTAAGCGGCGGCGTCGCCGGTCAGGGCTGGCCAGGCGGCACGCCTCTGCGCCGTCTGCCGCCCGCATCCAGCTATTGTCAGAAATTGAAGTGGTGGCGGCGGCCGTCCCCGCCGCCATTGGACGCCGCCCCGCCGTCCATGCTACGCCCCGCGACCATCCGATGCGCCGCCCCATCCCGGCACCCGTGGCGACGCCAGGCACCGAGGAACCCACGTTGAGCCGCATCAAATTCGATCCCGAGGCGATCCGGGCGCTGGCAACCATCCTGAGCGACACCGGCCTGACCGAAATCGAGATCGTCGAGGCCGACAGCCGCATCCGCGTTGCCCGCGCCGCCGCACCGGTTATGGCCCCTGTCACCTACGCCGCCCCATCGCCCGCGGTCTCTGCGCCCGCTGCCGCTCCGGCTCCTGCGGGCCCGGCGCCGAGTGCCGCCGGCACCGTCGCCAGCCCGATGGTCGGCATCGCCTATTTGTCGGCGGAACCCGGCGCGCCCCCTTATGTCGCGGTCGGCCAGACTGTGACCGCCGGGCAGACGGTCTTGCTGATCGAGGCGATGAAGACCTTCAACCAGATCAAGGCCCCGCGCGCCGGCGCCGTCACCAGCATCCTTGTCACCAGCGGCCAGCCGGTGGAGTACGATCAGCCCTTGATGGTCATCGAGTAGCGCCAGGGCAGCAACAATGTTCCACAAGATACTGATCGCCAACCGGGGCGAGATCGCCCTTCGCATCCAACGCGCCTGCCGCGAGCTGGGCATCCCCACGGTCGCGGTCCACTCGACCGCCGACTCCGACGCCATGCATGTCCGCCTGGCAGACGAGAGCGTGTGCATCGGTCCCCCGCCGGCCCGGGACAGCTACCTGAACACCGCCGCCGTGCTGTCCGCTGCCACCGTTACCGGCGCCGACGCTATCCACCCCGGCTACGGTTTCCTGTCGGAGAACGCGCGCTTCGCCGAAATGGTGGAGGCGCATGGGCTGACCTTCATCGGACCGTCTTCCGACCATATCCGCATGATGGGAGACAAGATCAGCGCCAAGTCGGCGATGGCGTCGCTTGGGGTTCCGTTGGTCCCAGGCTCGGATGGCGAGGTTGGGGACCTGGACGAGGCACGGGCCGTGGGCGCGCGCATCGGCTATCCCATCCTGGTCAAGGCCGCAGCCGGCGGCGGCGGGCGCGGCATGAAGGTCGCGCATTCGGCGGACGAGCTGGAAGAAGCCTGGACCGTTGCCCGCACCGAGGCCCGCACCGCCTTCGGCAACGACGCCGTATATATAGAGAAGTATCTCGACCGGCCCCGCCACATCGAGCTGCAGGTCTTGGCCGACGCCCACGGCAACGTCGTGCATTTCGGCGAGCGCGATTGCAGCCTGCAGCGCCGTCACCAGAAGCTGCTGGAGGAGGCAGGCTCCCCCGCGCTGACCACGGCGCAGCGGGACGACCTGGGCGCGGTGGTGACGGCCGGGCTGCGGCAGCTCGGCTACCGCAACGCCGGCACCTTGGAGTTCCTGTATCAGGACGGGCAGTTCGCCTTCATCGAGATGAACACCCGCCTGCAGGTGGAGCACCCGGTCACCGAGATGGTGTGCGGCGTGGACCTGGTGCGCGAGCAGATCAGGGTCGCCGCCGGGCAGGAGCTTGGCTACACCCAGGCGGACGTGCCGTTCCGCGGCCATGCCATCGAGTGCCGGGTGATCGCCGAGGACCCCGAGACCTTCATGCCGGCGCCGGGCCGGGTGGACGTGTTCCATGCACCGGGCGGCCTGGGGGTGCGCGTGGACAGCGCCCTCTATGCCGGCTACGTCGTGCCGCCCTACTACGACAGCATGATCGCCAAGCTGATCGTCCATGCCCCGACCCGGCCCGAGGCCATCGCCAGGATGCGGCGTGCGCTGGACGAGTTCGTGATCCAGGGCATCAAGACCAGCCTGCCGCTGCACCGCCGCATCATGGAGGCTCCGGAGTTCGTGTCCGGGGACTATACGATCCACTGGCTGGAGCGGTTCGTCGCTGCATCACTTTCATGACCAGCGGCTCTGACGGCTTGGCAACGGCTGGTCGCCGGGCCACCTTCCCCGCATGTCGCGCCGCACGATAGACGTCACGCCCGACCTGCTACTGCGGGCCTACCGCGCCGGGCTGTTCCCGATGGCGGAAACCCGGCATGGGTCACGGCTGTACTGGCTCGACCCGGAGTTGCGGGGCGTGCTGCCGCTGGATGGCTTCCACCTGCCCAAGCGCCTGTTGCGGACGGTGCTGTCGGACCAGTATGAGGTGTCGTCCGACCAGGCGTTTCCTGCCATTGTCGCCGGATGCGCGGCGGCGGCGCCGGGTCGGCAGGACACCTGGATCAACGCGGATATCGAACGGCTGTTCGGCGTCCTGCACCGGATGGGTCACGCCCACTCCGTCGAGTGCCGGCGGGATGGCGTGCTGGTCGGCGGGCTGTATGGCGTGTCGGTAGGCGGCGTGTTCTTTGGCGAGAGCATGTTCAGCACGGCACGCGATGCGTCCAAGGTGGCGCTGGTCCACCTGGTGGCGCGGATGCGGATGGGCGGATATGCCCTTTTGGACACTCAGTTCGTGACCAACCACCTGGCGCAGTTCGGGGCGGACGAGATACCGCGGGACCGTTACAAGGCCCAGCTTGCCATTGCCATTGCGACGCCGGCGCAATGGCTGGCTGCCCCTGATCCGGCGGCCCTGAAGGAGGCGATCAGGATGCTCTACGCCCAATCCGCCGCGCGCGGGTCTGTTCCTGGTGCGGCGCCGTCGGCTGCTGCCCTGGCCGGAGACGTGCCGGCATGAGGATGATGGCCGTCTTGACCGCAGCCGCCTTGGCAAGTGCTGGTCCGTGGACCGTCGCCATGGCGGCTGCCCAGCCTGCTCCCGCGCAGCCCAGTCTTGGTGATCCCGCGCCCGCCCAGCCGGCAGCGCCCGCTGCGCGTGCGGGGGCGCCCGTCCAGCCGCCGCTGCTGCCGGTGCGTGAGGCGTCCGTGCTGTATCGCATCTCTGCCCGTGGCAGCCCGCCGATCGAGGTGCGGATCACCACCCTTGCCGACGCTGTCGCCATGCGGATAGACATGCCTGACCGGACATACATGCTGGTCAACCAGGCCGAGCATCGGATGGCGATGGTGGTGCCGGAGGAACTGATGGTCATGGACCTGCCGTATCAGCCCGGCGTGCAGGACCAGTTCTTGCTGAACAGCCGCATGAAGTTCACCCGGCGCGGCGTTGATGCCGTCGCCACCGTGCGCTGCACCTCTTGGGACGTGCTGCTGGACGGCAACCGCGCGGTCGTTTGCGTGACCGACGAAGGCGTGCTGCTCCGCTCCGTCAGCATGGACGCCGAGGGAAAGCGCAGCAGCATCGAGGCCATCAGCGTATCCTACACCCCGGCGCCTGCCTCCGACTTCCTGCCTCCTCCAGGATTTGACCATATGGCCGGGCCAGGCGGGGCCGGGGGCAGCGGAACCGAGCCATGATGCCGCTGGCCTCTTGCCTGTCCGCCTTGGCGCTTCTTGCTGCTGCAAGTACGGCGGCGGCGCAGGACAGGCCGTTGCTGCAGCCCAGCCGCGACGTGACAGTCACCTACCGGGTCGGGGGTGCGGCTGCGTCCGCCATTCCCGGCGGCATTGACGGCCCGCTGCGCTTGTCCTGGGACGCCGCCCACCAGCGCCTGCGGGCCGAAGCCGAGGGGCGTCCGCAAGCCGTGCTCGTGGACCTGCCGAACCACACCGCCACCATGCTCGATGACGCGATGCGTGCCGCTGTCGCCCTGCCGGTGCGCGAGCGGGACTTGCAGCCATTGACCCTGGCCGGCGCGCGGCTGACCCGGCGCGGCGCTGGCGCCGTCGCCGGCATAGCCTGCACGAACTGGGATGTGGAGTCGAAGCGTGGCGCCGGCACGGTCTGCTTGACGGCGGATGGCGTGGCATTGCGGGCCGACGGCGCGGTGGACGGGCGTAAGGGCAGCTTCACGGCCACCAGCGTACAGTATGGGGAGGTCGCGCCGAGGCTGTTCACGGCGCCGCCGGGTTACTTCGCCCTGGACCTCGCAGGCTTCGGCCGCCAGTGAGGAACCGGGCCGGCCTCCTGGTAGCGATGCTGGCAGCGTCTGCTCCGGCATGGGCGCAGGACCGGCCGCCGACGACGCCGACGCGCGACGTGGACGTGACTTACCGGGCGGGGCAGGGGGATAGGGTGGTGCAGCAGCGGTCTAGGTTCCTTGCCTCTGACCAGCGCCTGCGGGTGGATACGCCGACCCCCGGCGTTTACGCCATCGTTGACTACCGTGCCCGCACGCTTGCGATGGTCAGCGACGCCGAACATGCGGTGCTGGACATGCCTGCCCCTGCCAGCGCAGCGCCGGGCGGTGTTCCGTCGGGCCAGGGCAGCGCCCGCTTCGTCCGCCGTGGAACGGACCAGGTGGCCGGGTTGACCTGCACCGAATGGGAAACGACAGACACCGCTGGGCTGCCCACGTTGGCTTGCTTCACCGATGACGGCGTTATGCTGCGTGCCCGGCGTGGCGCCCAACTGCTCGTGGTGGCCGACCGTGTCGCCTATGGAACGCAGGACCCGGCAGTGTTCACGGTGCCGCCGGGTTACGCCCATACCAATTCCCGGACGCCCCGATGAGCGGCCTCGCGCGGTCCACGCCGGCCCGGACTCCCTATGAACGGTTCCTGGCGGAGCGTGCGCCCTGGACGGACCGGCGCGGGCGTTTCGACACCTTGCGGGCCGCGGTGTTCGCGCTGCTGCTGCTGCCGGCGGCCTGGCTGGCCTGTCGCTGGGGCGCCGGGCTGCTGGGCGCGCGTCCGTTGAATGCGGCGATCCACTCGACCGGCTACTGGGCGGTCTGGATATTGATGGCGGCGCTGACGGTGACTCCGGCCAAGGCGGTATTCGGCCTGCCGAACCTGGTCGTCGTGCGGCGGCAGATCGGCATCGCTGCGGGCACGTATGCCGGGCTGCATTTGCTGCTGTATGTCGCCGACCAGAACTGGCGGCTGCTGACGGTGGTGACGGAGATCGCGGTGCGGTTCTATCTGACCATCGGCTTCGTTGCCTTCCTGGGCCTGGTCGTGCTGACCTGGACATCGTCCGATTACTGGGTCAAGCGGCTCGGCGCCAAGTGGAAGCGGCTGCAGAAGTGGGCCTACGTCATCAGCGTCCTGGCGGCGGCCCACTTCTTCCTGCAATCCAAGGCGGACGTCTCGGCGGCGACGGTGGCCGCGGGGGTGTTCACCTGGCTGATGATCTGGCGCCAGTTGCCGGTGGGCCGGGACCGCGGCTGGCTGCCGTTGCTCGGCCTCGCCGTTGCAGCGGCGGCCGTGACGCTGGGGGTCGAGTTCGCCTGGTATCGCTTCGCCACCAATATAGACCCGATGCGGGTGCTGCGCGGCGAGTTCGATCTGACCTATGGCGTCCATGCGGCCGGGCTGGTGCTGGTGCTGGGCATCGCGGTGGCCCTGGCGACGGAATTGCGGGCCATCGGCCAGGGCGCATTCGGGGAGCGGCCGGCCTATGCCGTGCTGGTCTATGCCGCCGGGGCGCTGGTGGCGCCGGCGGTGTGCCTCACGCTCGGATGGATGACCGACGACGTGCTGCCCGAGGGCGTGTCCCCATTGTGGCCGGTCCTGGCGGGCATTGCGCTGTTCGCGTTGCTGGGATTGGCGCGGCACTGGCTGCGCGGCAGTGGCCGGGGCGGGGCGCTCGACCTGTTTTGGGCGGCAGCGGCGCTGTATCCGCTGGCGCTGCTGGATGATCTTGGAACGGCGGCGACGGTGTGCGGCGTTCTGGCCGTGCTGGCGGGCGGCGTGGTGGCGTGGCGGGCTTGGCCGGTGTCGCGCGGGGCGGCGCTGCTGGTGCTGCCCTCGGCCCTAGGCGTGGCGGTTGCTGCGGCGGTGCCGCTGCTGGGATAGCGTCGCAAGACCCGGCAAAAGTTGTCAGCAAGCGGCATTACAGAACCTAGGGCGGGAAAGCCAAGCGCCTCCCGCCAAAGGTTGCGCGGAGGTTCGGAAGGCTCGCCGCCACGGTTCGGCGGATGGCGCTGCGCTTATCCGCCCTACGCCGGTTACGTCAACGCCCGCGCCGCAGCCTGCACGTCCGCGGCATGGCCGGGCACCTTCACCTTGCGCCAGATGCGCGCGATCCGGCCGGACCGGTCAACCAGCACCGTGCTGCGGTCTATCCCCATGTATGTCTTGCCATACATGGACTTCTCGACCCACGCCCCATACGCCTCGGTGACGCCGCCGGGATCGGAGGCGAGCGGGAAGGTGAGCGAATACTTCTCGGCGAATCGTTCGATGGCCTTCATCGGGTCCTTGGACACGCCGATCACGTCTACGCCGATGCCGGCCATGTCGCCCAGGGCCTCTTGGAATGCCTGAGCCTCCTTGGTGCAGCCGGGGGTGTCAGCCTTTGGGTAGAAGTACAGCACGAAGGGCCGGCCCTGCTGCCCAGCCAGGCTGACAGTGCGCCCGTTGCTGGCCGGCATCTCGAATGCCGGCGCGGCGTCGCCCTCGGCAATGCTCATTCTGGAACTCCGATGTGCCTGATGAATGCGCTGCGGACCTGCGCCGCCGTCGCGTCCATGGTGGCACGCAGGGCTGGCAGGTCCAGGCCGCCGCCGGCGACGCGCAGCAGCGCCTCCGCTGCGGGAGGCGGCAAGTCGGCGCCGCCGCGCCCGACGGTGATGCGGACCATGCTCTGCACCGTGCGCCACAGGCGGCCGGCCTCCGTCAGCATCGCCGCATCGGCCCGGGACAGGCGACCGTCCGCCGCAAGGGCCTGAAGGCCGTCCCGCGTCGCCTGGCAGCCCGCATGGATGCCGTGGACGAGCTGCAGGGTTTGCGCGATGAACTCGACCTCGATCCCGCCGCCGGGGCGCAGCTTGGTGTCCCAGGGGCCGGCTGCCGGCAGGTCGCGCAGCAGGCGCCCGCGCATCGCGGCGGCGTCGGCCAGGGTCGCCGCAGGGTCGCGCGATACAGCCAGGGCCTCGGCGATGGCGGCCTCCACCCGGGCGCGCATGGCCGGTCCGCCGGCAACGACGCGGGCGCGGGTTAAGGCCATGCGCTCCCAGGTCCAAGCATCCTGGGCATGGTATTGCCGGAAGGCGGCGAGCGACACCGCAACTGGACCCTTGTTGCCGGACGGCCGCAGCCGCATGTCCACGTCATACAACGGACCCTCCGCCCCCGCCGCGGTCAGTGCCGCGACGTAGGCATGCGCCGCACAGATGAACCACTGGCTGGCCGGAGCCGGCCGGCGCCCGGTGCTCTCGGTCACGCCAGGCGGG
>DASWOJ010000483.1:0-24963 GCA_036398775.1 Acetobacteraceae bacterium
TAATCCCACAGACATGAAAATCGCCACCTGGAACGTCAACTCCATCCGCATCCGCGAGGGGCTGGTCACTGACTGGCTGACCCGCGTGCAACCGGATCTCCTGCTGCTGCAGGAGATCAAGTGCGAGGCCGCGAGCTTCCCAACCGCGGCGTTCGAGGCCGCCGGCTACCAGGCCGAAATCGTTGGCCAGAAATCCTACAACGGCGTAGCGATCCTATCCCGCATCCCCATCGAGGTAACGACCCGCACCCTCCCCGGCCTACCGGACGGCGACGCCCAGGCGCGCTACCTCGAAGTCCAGGCCGGCGGCATCACGGTCGGCAACCTGTACTTGCCGAACGGCAACTCCGGCGGCGACGCCGGCTACGCCTACAAGCTGTCGTGGATGGAGGCGCTCGCCGCGCGTGCCCGGGTGCTGCTGGACGCCGACCAGCCCGCGATGTTCGCCGGGGACTACAACGTATGCCCGGCCGACGTGGACTTCGCCCCGAACACCATCTCCCCCACGGATGCGCTCGTGCGTCCCGAGACCCGGGCACGGTTCCGCGCCATGCTGTGGCTGGGCCTGACGGACGCGCTGCGTGCTGTGCAGCCGGATGGGCCGGTTTACACCTTCTGGGACTACCAATCCGGCGCCTGGCCGCGGGACCTGGGCCTGCGGATAGACCACGCGCTGCTGTCGCCGGACCTGGCGGAACGGCTGGTGTCCGCGGCCCCGGACCGGGCGGAACGCGACAAGGGGCAGCCATCGGACCACGTGCCGGTGGTGGTCGAGCTGGCAGGCTAGGGCAGACATCGGCCTGGCCCGAGCCCTGAGTACCGGCAACCTGAAAACATGCACTCGCGCAACACGAAGCCGGGACGGTCAGCGCCGGCGTTTCGGCACAGACCGCCGCAACCGCCTACAGCGTCATAGTCACCACGACGCGGCTGCGCGGCACGCTGCGGTCCACCTTGATCGCGTTGATGCCCTCGCCCTTGGCCAAGGCTGCAATCAGGCGCATTCCCAGGCCAGACTTGCGCCCAGGGTCGAACGCCTCCGGAAAGCCTTTGCCGCCGTCCTCGACCGCAACCTCCAGCCCCGCCGGCACTCGCCGCAGGCCCACCTTCACCCCGGACTCGCCATACTTCAGCGCATTGGTCACGAGTTCAGACACCACGAGACCCAGTGGAGTCATCTGGTCGGCTGTCAGCATCATCGGCTCGGCCTGCAGCACGATCTCGCGTCCGCCAGCGGGGTCCGCCAGCATGGTCCGTATGTCAGCAATCAGCGCCCCCAAATAGGCGGCGGCGTCGGTCTCCACGACCGACCCGCCCTCATACAGGCGCTGGTGCACCGTGCCGATCGTCATGATGCGCCCAGCGGCCTCCTCCAACCGCGCCCGGGTTTCATCGCTGGCCGACCGGCCCTGCAGTTGCAGCAAGGTGCGGACGAGCTGCAGCGAGTTCTTCACCCGGTGATGCACCTCCTGCATCAGCAGGTCCTTGTCCCGCAGCAGCGCATCCTTCGCCCGCTCGCTCTCGACCCGGTCGGTGACGTTGCGGGACATGGCAACCAGCCGGAACGGCCGTCCATCCCCGTTCACCACAGGGGCGACCAGCACGTCCCACCACACCGCAACCCCGGCGTGGTTGCGGGTTGCAGCGGTGAAACGGCTGATCGCACCTCGCCCGGCATCGGCGACAGCCCCCCGGACCATCGGCCGCGACTCGTCCGGCCACCAGTCCGGCCACATCGTGCCGACCAGCTCGTTTGGATCAGCAGCTTCAACCGCCAGGGCGCCATTGACGTTCATCGCCAGCAACCGGCCTTCCAGGTCCAGCACCTTGACGCAGTCTGGGTTGCTCTCGAACACCTGCCGCGCCAGGGCCTCCTGCCGCCGCGCCGCCTGGTCCATGTCGGAGCGGATCACCGCCGCAGCGAGCACATTGCCCAGGGATTGCAGGAACATGGTGTCAGCGGCCACGAAGTCGTGCCGAGCCGTGCTGTCCACCTCCAGCACGCCATAGGCGTCCCGCCCAGCAGCGCCGATCGGGACATTGATCGCACTCTGCACTCCATGCTCCTCCAGGAGCGTGGGCACCTGGAACCGGCTCTCGCTCCGCAGATCGTTGGACAGCACAGGCTGCTTGCTGTGCAGCGCGAAGCCGGCGGGGCTGTCCATGTGCGAGCCAAGGGTGGCATGGCCGACCACGCCGGGGCGCCAGCCGACGCCGGCGATCACCAGGAGATCACCGGCTTCAGGCCTCGGGCGCAACACCTTCGCAAACTCGGTCTGCAGCCCGAGCGCAGCAACCCGGCAGGCTTCATTGAAAACGACGGCGATAGACAGCGCTTCAAGCGCAAACAGCCCAAGACCAGCAACCAACTCCTGCTGGCCAAGCCGCATCGCCAGTTCATCCGGAGGAAAATCGCGTGCCAAGGCTGTCAAGATCTCGCCACCATGCTGTCCATCGCATCCGATCGTCACACGTAGGTGAGAATGTTGGACCAATTAACATCAGAATGGCCGAGCGGAAACAAGAAAATGCGCCAGGGCGGCTATGGCCGAAAATCGGCGCAATCAAGACACGCAAGTACTTGCCGACTCGCTGCCAACCACCCTCGTTTTGCGCCGGCGTACTCTGACTAAATCCGGATGTTGTCTCCAGGACACACTTTTTGTGGTAAACATTGAAGTATCAGCAACCCGCCAGCACTAACCGGCGGGCTGCCGCACCAATGCGTCAGGCCAGCACCTTGTCTATCGTGATCGGCAGGTGCCGCATCCGCTTGCCGGTGGCATGGTGGATCGCATTGGCGATGGCCGCCGCAGTGCCGACGATGCCGATCTCCCCCAATCCCTTCACGCCGATCGGGCTGACGATCTCGTCGTGCTCATCCACGAAGATCACCTCGACGTCCGGCACGTCGGCGTTTACCGGGATGTGGTATTCGGCCAGGTTGTGGTTCATGAAGCGGCCAAGCCCGTGGTCCGCCATGCTCTCCTCCTCCAGCGCCATGCCGATGCCGAACACCACGCCGCCCAGCACCTGGCTGCGCGCCGTCTGCGGGTTCAGGATCTTCCCCGCCGCCACCGCGTCCACCACCCGGGTCACCCGCACGCTGCCCAGCTCCTCGTCCACCCGGACCTCCACGAACACTGCGGAGTGGGTATAGCCGACATAGCGCAGCTTGCTGATTTGGCTGGTGCTGGCCGTTTCCTCCGCCTCGATCGGGTCGGCGTCGGCCATCGCATCGGCGATCGTGACATAACGCGATGGGTCCTGCCGCATCGCCACCCGGCCACCCGAGAACCACGCATGATCCAGGTCGGCATTGCCCAACGGCGAGTCCGCCAACCCCCGCACCCGCTTGAAAAGCTTCTCCCGCACCGTCATGCAAGCCATTTGCACCGCGGTCCCCGCCGAGGCCGCAGTCCAAGACCCGCCCTCGACCGGCGCCTTCGGCAGGTCGCTGTCGCCCAGACGCACCACCACGTCCTCCATCCGCAATCCCAGCGTTTCCGCCGCGATCTGCGTCAGGATAGTATAGGTGCCGGTGCCGATATCGGACGTGGCGCACGACACCTCCAGCTTCCCGGTCGGCAACAGTTTGGCGGACGCCGAGGTCTTCATCATCTGCGCCTCCCACATGCCGCTCGCCATGCCCCAGCCGATCAGCTCCCGGCCCTCGCGCATCGAGCGCGGCTCCGGGTTGCGCTTGCTCCAACCAAACCGCTCCGCGCCCAACTGGTAGGCAGCCCTCAGTTCCTTGCTGGAATAGGCCTTGTTGGTGGTCTGGTCCTCCTCCGAGTAGTTGCGCAAACGAAGCTGCACCGGATCTACCCCAGTCAAGTATGCCAGCTCGTCCATCGCGCTCTCCATCGCGAACAGCCCGAGCGGTGCGCCAGGCGCACGCATGTCGCCGGGGGTCGCCGTATCCAGCTTGGCGAGCTTGTAGGTCAGCGTGGTGTTCGGCGTGTTGTACAGCGCGCCGGACCAGTTCACGACGACCTCCTGATGGTCCTCATACTGGCTGGTGCCCTGCACCGCCTCATGCGTCAGCGCATGCAGCACCCCATCGGGATCGGCGCCCAACGCCAGGCTGTTGATGGTCTGCGGACGGTAGGTGAACGTAAAGGTCTGGTCCCGCGTCAGCACCACCCGCACCGACCGCTCCAGCGCCAGGCTCGCCATGACCGCCAGCACCACCTGATACTGCGGCCGCAGCCCCGACCCGAAGCCGCCGCCGAGATACGGCGTCACCACCCGCACCTTGCTGCTCGACAGCCCGAACACCCCGGCGATGAAGGCCTGCGAGTTCTGCACGCCCTGCGTCTTGTCGTGGACCACCAGGGAACCGTCGTGATACTCGACGGTGGTGGCGTGCGGCTCCATCGCGTTGTGGTGCTCGGGCGCGATGGTCCACTCGTTCTCGACCCGCGAGTGCGATTCCTTAAACGCCGCCGCCGCGTTGCCGCGCGGCTTGGGCGGCGGGTTAATGCCGCTGCGCTTCTTCGGCGGATCGTAGGCGTCGCCGCGGACAGCCTCCAGGTTGGTCTCGTGCGCCTCGGTGTCATATGCAACCCGCACCAGCCCGGCGGCGTGCCGGGCCAGGTCGAACGACTCCGCCACCACCAGCGCGACCGGCTGCCCGCTGTAATGGACATGCTCATCATACAGCGGACGGAACGTATGGCCCGGCGGCCCCACCTGGTCCTGCCAGTTCCGGTCAAGGTAGGCGGTCTTCGGCCGGTTCTCGTGCGTGAACACCTGCACGACGCCGGGCACGGCAAGCGCAGCGGCGGCGTCAACGCCCGCAATCCGGCCCCGGGCAATCGAGCTGCTCACGACATAGCCGTGCAGCAAGCCAGGCGTGGAGAACTCGCCGGCATAGGTCGCGGCGCCGGTGACCTTGGCGCGTCCGTCAACCCGGCGCTGCGGCGTGCCGACGAGGATGTGCGTATCAGGCATGGTATGCCTCCTTATTGGTAGTGCTTGTCGGCCGGCGGCTGCGGCGTGCCGGCCGCAGCCTGCTGCAACGCCCGCACCACGGCCCGCCGCGCCAAGCCGATCTTGAAGCTGTTGCCAGGATAGCCCTTGGCATCCCGCAGGATGTGGTCGGCAACGCGTCCGAACACCTCCGGACCCGGCGCCTGCCCGCGCAGCAGGTTCTCCGCCTCCGTATCCCGCCAGGGCTTATGCGCCACGCCGCCCAGAGCGATCCGCGCCTCCGCCACCATGCCCCCATCCATCCGCAACCCAGCCGCCACCGACACCAGCGCGAACGCATACGAATGCCGGTCACGCAGCTTCAGGTAGGTATGGTGCCCGGCAAACGCTGCGCCGTCCGCCGGCAGCGTCACCGAGGTGACGATCTCGTCAGCCGCCAGGTTGGTGTCCTGCCACGGCGTGTCCCCCGGCAGCCGATGGAAGTCGGCGAACTCGATGGTCCTGTCGCCGCCCGGACCCGTCACCTGCACCGTGGCGGCCAGCGCGGCCAGCGCAACGCACATGTCGCTGGGATGGGTGGCAATGCAGGCGTCCGACGCGCCCAGGATGGCATGGACCCGGCTCAACCCTTCCTTCGCCGGGCAGCCCGAGCCAGGCTCCCGCTTGTTGCAGGGAGTCGCCGGGTCATAGAAATAGTAGCAGCGGGTCCGTTGCAGCAGGTTGCCGCCGGTGCTGGCGGCATTGCGGAGCTGCGGCGACGCGCCATGCAGGATGGTGGTGGACAGCAGCGGATACCGCTCCATGACATCCGGATGCGTCGCCAGCGCGGTGTTGCTGACCAGCGCGCCGATGCGCAGCCCGCCATCCACCTGGTCAATGTCGCTCAGCCCCGGCAGGCGGGTGATGTCCACCAGCCGGCTCGGCGCCTCCACGTTGTATTTCATCAGGTCAATGAGGTTGGTGCCTCCCGCGATGACCTTTGCCCGCGGGGTCGCCAGTTCGCGCACCGCGCCCGGCACATCCGCCGCCCGGGCATAGCTGAAGCGGTTCATGCCGCATGCTCCATCACGTGCTGGATTGCCCGGACGATGTTGGGGTAGGCGCCGCAGCGGCACAGGTTGCCGCTCATCGCCTCGCGTATCTCGGCCTCGGTCTTCGCCCGCCCCTCCTGCAGCAACGCCACCGCCGAACAGATCTGGCCCGGAGTGCAGTAGCCGCACTGGAACGCGTCATGCTCGATGAAGGCATCCTGGACCGGATGCAGCGAGCCGTCGTCGCCAGCCAGGCCCTCGACGGTGGTGACATGCGCGCCGTCCTGCATGACCGCCAGCAGCAGGCAGGCATTCTTGCGCTCGCCGTTCACCAGCACGGTGCAGGAACCGCATTGGCCGTGGTCGCAGCCCTTCTTGCTGCCGGTCAGATGCAGGTCCTCGCGCAGCAGGTCCAGCAAGGTGGTCCAGGGGGCGACGCTGCGGGAATGCTCCGTCCCGTTGATGGTGATGCGTATGTCATGCTGCTCGATGTAGGCAGCGGCAGACGGATTATGGTCGGGCATTGGATGCGCCTTGACAAAGGAGATGCATAGCGACTGGTAACGCTGCCCCGGCTTGAAGGTCTCCGCACAATCAGCGGAGGCGGATCGTCCGGCAATCTCCGTTCAGCACTTCGCCGCCGCACGCTGGGCCGCGGCCCCAGGCTGGGCCAACGCCGCCAGCCCGCGCCGCTACGGCTCCCGCTGCGCCGCCGTCATGATGCGGTCGAACGCGCCGCTGCTGCGCTCGTCGGCCAGCCAGGCGTTCACCAGCACGGCCAGGTCGGGGTCGCGCGGCAGCAGGTAGGCCTTCTCCAGCCGGGTGAACGGCGCGGGCACGTGCGCCGGGCACAGTTCCGGGTGCAGGAAGCTCTGATGGTCCACCTCGATCCCGTCCGTCACCATCACGTCGGCGCGGTCGGCGACGATCTCGTCGAACACGGTGGCGTTGTCCGGATGCACCCTCAGCGCCGCGTGCGGGAAGCGGGCGCGGGCGAACTCCTCGTTGGTGGCGCCGGGGTTCACGACGACGCGGACGCCCGGCTGGTCTATCGCCTCCACGCTGACGAAGCGGTCCTGGTCCGCGCAGCGCGCCACCGGGCGCTTGCCGTCCACGAAGGTGACGGTGGAGAACATGCCCCTCTCGGCCCGCGGCGGCGTCACCGACACCCCGCCCATCGCCACGTCATACCGCCCGGCGGCAAAGTCCGGCAGCAGCGACGCCCAGGCCGTCGGCACGATCTGCAGCTTGACCCCCAGCCGGTCCGCCAGCCGCCCGGCCAGGACGACGTCGGCGCCGGTGTAGCTGCCGTCCGGCTGCCGGAAGCTGAAAGGCTTGTAGTCCCCAGTCGTGCCGACGCGCAGCACGCCGCGCGCCCGGATGGCGTCCAGCGCCTCCCCGGCCCAGCACGGCATGGCAGCGGCAGACAGGAACAGCATCGCGGCGATCAGGCGGTTCATGGGCCGTCCAGAATATGGGATGGCGCGCCCTGAGGGATTCGAACCCCCGACATGCGGATTAGAAAGCCGCCGCTCTATCCAACTGAGCTAAGGGCGCTCGCCGTCAGCTATACAGCTAATGCGTCCAGTTTTCACTGCGTCCATAACGGAAATTGTCGGCATACGCCTTGGGCTTCACCGGGCGCAGCGCCGGCGGCGCCTCGACGTCATAGGCGATGCCATGCTTCTCCGCATACGCCTTGGCGTCCTCGGGCGTGTCGAACCGCAGGCGGACGGAGCCAAGCGTGTCGCTGCTGCCCCACCAGCCCATCAGCGGGTCGTTCAGCTCGCGCTCAGCGGGCTGGAACTCCAGCACCCAGTTGCCCGAATGGGCCTGTCCCGACTGCATGGAGGTCTTCGGCCGCTGGAAAATCCGGGCACGCATCAGATGATCCCTCAAAGAATGGACTGGTCGGGGCGGCCGGACTCGAACCGGCGGCCTCGTGTACCCAAAACACGCGCGCTACCAGGCTGCGCCACGCCCCGGACCTGGGTCGCAACCTAGGGGCAGGGGAGCGGGGGCGCAAGCTAAGAGGCGGGCAGCGTCCAGCCGGCAGCATCTCAGCTCGAATGCAGGCTCCTGACCCAAAGCGGTCCTACAAGCGGCGGGCCTCGAAGTGCGTCTTGCCTCCACGCTTGAAGCCGCATTTTTCATAAAAGCGGAGCGTGTCTTCGTCGCGCCCGCTCGCCAGCATGACCTTGTAGCAGCCCGCGTTCCAGGCAGCATCCAGCGCAGCCGCAAGGATGGCGCGGGCTAATCCGGCCCGTCGCTGGCCCGGATGCGTCACAACATTCTCGATAACGCCGAAGGACTTCGCGCCCCGCGTTAGGTTGGGGATGACCGCAAGCATGCAGGTTGATGCTAAACCGTTCCCACCATCCGCAACGAACACCGTGGTCAGCTTCGATCCAAGAAGAGCCACCCATGCCGCTTCCGCTTTCGCCGGATCGGGAGCGGGGTCATTCGGGCTGAGATGCCGGAGGAGCACAAGCACCTCGGCGAGATCGGCACTGCTCGCAACGCGGATCACCACGAAGCAAACACTGGGGCAGTTCGCTCCCGTGGCGGCGGAAATCGGCCCAGGTAAGCCCAGGCGCGGGGTAGGGCATCATAAAGGAACTGACCTGGTTCCCGCAGCCACAGACCATCGTAGGCCCGTGACCTGGCCTCCGAAATCAGCACGTCACGAGGCAGCGGGACCAGGGTTGCATGCCAACCGGGCCACCACCGCCTTGCCTTCCTGAACGTGTGGTGCAGGAAGAACTCTCGGTCGGAGTAGCCGTGGTAATCGAAAACCCAGGACCCGCCATCCACGACGATGTGGTTTCCAGAAAAGCCCGGCGCAGGCTTGATCCAAAGCGCCTCAACATCCTGGTCGCCATACCTTTCGAGGAACACGTGCGCCAGGACGTGACAGGCGCCGCAGGCAAAGAACACCCGATCCGGCAACGCCCACCGCATTGCATGATCGCTCTTGCGGTAGCCGGGCGTCGTGATCTGGTACATGGCCCATCTTAACGGGCACACGACACGCGCTCCATCCCGCTTCACGTAGAACCTGGCCAAGCCCACTCTCGACGGATGCCGGCATCCAAGCCGGGAGTCCCAACCTCCCCAGCTTCTTGACAGCCCCCCCACCCCCCGTTAGCTACCCCCGCGCCGTCCCGACACGGTTCCCGCACAACTCCGGGACTGCCAAGGGACGCGCATGGCGACAGAGGATGGCGGCTCGTTCGAAGACCGGCTGAAGGCGGCCCAGGCCAAGCAGGCCCTGAGCAACCCGGCACCCGCGCCCAACCAGGCCGGGACCGCAAGCCCGATGGGCATCGGCGTCCGCGTCGGCGTCGAGCTGGTGTCGGCCCTGGCGGTTGCGGTGCTGATCGGATGGGGACTTGACCGCTGGCTCGGGACGACGCCGATCTTCATCGGCCTGTTCGTCCTGCTGGGCGGCGCGGCCGGAGTGGCGAACGTTTGGCGTCTGATGATGCCGAAGAAGGGTTGAGGGAGCAGGACGTTGGCGGCCGAAGCAAACAGCAAGATTGACGCACTCGGCCAGTTCGAGCTGCACCCGGCCCTCGGCGCCCTCGGGCGGTCCGTCAACTTCACCAACTCCAACCTGATGATGCTGTTCGCCGGCGCCCTGATCCTGGGCACCCTCTACTACGGCATGCGCAACCGCGCCGTGGTGCCGGGCCGGCTGCAGTCTCTGGCGGAAATCTCCTATTCCGGCCTGCTGAGCATGACCGAGGGCAGCATCGGACCCGAAGGCAAGCGGTTCTTCCCGTTCATCTTCACCCTGTTCTTCTTCGTGCTGATGGGCAACCTGCTGGGCCTGCTGCCCTACAGCTTCACCTACACCAGCCACATCGCCGTCACCTTCGGGCTGGCGCTGATGGTGATCGTGATCGTGACCGTGGTGTCCCTGCGCATCCACGGGCTGCACTTCTTCAGCTACTTCTTCCCGGAAGGCGCGCCGAAGCTGCTGGCGCCGCTCATCATCCCGATCGAGGTCATCTCCTACCTCTCCCGCCCCGTCTCGCTGTCCATCCGCTTGTTCGCCAACATGGTCGCCGGGCACGTCATGTTCGAGGTATTCGCAACCTTCGTCGTGCTGCTCGCCGGCGCCGGCGCGCTGGGCACCGCTGCAGGCATCCTGCCGCTGGCCCTCAACGTCGTGCTAGTTGGCTTCGAGCTGCTGGTCGCTGCTCTGCAGGCCTACGTCTTCGCCATCCTGACCTGCATCTACCTGCACGACGCCGTACACCTGCACTAAACACAGGACCCGGCGCCCGCGTGGACCACCCTACCCACACATCAACAAAGGACTGATCGAATGGACGTTCTCGCTGCAAAGGCCCTCGGGGCCGGCCTGGCCGTGATCGCGCTTGCGGGCGTGGGCATCGGCATCGGCAACATCTTCGCGGCGATGGTCACGTCCGTCGCCCGCAACCCGTCGGCGCGCGACGCCGTGTTCCCGATCGGCATCCTGGGCTTCGCCCTGACGGAAGCCGTGGCGCTGTTCGCCCTGCTGATCGCCTTCCTGATCCTGTTCACCTAACAGCCGATCCTGGAACCGGCCGCTTGGCCGGTTCCCCTCCTACCACCAGGATGCAGGCGCGATGCCACAGCTCGACTTCTCGAACCCGCTCACCCTGGCGCAAGTCGTCTGGATGGCGATCATCTTCGGCGTGCTCTACTACGTGCTGGCGCGCTATGCCCTGCCGCAGGTATCGGGCGTGCTGGAGAACCGGGCCGAGCGCATCAACGGCGACCTCGACAGCGCCCGCGCCGCCAAGGCCCAGTCCGACGCCGCCGTGGCGGAGATCACCGAGGCCGGGCGCCGCGCCGCCGCCGAGGCTCAGGCCGGCATCAGCCAGGCCGTGGCCCAGGCCAAGGCCGAAGCCGCCGAACAATCCCGCGTCGCCGACGAGCGGCTGAACCAGCAGCTTGCCGAGGCCGAAGGCCGCATCCGCGCCGCCCGCACCCAGGCGATGGGCGCACTGCGCCAGGTCGCCACCGAAACGGCCGCCGTCGTCGTGAACCGCTTGACAGGCCAGACCGCGGACGCCGCCGCCCTGGACGCTGCCATCGGCAGCGCCATGCAGGCCCGCGGCTAGGAACCCCGACATGCACGAGCACGGCAGCTTCTTCGCCGATCCCCGCCTCTGGGTCGGCGTCTCCTTCTTCATCTTCTTCCTCATCTTCGGCGGCAAGGCGTGGAACGCCATCACGAAGCTGCTGGACGGCCGCGCCGCCGGCATCCGCGCCGAGTTGGATGCGGCCTCCCGCCTGCGGCGTGAAGCCGAGGCGATGCTGGCCGACGCCAACACCCGGCGCGAGGCCGCGCTGCGCGAAGCCCAGTCCATGCTGGAGCGGGCGCGCACCGAGGCCCAGCGGGTAGCCGAAGCCGCCCGCGCCGAAGCCGCGGCCTCCGCCGCCCGGCGCGAGAAGCTGGCGATGGACCGCATCTCCTCCGCCGAGAAGGCCGCCGTCAGCGAGGTCCGTCTGGCCGCCGCCGACCTCGCCGCCCGCGCCGCAGGGGAGGTGATCCGCACCAGCCTGTCGCCGGAAGCCGACGGCCACCTGATTGACAACGCCATCCAGGGACTGCCGGCCGCCCTCCGCGCCGCATAGAGCCGGATCATCAGCCGATAATGGAACGGGCGGCCCCAGGGCCGCCCTTTCTGTTTACGCCGCCCGCAGCCCGTGCGTATCGTCCCTCGTCCCATGATGAGAGAGTCCATGCACCTGTCCCGACTTGCGCGCGCCGCCCTCCTTGCCAGCACCGTTGCCGCCGGGCTGATCCCCTTCGCCGCCCCGGCCGATGCGGCCACCTTCCGCTGGGCCAACGACGGCGACGCCAACTCGATGGACCCCTACACCCGCAACGAGACGTTCCTGCTGACCTTTACCCAGAACATCTACGACCCGCTGGTCCGCCGCGACAAGAACCTGAAGGTCGAGCCGGCCCTGGCCGAAAGCTGGGAGCAGCCCACCCCGGACACCTGGCGCTTCCACCTCCGCCACGGCGTCAAGTTCCACGGCGGCGAGCCGTTCACCGCCGACGACGTGGTATTCAGCTACGGGCGCGTCATCGGACCAGGCAGCCAGCTCAACGCCAACCTGGCGACGGTGAAGGAGGTCAAGAAGATTGACGACTTCACCGTGGACTTCATCACCAAGGTGCCGGACCCGATCTTCCTCGAAGAGATCACCACCTGGGTGATGATGTCCAAGGCATGGTGCGAGGCCCACAACGCCGTCCAGCCGGTGGACCTCAGCAAGGTCAAGGACGAGAACTTCGCCACCCGCAACGCCAACGGCACCGGCCCCTTCATCCTGGACATCCGCGAGCCCGACCGCCGCACCACCCTCAAGAACAACCCGAGCTGGTGGGACAAGGCCGAGGGCAACCTCACCGACGTGCAGTTCAACGTCATCAGCAACGCCAGCACCCGCGTCGCCGCCCTGCTGTCGGGCGACGTGGACATGATCTACACCGTCCCGCCGCAGGATATCGAGCGCCTGAACCGGACCGAGGGCGTCCATGTCTTCATCGGGCCGGAGCTGCGCACCATCTTCCTCAGCTTCGACATGCTGCGTCCGGAGCTGCTGAAGTCCGACGTGAAGGGCAAGAACCCGTTCCAGGACGTCCGGGTGCGCCGGGCATTCTACCAATCCATTGACATAAAGGCGATCCAGTCCCGCGTCATGCGCGGCCAGTCCCGTCCCAGCGGCCTGATGTACGGCCCCGGCGTCAACGGCTACACCGAGGCATCGGACATACGTCTGCCCTACGACCCCGAAGCATCGAAGAAGCTGCTGGCCGAGGCCGGCTACCCCCAGGGCTTCGGCGTCACGATGGACTGCCCGAACGACCGCTACATCAACGACGAGGCCATCTGCCAGGCAGTGACCGCGATGCTGGCGCGTGTCGGCGTGCGCGTGACCCTGAACGCGCAGACCCGCCTGAAGTACTTCGCCGAGATCAACAACCCCGAATACAAGACCAGCTTCTACATGCTGGGCTGGACCCCCAATACGTACGACGCGCACAACGTGTTCTTCAACCTGCTCGGCACCCGCAACGGCGTCCGCGGCGTCATCAACGATGGCGGCTGGTCCAACCCGGACTTCGATACCCTGGTGGACCACATCGCCGTCGAAACCGACAAGACCAAACGCCAGGCGATGATCGAGCAAGCCTCGGCAATGATCCGCGACCAGGTCCCAGCCATCCCCCTGCACCAGCAGACGGTGGTATGGGCCGCAAAGTCCAACGTCCAACTGGTGCAACTAGCCGACAACACCTTCCCGCTAAGATTCGTAACGGTGAAGTAGGACCGATCCAACCTCGGCCACGAAGAGGGGGATTGCTTCCCCCTCTCCCTATGGGAGAGGGTCGGGGTGAGGGGGAAGGGCCAGCACCAACCTAGCCTAATCTGGACGCCCGCCCCTCCGCGCCGAAAACACCCAAGTCGGTGCCCCAAGACCCCCTCACCCCAACCCTCTCCCACAGGGCGAGGGAGAAAAGAGCCCCCCCCTACCGGATCACCCCAAACGAAGGCGCCCCCAGCCCAGGGCAACTGCACTGCGCCCCCAGCGGCCCCGGCGCCACCGGGCACACATAATTACCGGCGGCGCAGGTGGTCCCAGAATACCCCCGCCCATCCGGCGGCGGCGCATAAACAGTGCCAGTCGGCTCCGCCACCCCAAACGGCGCAACCGCTCCCGGCGCCACATAACAAGCACCGAGCGGCAACAGCCCCGCCAGCACGGCAAAGCGTCGCAGGGTCTTAAAACCTGACATGGCGGCAGCCTCCATCGTGCTCACGCCATGTCCAACGATCCGCAGGCGGCTTAGTTCTTGGCCTTGTCCACCAACCGGTTCTGCGCGATCCAAGGCATCATCGCCCGCAGCCGCTCGCCGACCTGCTCGATGGGATGCTCCCCCATCCGCCGCCGTGTCGCCTTGAAGCTGGCCTGGTTGGTGCGGTTCTCCAGCATCCAGTCCCGGGCAAACCGTCCCGACTGAATATCCTCCAGCACCCGCTTCATCTCCGCCTTGGTCTCGGCCGTCACGATACGCGGCCCGGTAACATACTCGCCATACTCGGCGGTGTTGCTGATCGAGTAGTTCATGTTGGCGATGCCGCCCTCGTAGATCAGGTCCACGATCAGCTTCACCTCGTGCAGGCACTCGAAGTAGGCCATCTCCGGCGCATACCCCGCCTCCACCAGCGTCTCGTAACCCGCCTTGATCAGCTCGACCAGGCCGCCGCACAGCACCACCTGCTCGCCGAACAGGTCGGTCTCGCACTCCTCCTTAAACGTAGTCTCAATGATGCCCGCACGCCCGCCCCCAACCGCGCTGGCATAACTGAGCGCAACCTCCAGCGCATTGCCGCTGGGGTCCTGCGCCACGGCGACCAGGCACGGCACGCCGCCCCCCCGCTGATACTCGCTGCGCACGGTATGGCCCGGCCCCTTCGGCGCGATCATGAACACGTCAATATCCGGCCGAGGGTCCAGCAGGTTGAAATGCACATTCAGCCCATGCGCAAACGCCAGCGCCGCACCAGCCTTCATGTTCGGCCCAAGCTTCTCCCGATACAGGTCGCCCTGCCCCTCATCCGGCGTCAGCACCATGACGACATCCGCCCACTTGGCGCATTCCGCCGGGTCCATCACCTTCAACCCGGCGGCTTCCGCCTTGGCAACGCCGACGCTGCCGGGCCGCAGCCCCACCGCCAGCTCGGTGCAGCCGCTATCCTTAAGATTAAGGGCATGAGCATGCCCCTGGCTGCCGAAGCCAATGATAGCGACCCGCTTACCCCTAATCAGGTTCACGTCGGCGTCGCGGTCGTAATAGACGCGCATGGGTTAGTCCTCTTTCGTTATATGGAATGGGTGGGGGTTCTACCGGGTAGCGGGGGATTGGCTAGGGCCTGCACCGCAAGGCTGCCCGCACCAATCCCGACCACCCCGCCCGGTCACGTGTGGGGCGGGAAAGCGGAGCGCCTCCCGCCATTGTCCAGTGCGGCCGTGCGGCGGATGGCGCTTCGCTGATCCGCCCTACACCGTCAGAGCCGCCCGCACGTGCTGGCAACAGCCAGCCGCCAATCAGAGCATCCGCGTCCCGCGCGCAATCGCCGCAATTCCGGTCCGCGACACCTCGGCCAGCCCCATCGGCGCCATCAGCGCAATAAAGCTTTCCACCTTATCGCTCGCCCCCGTCAGCTCAAACACAAAGCTCTCGACCGTAGCATCCACCACCCGCGCACGAAACGCATCGGCAAGCCGCAGCGCCTCCGACCGTTCGGCGCCCGAGCTGACCACCTTGATCAGCGCCAGCTCCCGCGACAGGTGCGCCCCTTCCCGCGTCAGGTCGGCCACCCGGTGCACCGGCACCAGCCGGTCCAACTGCGCCTTGATCTGCTCGATCACCATCGGCGTGCCCGAAGTCACCACGTTGATCCGGCTGCGCCCGCCATCCTGGTCCACCGCCGCCACCGTCAGGCTGTCAATATTATAGCCCCGCCCGCTGAACAGCCCGATCACCCGAGCCAGCACCCCCGCCTCGTTCTCGACCAGCACGCTGATGGTCGCGGTCTGCTGCCCCGGCTCCAACACGACGCTCATACCAGCATCATGCCTTCATTGGTGATGCTGGCCGTCCGCGCCTGCTGCCCCGGCCCAAGGATCATCTCGTTATGCGCCGCCCCCGAAGGAATCATCGGGAAGCAATTCTCCTTCTGGTCCACGCAGACATCCGCGATCACCGGACGGTCCGACGCAAGCATCTCCAGGATCACCCGGTCCAGATCGTCCACCCCGGTCGCCCGCAGCCCGACCCCATGGAACGCCTCCGCCAGCTTCACGAAGTCCGGCAGCGCCTCGCTGTAGCTCTCCGAATACCGGCTCCCATGCAGCAGCTCCTGCCACTGCCGCACCATCCCCATATACTGGTTGTTCAGGATAAAAACCTTAACCGGCAGCCGATACTGCGCCAGCGTGCTCATCTCCTGGATGTTCATCAGGATGCTGGCCTCGCCCGCCACATCGATCACCAGCGCATCGGGATGGGCAATCTGCGTCCCCATCGCCGCCGGCAGCCCATACCCCATCGTCCCCAGCCCGCCCGAGGTCATCCACCGGTTCGGCTTGTCGAAGCGGAAATACTGCGCCGCCCACATCTGATGCTGCCCCACCTCCGTGCTGATGAAGGTGTCGCGCCCAGTCTTCGCATGGTCCGCCTGCGTCAGCTCATACAGCCGCTGGATGGCATACTGCGGCTTGATGATCGCACCCGGCGTCATATCCTGCTGGAACGCCAGGCTATCCACCGCCCGCCACTCGTCAATCTGCCGCCACCAGGTCGCCAGAGCCGCCCGGTCCTGCGCCTGCCCATCCGCATGCCAAGCCGCCAGCAACGCCTGCAGGATCAGCGCCGCGTCCCCCACCACCGGCACGTCCACGGCGATGTTCTTGTTGATGCTGCTGGGATCAATGTCGCAATGTATCTTCTTGCTGCCGGGGCTGAACGCATTGAGCCGCCCGGTCACCCGGTCATCGAACCGCGCCCCGATGTTCAGCATCACGTCGCAGCCATGCATCGCCAGGTTGGCCTCATACGTCCCGTGCATCCCGAGCATCCCCAGGAACTGCGGGTCCGGGCTGGGATACGCCCCCAACCCCATCAGGGTGCTGGTGCAAGGCATCCCAGTCGCCCGCACGAAGGCCCGCAGCGCCTCCGTCGCCTTATCCCCGGCATTGATGACCCCCCCGCCGGAATAGACGATCGGCCGCTTGGCGCCCTTCAGCAGCCGGACCGCCTGGGCGATCTGCGCCGGATCAGGCTCGGTAATCGGGCGGTAGCTGCGGTGCGGCGCCGTGCTGGCCGGCGAATACGGCGCCCGTGCAATCAGCACGTCCTTGGGCAGATCAATCACCACCGGCCCAGGCCGCCCGGTGCGGGCGACGTAGAACGCCTCGTGCACCACACGCGCCAAGTCCTCGCCCCGCTTCACCAAGTAGTTATGCTTGGTCGCCGGCCGGGTGATGCCGGTCGTATCGGCCTCCTGGAACGCATCGTTGCCAATCAGGTGCGTCGGCACCTGCCCCGTCAGGCAGACCACCGGGATGCTGTCCATCAGCGCATCCACCAGCCCGGTCACCGCATTGGTCGCCCCCGGCCCGCTGGTCACCAGCACAACGCCGACCTTACCAGTGCTGCGCGCATACCCCTCCGCCGCATGCACCGCCGCCTGCTCATGCCGCACCAGGATGTGCCGGATGCTGTTCTGCTGGAAGATGGCGTCATAGATCGGCAGCACGGCACCGCCGGGATAGCCGAAGATAACCTCGACGCCCTGGTCGCGCAGGGCGCGGAGCAGCACATCGGCGCCGGATTGCTGGATTTCTGCAGTCATGTCGGGTTCCCTTCGGCGGTCGGCTTCGCAGCTTTGCTGCACAGCGTCAACCCGCAAGATTAATGAAACGCATTAAATCACACCAATCTCTTTCTGGAAATTGCGTACAGGCTGCGTATCGCGCATAGATCGTATGCGTCAGCGCTGGGACCACCGGACTCCGCCCGCGCAGCCAAGTGGCCTGCCGCTTCAAGTACTGCCCCGTCGCCAGCGTCGCCCGGCGCGCAGCCTCGGCCAATGTGATCTCCCCGCCCAGGAACGCCGACAGCTCCGGCACCCCGTGCGCGCGCATGGCGGGCAACGCCGGGTCCAATCCCTGCGCGACCAACGCCCGCACCTCATCCAGCGCCCCCCCCTCCAGCATCGCCTCGAACCGCCCGGCAATGGCCGCCCGCAACTCCGGCCGCGGCGGGTCCAGCAGCACCATGCGAAACGACCACGCCGCATCCGTGGGCGCCGCCGCCGCCCGGTGCCAGGCCGCCAGCCCGCGCCCAGTCCCGCGCAGCACCTCCCAGGCCCGGGCAATGCGCTGGCTGTCGCTAGGCCGCAACGTCGCAGCCGTGTCGGCATCGGCAGCGGCCAGCCGTGCATGCAGCGCCGCCGGCCCTTCCGCAGCCAGCAAGCCGCGCGCCTCCGCCCGGGCCTCCGCGCCAGGGTCGGGAATGTCGGCGATCCCCCGGGTCAGCGACGCCAGGTAAAGCCCCGTGCCGCCAGTCAGGATCGGCACCCGCCCGGCCCCGGCCGCCGCCTCCATCGCCGCCAAGGCCGCGCCACGCCACCAGGCCGCACTGCCCGGCTCGGCCGCCGCCCGGACGCCATACAGGGCATGCGGCACCACCGCCTCATCCTCCGGCGTCGGCCGGGCCGTCAGCACCCGCAGCTCGCGATATACCTGCATGGAATCCGCGTTGATGACGGTGCCGCCCAGCTCCGCCGCCAGCCGCATCGCCAGCGCCGACTTGCCGCTGCAGGTCGGCCCCGCGACGATCAGGGCCTGCCCCACCCTTGCGCCACCGTGTCTTGCCCCGCCGCCCAAGCCCTGCCATGCCCCGCCCATGCAACACACCCTAACCCTGATCGCCCCGCAAGGCACCGGCGCCCTGACCGACGCCCTGGTCGCCCGCGTGCGAGAGGCCATCTCCGGCGGCCCGGCAATCACCCTGTCCCCCGGCGAGGCCGCCGACATCCCCTGCCCCACCCTGCCCGACCCGGACCAGGTCCACGCCGCCCTCGACGCCGCCCCGGTGGACGCCGTCGCCACCCCCACCGCCAACCGCCGCAAGCGCCTGCTGGTCGCCGACATGGACAGCACGGTCGTCACCAGCGAAACCCTCGACGAGCTGGCCGCCTACGCCGGCCTCGGCGAGCAGGTCGCCGCCATCACCCGCCGCAGCATGAACGGCGAGATAGATTTCTCGGACGCCCTACGCCACCGCGTCGGCCTGCTGCGCGGCCTGCGCCTGTCCGCATTGGAGGAAACCTGGGCCGCCACCCACCTGATGCCCGGCGCCCGAGAGCTTGTCGCCACCATGCGCGCCCACGGCGCCGTCACCGCGCTGGTATCCGGCGGCTTCACCTTCTTCACCGGCCGGGTCGCCGCCATGCTGGGCTTCGACCATCACCGGGCTAACGTGCTGCTGGACGACGGCACGGCGCTGCTGGGCACGGTCGGCGAGCCGATCCTGGACCGCAGCGCCAAGCTGGCCGCCCTGCACGAGTTCGCCGCCGCCGCCGGCGTGGAATTGGCAGACACCCTGGCGGTCGGCGACGGAGCGAACGACCTGGCGATGCTCCGCGCCGCCGGCCTAGGCGTCGCCTACCACGCAAAGCCGATCGTGGCCGCCGAGGCATCGGTCAAGATCGAGCACGCCGGCCTGCGTGCGCTGCTGTTCATGCAGGGCTATCCCGCCAGCAGCTTCGTGGGCGCATAATGGCAGCCCGGCCTCAACGACCTTTGACGCTGGAGCGGTTGGGCGCCATCGCGCATGGGTGGCTGCCGGCGTTTAGCGCGTCCACGGAATGTGAGGCTGTGCTTTCATCCCATGGTTACAACGCATTCCATATCCATCGCGAACATCTCAGCCAGTTCGCATCTGGGCCGAAGGACATTGCAGTACACAAGCTTTGTTACCTGGAACTTTGCAAATACCTTGTCACCGCTGCACCCGTGTTGAGAGGTCATCCAGACGAGTGCCGGTCAATCTACTACCAGTCTGCGTTGCTGAACGAGAGGCGCCTTGAACTTGCGAAGCGCGCAGGCTTTGAAGAAGTGAAAACATGGTTGGAAACCGCCAAGTCCAGTCATTGGGAGACAGAGCCAGACCCTCTTATCAGGGCGCAAGCATCCTATTTCGTTTCGCACGGACAGGAGGTTGTCCATAATTATCGTACATCCTTCGATGAGCAGGCCCGTGCAGCTCTCGGAAAAGAAGCTGCGCGGTTCCCACCAGCCAATGCTGGCTCCCTACAGACGCTGGACAGGCTGAGTGCATTCCAGAGCACGTCGCATGAGTGCCTATCTCATCTGGGGTTCAGGCCTGTCACCACGAGGCAGAGGAACTACGCTGCGCTCGATTTAGACATTTCGGACGACCTTGTGCTGCGTTGGTCAGTTGGGGAGCTACATTCGTTCTTCAACATCAATTGTCCTGCAGTCTGTCAACCGACGCTGCACTTAAGGCAGCATTCATTCAAAAAGAAGATCAAAAATGCGGACGGCGAAGCAAGGCTTTTGCAGTTTCCGTTTCCACTGTTGGTGGAGGGCGTCAAGGACGTCTATGTGAAATGTTCGGATATAAGGGAGCTTGAGGTGATCATCCGGGTGCATGCGTTGATGGTGGAATGGGTCTTGCCCTACATCTTTGAGGCGGTAACGGCGGCTTGAAAATGGTGACCTCGGCTGATGCCGCCGTTCTTTCCCAGCTTTGCGGAAAACATCGGGACGTGGCAGGTCAAGAACAGCCCGGACCAACCGCCGGTTTGCGTGGCCACTGGATTACCACGCTGCCAACAGCTCGCAATGATGCCCCAGCATTGGAACCCATCGGCCCACCCACCCGGGACCGCCTAAACCGCCTGCTAACCCTGAACAACGCCCACGCCGCCGAACTCTCCCTGCTCGACACCGACCGCCTGGCCCACCTCCTGCGCCAAGCCCTCTGGGCCGCACGCATCGGCGACGCAGACGCCTTCATGGTCATGCTGGACCAGTCCGCCGACTATGACAGCCCGAACCACCGCTGGTTCCGCGCCCGCTACCCACGTTTCGCCTACGTGGACCGCATCGTCGTCTCCCCCGCCGCCCGGGGCCGCGGCCTGGCACGCGCGCTCTATGCCGGCGCAATGGGAGCCGCCGCAGCCGCCGGCCACACCGCCATCGCCGCGGAGGTCAATAGCGACCCGCCCAACCCGGCCTCCGACGCCCTCCACGCCGCCCTCGGCTTCCAGCAGGTCGGCGCCGCCAGCATCCACGGCGGCGCCAAGACCGTGCGCTACCTGATGCGGCCCCTGCCATGATCCGCGACGCCGCCGCCCTGATCGCCGCCGGCCTGGCGCCGGAATCCGACCGCGCCGCGCTGGACCAGGTAGGCGCCCGCTACGCCGTCGCCATCCCCCCCGCCATGCAGGCCCTGATCCAGGACCCCACGGACCCCATCGGCCGGCAATTCATTCCCCACCCGGATGAACTGCTTCTCGCCCCCCACGAGGACCCAGACCCCATCGGCGACGACGCCTTGTCCCCCGTCCCAGGCATCGTCCACCGCTACGCCGACCGCGCATTGTTAAAACCCCTGCTGGTCTGCCCGGTCTATTGCCGCTTCTGCTTCCGCCGCGAGCACGTCGGCCCCGGCGGCGGCCTGCTGACCGACGCCCAGCTCGACACCGCCTACGCCTGGCTGCGCGCCCACCCCGCCATACGCGAGGTCATCCTGACCGGCGGCGACCCGCTGATGCTCTCCCCCCGGCGACTGTCCGCCATCCTCGCCGCCCTGTCCGCCATCCCGCACATTGAGCTGCTCCGCATCCACACCCGCGTCCCCGTCGCCGACCCGGCCCGCGTCACCCCCGCCTTGTCCGCCGCGCTAGAGTCCGCAACCCCGCTCTGGATGGTCGTCCACGCCAACCACGCCCGCGAGTTCACCCCCGGCGCCAACGCCGCCCTGCGCCGGATCGCCGCCGCCGGCGTCCCCTTGTTGGGCCAATCCGTGCTGCTGCGCGGCGTCAACGACAGCCCTGACGCCCTGGAAACCCTGTTCCGAGCCATGCTGCGCGCCCGGGTGAAACCCTACTACCTGCACCAGCTCGACCCCGCCCCCGGCACCGCCCGCTTCCACGTCCCGATCCCCGATGGCCAAGCCATCCTCGCGGCCCTGCGTGGCCGCCTCACCGGCCTGGCCTGGCCGACCTACGTGCTGGACATACCCGGCGGCCACGGCAAGGTCCCCATCGGCCCCGCCTACCTCGACGGCGACGGCGCCGTCCGCGACCCCGGCGGAGCGCGGCACTCCCTGGCGGCAGCCCCATAAGCGCCCCAGCAGGCGATCACATGACGCACAAGTGTCGTTCTGCCTGGAGCTGCCCACCCGAACCGCCCAGGTCCGCCCCGGTCAATGCCAACCGGCTCCGACACCCGCCTGGACTCACCCGTCATTGCGGGCCGTCCCTGCGGCGCTGCAATCCGGGGATCGTGGACTGGTCAGCCACGCCCGAAAGCAGGCAATTCGAGAGCGGCCTAGCGAACGGTGGGCCATTACCCGTTCGCAGGCGGGCTTTCCTCACTCACTCCCAGCGGGACGGGATGCGGGCCTTAATCCGGATTTAGGAATTTGCGGCCACAAACCGGAAGCCAAGCGATCGGCTCGGTGTCGGTCCGACCATCGGCAGGAGTCCTAAATTGATCATCCGCACCCGCATTTACCTGGGCTTTGCCGTAACGATCGGACTGGGCCTCGGACTGGCGGGGTTCAGCGTGTTCGAGCTTGCCGGGATCGGCAGCCAAGTCCAGGCCATGGATCGTTCTTCGGCAAACGTTACGCGCATCCTCGAGATTGAATGGGAGATCGAGGCGGTTCGTCGGACCGAGGTGCGCTACCGGCTCCTGCCCGACGACGCCACCCGGTCGGAGTTGAAGGATCACACCAGCCGCGCGCGCGTGCTGCTGACGGAGGCCGCTGCCACCACCACCTCAGAGGACCGGCGCCGCATCTATGAGGGCGTCAAACCGGCCCTGCAGACTCACGACGAGAACTTCGACCGGTTCGCGCAGCTGCTGGCGACCGTGGCGGCCGAGAAGACAAAGCTGATCGGCCTCGGCGACGGACTCTCCGCCGCCACGAGCCGGTTGCTTGAAGCCGCCAATGCCTCCGGCAGCCTGGACGTAGAACGGCCTGCGTCTCTGGTCACGGCGGCGATCGGTTCAGTCCAGATCGCCAACTGGCGCTTCCTTGCCCTCGGGGACCGCGGTGGCATCGCGAACTTTCAAGCGAGCGTCGGGAAGGCCAAGGACGCCCTGAGAGACTTCGAGCAGGTCGCAGGTCCCGCCGAGAAGCCGCTGGTCGAGCCAATCAGCTCCGCGCTCGCCGGATACGCGTCCGCGTTCGCTGCGCTCTCCGAGGCCCAGTTGAAGAGCGTCGAGCTCTACGATACTGGAATGAGGCCGCTTTCCATAGACATGCAGACGAAGCTGGCCCCCGCCGTTACCGCCCTGAAGGCCAATTACGCCGCAGGCAGCGAAGCGGCCATCGCCATCGTGTCGAAGACGTCCTCCTTACAGGAACTGCTTGCCGGCGCAGGGCTGGTGCTCGGTACGATCCTCGCATTCTTCATCGGACGCGGAATTTCACGCCCGATCGGCTTGATCACGGTCGCCATGCGCCGCCTGGCGCAAAAAGAAACGGGGGTCGAGATCCCCGGCGTGGGCCGCAGCGACGAGCTTGGCACGATGGCCGGCGCGGTGCAGGTCTTCAAGGACAACGCCCTGCAAGCCATCGCCTTGGAACAGGAGCAGGCAGAGATACAGGGGCGGCGTGCGGCGGAGGACGAAAAGGTGCGCCTCGACTCGGAACGGGCCGCCGCAACCGAAGCCGCAAGGCTGGTGGTCGGTTCGATCGGCATGGGGCTGCAGCGCCTCGCCGCAGGTGACTTGACCTTCCGCTTGGATGCGGTCTTGCCGGAAGCCTATGAAGGCCTCCGCAGCGACCTGAACACCGCGATGGCCGAACTGCAGGGCCTCGTGCAGAGCATCGTCAGCAACACGTCGGGCCTGCAATCGGGAACGAGCGAGATCAGCCAGGCCTCGGACGACCTGAGCCGGCGCACCGAGCAGCAGGCGGCAAGCCTGGAGCAGACGGCCGCCGCTCTGGACCAGATCACTGCGACCGTGCGCACCACCGCCGAAGGCGCCAGGCACGCCCACGATGTCGTCTCGAAAACCCGCGCCGACGCCGAGCAGTCGGGGACGGTCGTGCTCCAGGCCGTCGCGGCCATGGGCAGCATCGAGCAATCCTCGCAGGAGATCGGCCAGATCATCGGCGTCATTGACGAGATTGCATTCCAAACCAACCTGCTGGCGCTCAATGCCGGGGTCGAGGCAGCGCGGGCAGGCGATGCCGGGCGCGGCTTTGCCGTGGTGGCGTCCGAGGTGCGGGCTTTGGCGCAGCGCTCGGCGCAGGCCGCCAAGGAGATCAAGGCGCTGATCTCGACATCGGCAAAGCAGGTCGGGATCGGCGTCAAGCTGGTGGGGGAAACCGGCCAAGCCTTGGGCCGGATCGTCACCCAGGTCGCAGAGGTCACTTCGGCTGTCTCGGAGATCGCGGCGTCGGCAAAGGAGCAGGCGTCGGGATTGGCCGAGGTGAACACCGCCATCAACCAGATGGACCAGGTGACCCAGCAGAACGCAGCCATGGTCGAGCAGAGCACGGCCGCCAGCCACTCCCTGGCGCTCGAAACCGCCGAACTGGTCCGGCTCACCGAACGGTTCCAGGTCGGCCCGGCACCCGCGGGTTCCACTGCGGCGAATGTGCAGCCGCTGCACCGGCCGGGAAAGCCAGCGCCGCGTGCGGCCACAGCCACCGCGCTCAAGGTGGTAGGCGGAGGCCGCGGCGGCGCCCGCCCCAAGCCGACTGCGGCCCCGGCCACAGCCGAGGAAGGCTGGACCGAGTTCTAAGCGAACCTCTGGAGGTCCGGTGCACAAATGGAAAACTAAGCAGGCTTGCGCGGCCTGGCACGGTCGAAGGCCATCTGTGTGACAGGCCGCGCAAGCCTGCTTAAACCTCGGGCTTGGCACGTAGTCAGCAAAATCCTTCGGTAGCAGGCGTGGTGCCACCCACGTCTGCTTCAAAGCCTCTCGCAACCCACCCCGCAAACTTGCCCGCCACCCCGCCCCGGAGTAGGAACCCCCATCCAATCCAAGCATCCCACAGGGGCAGTTCCTTGAAGCAACAGGCCAACCTCATCCGTGCCGGCCAGGTGCTGGACCACGGCGGCAGCCGCTGGACCGTGCTGAAGCAGCAGATCATCACGCCCGGCAAGGGCGGCGCCTTCATCCAGGTCGAGATGCGCAACCT
>DASWOJ010000484.1:0-6625 GCA_036398775.1 Acetobacteraceae bacterium
CCCCGCGCAATGTCGAACCGGTTCGGCAGCGGCGTCCCGTCGCGCAGCGCCCGCAGGTTCTGGAAGAAGATGTCCAGGCTGTTCGGGTTGTAGGTTTGCGGGTCGTCTGCCGAGACGTGCGGCGTCATCACCAGGTTCGGCGTCGTCCACAGCCGGTGGCCCGGCGGCACCGGCTCCGGCACGAATACGTCCAGGATCGCGCCGCCCAGTGCGCCTGCGTCCAGCGCGTCGCACAGCGCGTCCTGGTCCAGCAGCGCGCCGCGGCCGATGTTCACGACGCCTGCACCCGGCGGCAGCAGCCCGATGCGGCGGCGGTCCAGCAGGTTGCGGGTTTGCTCGGTGAGCGGGGTGGCCAGCACGACGAACTCGGCGCCGGGCAGCACCTCATCCAGGCTGGACACCGCCACCACGCGGGCGCAGTCCGGGTGCGGCTCGGCCCGGGTGCGCACGCCCACCACATTCATGCCGAAGCGTGCGGCCTGCCCGGCCACCGCACCGCCCAGCGACCCCAGCCCCACCACCGCAACCGTACGCCCCGCCAGCACCGAGGCGTGGAACGGCGCCCAGCGTCCCTCCCGCTGCGCCCCTGCGAAGCCGGGCATCCCGCCGGCCAGCATCAGCAGCGCCATGATGCCGTACTCGCCGGCCCTGACGCTGTGGGCGCCGGCGTTGTTCAGCAGCGCGGCGCCTTCCGGCAGCCAGTCGAACGGCTCCAGCCCGTCCAGCCCGGCACTGGAGCAGAAGATCAGCCGCAGCCGGGGCGCGTGCGCCGGGAACAGCGCATGGACCAGGTTCTTGTGCGAGATCAGCGCCTCCGCGGTTTGCATTGCCTGGGCAAAGGCTTCGGGGGTGTCGCCGAACGTCACCTCGTGCCCGGCCGACACGTCCGGCGCGCGGGCGCATGCCGCGTCCCACTGCTCCCGCGTGAAGGGGAAGGTGCCGGGGGTGGACTGGGTTTGGACGTGGATGTGCATGAGGGGCCTTTGCTTGCCGGCTTGGGATCATGGGAATGGAGGCGCGCGGTCGTTCGCAGGCGTGCCCTAATTCCTTGGGAGAGGGTTGGGGTCAGGGGGTCTTTGGCGGGGACTCGGCACTGCATGGATCGCGCGGCCGGTTGACGCGGGGGTGCCCCGCTCCGCAACCTAGACCCCCTCACCCCGACCCTCTCCTGGAGGGAGAGGGAGAAGGTGGCGGCACGGTTGTGGAACTTACCTTGGTCCGCACGCCGGAGTGCGGGGGTTGCGCCCTTATCATCACGCGGCTGGTGCCGTCAGGGCGTGCAGCAGCACGGCGGCGGACTGGGCCACGTTCAGGCTCTGCACCGACCCTGAGCCGGCAATGCGGATGCGGCGGCGGCAGGTTTCCATGGCCTCGTAGCCGACGCCGCGCTCCTCGTTGCCCAGCACCAGCGCCACCGGGCGGTCGCGCGGCAGGCTGGACAGCGGCACGGCGTCGGGGGTGAGGGTCGCGGCGACGGTGCGGTAATACGGGTCCAGCGCCAGCAGCGCCTTGCGGAGGTTGCGGGTCTTGCTGACCTCCAGGTGCTCCAGGCCGCCCTCGGCGGTGCGGTAGGCGGCGTCGGAGGGCATGGCCTGCAGGGGGGTTTCGTGCAGCACCAGCGCGCGGACGCCGAAGAACGCGGCGCTGCGGGCGATGGCGCCGAGGTTGTGCGGGTTGCCCACGCCGTCCAGGATCAGCAGCAGCGGGAAGCGCGGCGGGCGCACGAAGTCCATCATGCCGATCGGCCGGGCCGTGGCGATGGCGCACAGGCCGCCGTGGTGCGGGGTGCCGGCGGCGCGCAGCAGCTCGTCGTCGGGCAGCAGGCGGTAGGGGCGGCGCATCCGCGCCATCTCGGCGCAGAGCGGGCCGGCGGCGGTCTTGTGCTCCTCGTCGTAGAACAGGCGCACCACGTCGTCGGGGCGCCGGGCGAACAGGGCGCTGACGGCGTTCAGGCCGCAAATCCGGTCATCGGGCATCCCGGGTGCTTCCGCCCGCGGCGCGCGGCTGTCAACCTGGGGCGGCCGATGCAGATGCCCCCCATCCTGTTCCAGGATTCTCGATTTGTGGTGCTGGACAAGCCTGCAGGGGTGCCCGTGCATCCGGGGCCTCGGGGCGGGGCGAGCATTGAGGACGTGTTTCCGCAGTTGTCCCGGCGGCGGGATGGGCCTTGGCTGGCGCACCGGCTGGATGCGGACACGGCGGGGTGCCTGGTGGTGGCGCTGCGCCGGGCGGCGCTGCATGCGGCGCAGGCGGCGTTTGCCGAGGGACGGGTGCGGAAGACGTACTGGGCCGTGGTGCAGGGACGGCCGGTGGGGGATGCGGGGGTCGTGGATGCTCCGCTGCTGAAGCGGACGGCGCCTGCGGGTTGGCGCATGGTGGCTGATCCCGCCGGGCAGGCAGCCCGTACGGCGTGGCGGGTGCGCGGGGCGGACGGCGGCCTGGCTTGGCTGGAGCTGATGCCGCAGACCGGGCGCACGCACCAGGTGCGGGTGCATTGCGCCGTGCTGGGCTGCCCGATCCTGGGGGACCCGGTGTATGGCGGGGCGGTTGGGGCGGAGCGGCTGCATTTGCTGGCGCGGGCGGTCCACCTGCCGCTGGACCCGCCGGTGCAGGCGGTGGCGGCGCCTCCTGAGCATATGCGGGCGGCACTGCGGGCGTGCGGGTGGGATGGGACGCTTTCTTCTCCCTCCCCCTCCGGGCGAGGGTTGGGGTGAGGGGGGCTTCATGGACCGGTCCTGCGGGATATGGCGCCGGTCGGCGCTGCCGTGGCAGGGGTTGGCGCCGGCGGCTTCCCTCACCCCGGCCCTCTCCCGGAGAGGGAGGGAGCAGGAGCAGTGCGCCCTTTCCAGGCGGGCGCTGGCATGGCCAAGTATGGCGCATGGTCATCGTGTTCGGCTCGATCAACCTGGATCTCGGCTTTCCGCTCGACGCCTTGCCGGCGCCGGGGGAGACGCTGCTGTGCCCTGCCCTGCTGGCGGGACCCGGGGGCAAGGGCGGCAACCAGGCTCTGGCGGCTCGGCGGGACGGCGCCGAGGTGGCGATGGGCGGGGCGGTCGGGCGGGACGCCTTTGCCGGGGCGGCGCTGGCGATGCTTGAACAGGCGGGGGTGGACCTGTCCCGGGTCGCCCGGATGGACGCGGCCACCGGATGTGCCGCGGTGCTGACCGACCCGGCTGGGCGCAACCAGATCGCCGTCGCCGCGGGCGCCAACCTGCTGGCCCGTGCGGATCAGGTCGAGGACGCGCTGCTGCATCCCGGCGCCACCCTGCTGATGCAGATGGAGTGCAGCCCCGGCGAAACCGCGGCGCTGATCCGCCGCGCCCACGCCCGGGGCGCCCGGGTGCTGCTGAACCTCGCCCCGGCTGCTCCGCTGGCCGAGGACGCGCTGGCGCTGCTGGACCTGCTGATCGTCAACGAGCACGAGGCCGAGTGGCTTGGCGCTTCGGGCGCCGCGGCGCTGCACCGGCGCCTGGGGGTCGGCGTGGTGCGGACGATGGGCGGGGCGGGCGCGGAGTATGCGACCGGCGAGGGTGCCGGGTATGCCGCTGCCGCCGCGGTGCATGTGGTGGACACGACCGGCGCCGGGGACTGCTTCGCCGGGGTGCTGGCGGCGGCGCTGGACCGTGGGGCGGGGCTGGCGGACGCGATGACGCGGGCCTGCGCCGCTGCCGGCCTGGCCTGCACCCGGCCCGGCGCCCAGGCGGCGATGCCGGACGCCGCCGCAACGGATGCGCTTTTGGCGCGCAGGGGTGCCGTGGCATAGTTGCGGCGTCATGGGACACCATGAGGCGCCGGGTGCCTGCTGTTCTGCTGGCCTTGCCGTTCCTGTGACGGCGGGCGTGGCGCGGCGCGCTTACCGGACCTGGCAAACCTCCCGCAGCGCCTTCCACTCCGCCGCGGTGAACGCCGGGGCGCCCTCCGGCCCGACCTGCGCCTTGGCCTGCCGCTCCGCTGTCGGCGGGTGGTCGGACAGGAAGGCCGGCAGCGATGCCTTGCCCTCGATCTTGGTGAAGAACCGGCCCAGCCCATCCGCCCGCAGCCCGGCGGCGCGCAGGGTTTCCAGCGCATGGGCGTCCGCCGCCGTTTCCGCGGCGCGGCCATAGGACAGGCCCAGCAAGGTGCTGGCGACCTGCCCGCCGTCCAGGCCGCCCCAGCCCAGCGACACCGCCACCAGGTTCAGGCCCATCGCCCGCAGCAGCGCCTTCGCCGGGTCACGGTGCGCCACGTGGCCCAGCTCGTGCGCCACCACCCCCGCCAGCTCGTCGCCGTCGCCTGCCGCGGCGATCAGGCCGCGCATCACCACCACACGCCGGCCTGGCAGGGTGAAGGCATTGACCATCGGATCATCCATCACGCTTACCTGCACCGGCCCGCCGCCGCCAGCCAGGCGGGCCACCAGCCGGTCCAGGGCACGCTGGCCGTCTGCCGCAACGCAGCGGCGGCCGCGCAGCATCGCCGCCTGTGCGCCCTCCCCGAGCCGGGCCTCCCACGATGCCGGCAGCAGCGGCGCCAGCAGGCCCGGCCCGGCGTCCACCAGCAGCACGCCGAAGGCTGCCAGCGCCGCGCAGGCCGCCAGCGCCAGCCCCCAGCCCCGCGCCGGCCCTGGCCAGCGCCGCACGCCGAGCCGCAGCGCCGCAACGTCGAGCGGATCATCCACCACCAGCCGGGCCAGGTCCCGGCCGAAGCGCAGGCGGACGGCCCCGCCTGGCTCCAGCGCCGCCTGCAGCCCGTTGAGCGGCCAGTCCACCGCCACGGCGCCATCGGCGGAACGGATCAGCACCTGCCCGTCGCGCATCTGCAGCGACACGTCGTGCGCCTGGGCCTGGCGCCCGTCGAAGAAGCGCGCGGCCACTGCCGCCGCTCCAGATGGCGCCGGCCTAGATTGCGCCACCGCCGTCCAGCACCTGGAACAGGCCCTCGGCCAGGCGCGGCTCCGGCGCGGTACCCTGCTGCAGGGCAGGCAGGTCCAGGGCGCCGCTGACCCACAGGTTGCGCGCGAGGAACCGCATGGTCCGCTGCAGCGCGACCGGGAACCCCAACCCGAGCGTGACCAGCAGGACGGCCATGTTGACTAGCGACAGCCACAGCAGGCCCCGGCCCGTCAGCGTGCTGCTGAACCGCAGCGGCCCCAGGCTGGTGCGGCCGATCACGTGCCGCTCGAACAGTGCGACGTACCACAGGCTGATGAGCGAGGTGCCTAGGCTCAGCAGGACGAAGGCGCCGATGGCGACCCATCCCAGCCGCTGGAACACCGCCAGGTCCGCCGGGCTAGGTGCGGCGCCGCCGCGCTGGTTCATCACAGCCTGGATTGCCGGCAGGTAGCCGTGCAAAGCCGTCCAAGCCCCGGCGGCGATCAGGACCAGCAGCAGCAAGCCCCCCAGCAGGGTCAGCAGGAACGGCCCGTAAACGTCGCGCGCCCGGCCCCGGAAGCGGAACCGCAGGTTTCCCAGGCTGCTGGCGTTGATCCGCTGCTCGGCGAGGCGGACGGAGCGCCAGGGGAGCATCTGGAACAGCGTCAGCCCGGCCAGGATGCCATACAGGACGGCCCGCAGCCCGTAGGCCAGCATGGACCCGGTCATGCCGCCGCGTATGCCCGCCCATGTGGTCCGGCTGAGCTTGTAGCGTTGCGCCGAGAACACTGCGCCGGACGCCACCACGAAGATCCCGCCGTAAAGCAGCAGGACCGCCAGGACTCCCAACGGATGCCAGATGGCGTACAGCACGGCGAACAGCACGCCCGACACCACTACCGCGCCGATCAGCATCAGGATGGCCAGGAGCACGCCGACGAACAGCTCGCCTCCGGTGCCGGTGTATTCGAACCGCTCCCCCTGGAACCGGGTGCGGGACCACAGGTAGCGGCGGATGCGGGTGATGGCCCAGAAGCGGAAGATGCCCAGGGTCAGCACCGTCCACAGCAGGTTCATCAGGAAGATGCCGTAAAGCTCGCCGAGTTGGCCGTCGTAGCTGAGCGCCGGGCTGCGGGCGGAGGTGGACTGGTCCATTGGGGCGGATTCCGAGGTGGTTGCTGAACCTTAGCATTCCGAATTAGCAACGGCTAGGCTGTATTGGGGTGTGCTGCTCCTCTGGGAGAGGGTTGGGGTGGGGAGAGGGTTGATGCGGGGCTATCCAGCGCAGGGCCGCTTCCTGGCGGCACTGTCGGGGTTCCGCTCCGCAGCCAAGACCCCCTCACCCCGGCCCTCTTCCGGAGGGAGAGGGGGAAAGGAAGCAGGTTTAGGCTGCCAGCTCGCGGCCGCGCAGCAGGGCGGCGGTGCTGGGGGGGCGGCCGCGGAAGGCGGTGTAGAGGGCCATGGGGTCCGCGGTGTCGCCGGCGGACAGGACGGTGCGGAGGCGGGCCGACACGGCGGGGTCGAAGGGGTTGCCTACGTCTTCGAAGGCTTCGAAGCCGTCGGCGTCCAGGACCTCGGACCACATGTAGGAGTAGTAGCCGGCCGCGTAGCCGCCCCCGGCGAACAGGTGCTGGAAGTGGGCGGGGCGGTGGCGGATGCCGATGGCATCAGGCATGCCGATGCCGGCGAGGAACTCCCGCTCGAAGGCGTCCACGTCCAGGCTGGCGGGGTCGGGGTGCCCATGCAGGGCCATGTCGATCAGGGCAGCGGACGTG
>DASWOJ010000485.1:0-83825 GCA_036398775.1 Acetobacteraceae bacterium
CCTGCCCGCGCAGGAGGGACCTTGGCTGTGGCACGGTGGCTACGATCACGGTCTGCGCGGGGGGCGTCGGGATGATGTCCACGAGAGCTGCCTTCTTGCCGAGATTGGTCCGGCCTATAGCATGGCAACGCGGCCTGGGCAGCCTTGTTCCCAGGCCGGATCGAAGGGGGCGGACGTGGGCGAAGCCGGGACTGGGAGCGCGGGGCCGACGGATTGGCGGACCGACGGGGTGCGGGTGATCCCTGGGGACAGCCTGGACGCCAACACGCCGCAAACGCCGGGCATGAACCGGGCGGCAGCAATCAACTTCGCCCGCGTGGGGGCGCAGCGCATCTGGGCCGGGACGGTCCACATCCACCCCGACGCCAAGACCGGCGCGCACCACCACGGCGCGCTTGAGAGCGTGATCTACGTGATTCGCGGGCGCGCCCGGATGCGCTGGGGCGACCGGCTGCAATGGGTGGCGGAGGCCGGGCCGGGCGATTTCATCTTCATTCCGCCCTATGTGCCGCACCAGGAAATCAACGCCTCCACGGACGAGACGCTGGAGTGCGTGCTGGTGCGCAGCGACCAAGAGGCGGTGGTGGTGAACCTGGACATCGAGCCGGTGGAGCGGCCGGAGGGCGTGGCGTGGGTGGACCCGATCCACAAGGGGCAGGGTGGAGCGTAAGATGCAGGGTGGAGCGTAAGATGCAGACGCCCAAGGGCGTGGTGGCAGAGGCATGGTGGCGCCTGGTCAGGCTGTTGCCGGCTTCCAAGCCGTGACCGGCAGCCCGTCGTGGTGCTGGTTCACGATGCCGAATGGCCGGTAATCGCCGGCCTGCACGCGCATCTCGCAAAAGCCAGCCCGTTCCAGCATCGCGAGCACGTCGGCGAGGCCGAATTGGCGCATCTCCAGCACGTCGCCGGGACCGCCGTGGAACACCAGGTCCGTTCCGAGGCGAAGCCCGCCGTCGCGGGTGCGGTAAACGAAGCCCCACGCGCCCTCGACCTCCACCAGCTTGCCCGACGTGAGGTCCGGAAAATGCTCCCGGGTCGGCTGTTCCTGGACATAGGGCACGGTGAGGACCAGGAAGCCGCCCGGCTTCAACATGGCCGCAAGGTTGTCCACGGCCGCCTGGACCGGCGGCGCTATGTGCTCCAGCACCTCCGAGCAGACGACGAAGTTGCAGGCGCCGCGGTGCGCGTCCGGCAGCGGGCGTGAGATGTCGAGCCTGGGGTCCTGGTGGAGGAAGGTGTTGGTGTAGCTGAACGCCTTGGCGAACCCCGTGGCGTAGCCGTCCCAGTCGCTCATGCCCAGTCCGCGCACGCCCTTTGCCCGGGGGAAGTCCGGCAGGATCAGCGGGCGTTGGAACAGGGCCATGCCGACATGGTGGACGATGCTGCGCATCCGGACCGAGGACCCGCATCCGAAGCAGGACGCGTCCTCCCGCGCCACCTTGGCGGCCGGCGTGTGCTGGCGGCTGCCGCAGCAGTTGCACTGGAAGTCGATGTAGCTGTCGTCGGTCATCGGAGTCCCTGGGACTGGCGTGCCTCCACCCGATGCGGGGCCGCGCCGGGCTGCGGAGACCTTGCACCGTCCCCAATCCACGGCAACCCCAGGCGTCCCAGTACGGAGGCCCCCAGGGGAACATGCGGCTTCCCCGTCCCGCCCTTGTCAGCAAAACCGCCTTATGGCACCAGCACGGCCGACGCCGGATCGGGGAAGCTGCATGGATGACCAGTCCGCGATCCAGGACGTGGAGCGGGCGATCTGGGGGCAGGACCCCGGGGCCTTGCTGCGCCTTCCGCTGATTCCGCCCGAGAGCTGGCCGGGTTCGGTGCAGCAGGACTGCCGCGCCTTCGGCCTCGCTGCGCCGTTGCAGCACCCGGCGGCGGCCCTGCCGGGCAACCCCGGCATCGCCGTCGTGATGATGGTGAAGGACGAGGCCGACATCATCGGCCATAACCTCGCCTGGCTGCACTTCATCGGCGTGCGGCGTTTCGTGATCTCCGACAACGGCTCGGCTGACGGCACCGGCGCCGTCATCGAGGCGTTCCGGACCCGGCACGACGAGGCGGAGGTCGTGGTGATCGCCGACCCGCTGGTCAGCTACGTGCAAAGCCTGAAGACCACGGGGATGCTGCGCTACGCCCTGTCCATCTGGCCCGACCTGCGGTGGGTGTTCCCGCTGGACGCGGACGAGTTCCTGATCCCGTCGCAGGGATTCGGGGTGCTGGACGGCCTGCCGGGCAGCGTCGAGGCCGTCACGATTCCCAAGGTGATCCACTTCCGCCACCGCCTTGGCGGCGAGGCTGACATAGGGTCGCCGCTCGGCGCCATGGCGCTGCGCAGCCCGCTGTTCTGCGTGCCGCCCAAGTGCGCCTGCCGGGCCCAACTGCATTTGACGATCACCGGCGGCAACCATCACATCCGGCGCGTGGACGGGCACAGCCCGGAGCATCGGGGCGGCCTGTCCCTGGGCTTCCATCTCCGCGAGTTCCAGACCCGCAGCTTCGAGCACTTCCTCAGGAAGGTCAGGAATGGCGGCAAGGCGATCCTGGCCGCAAAGGCCGAGGGCCGGGTGGAGGGCGGCGAGCACTGGCTGCGCTGGTTCGACGTGCTGCAGGCCGAGGGCGAGGCCGGCTTGCGGGCGACCTATGAAAGCGAGTGCGTCCGGGGAGCGGATCCCAACTTCGTGCTCGACCCGTTCCACGGCGTCGCGGGCGCATAAACGTGCCTCGCGTTCCTGACCCGTTGCTCCCGGCGGCGCCGTTGCATGACGGCGGCATCATCCGTTTGGCCCTGCCGGCGCCGGCGGACGGGATGGCGGCGCCAGCCGGGCTTGCCCTCATGCTGGACGACGCGTTTGCCGGGGTGGTGCCGGTGGTCCCCGATGGTTCTGGCGCCGGCCTGTGCGTCAACGCTGCGCTGCCCACGCACCAGCTTGCCGCGCAGCTCGACCTGCTCGACCCGGCGACCGGCCGCAGCGTGCTGCCGGGGCCGGTTCCCGTCCTTGACTGCTACCGCTGCACTCTGGACGCCGTGACGACCAGCCGCGGAGAGGTTTCGGGCAGGGTCAGCCTCGCCCCCTGGTTCGGCCCGGCCGTCATGGTCGAGCTGGCGCATGGGGACCGGGTCCTGGCCCAGGCCGTCGCCGTGCGGGACGCCGCAGGGCCTGATGGCGGAGCCGGCTATCCCTTCATCCTCCGCGTGCCCAGCCTTGTCCCCGTCAACGGGATACTGCGCCTGCAACTCCGCATCGGCGCCCTCGCCGCCGCCGCTGTCGAGCTGTCGCCATCGGACATGGGGTATGCCGGCTACCTCGACGGCGCCACGGAGCAAGTGCAGGGCTGGGTGGTCAGCCTTGGGCAGCGGCGGCGGCGCGTCGCGGTGGACATCTGGATTGATGGCGCCGTCGTCGCCACCGTGCCGGCCAACGCCCGGCGCACGGACGTGCGCGCCATCGGGATCACTGCGGACCGCTGCGGCTTCAGCTACGCCTTGCCTGACAACTTCGACGACACGAAGGGCTACACGCTCGCCGCGACGCTCGCCGGCACCGGCACACACCTGTGCGGCAGCCCGCGGCAGGTGCCGCCGAACGTGAGCCTGGAGGGCTACTTCGACAGTTGCCACGGCACCTCGGCCCACGGCTGGGCGATGGACCGCCGCCGGCCAAAGGTGCCCGTGGTGGTGGAGGCGGTGCTGTCCGATGGCCGGGTGCTGGGCCGGGCCGAGGCCAAGATGTTCCGCGGCGACCTGCTGGACGCCGGTTTGGCGGATGGGCTGTGCGCGTTCAAGATAGATCTCGGGTCCCATTTCAGGGAGATCTTGGGCCAGCAGATGCTGGTGCGTGTTGCCGGCACAGGGTTTTATCTGCCGGGGTCGCCCCGCACGGTGGAGCTGAATCCCAACCTGGTCCGCTTCGTCCGGCGCCAACAGGACATGCCGGCCAACGTGCTGCCACGGCTGAAGCGGCGGCTGAACCGGGACGCCGGCGACCTCGGCATCTCCATCGTCATGCCGGTTTACAACACGCCGGCGGACATGCTGATGGAGGCCATCGCCAGCGTGCACGCCCAATGGTGCGACCGGTGGGAGCTGATCTGCGTCAACGATTGCAGCACGGAGCCGCACGTGGCGCGGACCCTGCAATATGCCGCCGCCCGCGACGCCCGCATCCGCGTCCTGCATGCCCCGGTGAACGGCGGCATCGCCGCGGCCACCAATTTCGGCCTGCGCGCCGTGCGCTACCCCTACGTCGCCTTCATGGACCACGACGACGTCATCGAGCCGGATGCGGTCTGGCAGTTGGTGCGCGCCGCCCGCCTGACCGGCGCCGACCTGCTGTATTCGGATGAGGCGACGACGGACGAGGACACGGCGGGCATCGCCGACGTGAAGTGCCGGCCGGCGTTCAGCTGGGATTATTACCTGTCGCACCCCTACTTCGTGCACATGGTCTGCGTCCGCACCGCCATCGCCCAGGCGGCCGGCGGCTGGGACGTGTCCATGCCGATCAGCGCCGACGTGGACTTCGTGCTGCGCGTGCTGGAGCGGTCGCGGACCGTGGCGCACGTGCCGGCGGTGCTGTATCGCTGGCGCACCCATGCGGGAAGCGCAGGGCACGCGGCGCAGCCGCAGGTGATGGCGGCGACGCGCGGGGCGCTGCAGCGCCACCTGGACCGCTGCGGGACAGGCGCGGTGGCGGCGGACGGAGTGGCGTTCAACCAGTTCGACGTGACCTGGCCGGCGGCGCCGGGGCGGATCCTGATCGTCATCCCGACCAAGAACAAGGCGGACCTGCTGCGCACCGCCATCGAGAGCATCGAGCGCACGGCGGCCGGCGCCGACTACCGCATCGTCGTCATAGACCACCAGAGCACGGAGCCTGCGGCGAAGCGTTATCTGGCCACCCTGGCGCGCACCCACGCCGTCATGCCGTATCGGGGCGAGTTCAACTACTCCCGCATGAACAACCTGGCGGTCCGCACCCATGGCGCCGGCGCGGAGTTCGTGCTGTTCTTGAACAACGACGTCGAGGCGTTGCACGATGGCTGGCTGGACCGGATGCGCCGGCTGGCGGCGCGCCCGGATGTGGGCTGCGTCGGCGCGCTGCTGCTGTATGCCGACCGACGGGTGCAGCATGCCGGGGTCATCCTGGGCTTCAACGGCTCGGCCGACCACGCGATGAAGTTCACCGACGCCTACCTGGACGGGAAGGAGCGGCGGAACCTGGGCTACAACTGCTCGCTGACCTCCGTGCGGGACTACTCCGCGGTGACGGCGGCCTGCATGATGATGCGGCGCGAGGCGTTCGACGCCGTGGGCGGCTTCGACGAGGACTTCGCCATCGGCTTCAACGACACCGACCTGTGCCTGCGCCTGCGCGGGCGCGGCTTGAAGGTGCTGTATGACGGCGGCTCGGTGCTGTTCCATTACGAGAGCGCGACGCGGGGCGACACCAAGCAAATCCTGCATCCCGAGGACACCGGGCGCCTGCTGACCCGGTGGAGCGGCATCCTGGACGAGGGCGACCCGTTCTACAGCCCGCTGCTGAGTGGCCGCGTGCAGGACCACGTGCTGCGGGAAGACCCGGGCTGCCGCATCGTCCATCCGCCGCGGGTGACCCGGATCAACTTGGTGCGCCTGGCTATGGCGCCTCTGCTGCCCGTCCCGGACTCGCCGGCCGCCTCCGCGCGCCGGCGCAGCCGGCAACCGGCCTGACCGTCATGCAGGGCTGCCCACACCCGGGCGGCTCCGCTGGCGATGCGAAGCGCATTGCCCGGCCTGCCCGCCGATGGCAGGTTGCGCCCGCGCCGCGGCGGTGCAACCAAAGCGGGACCACGCACATGACCCACGGCAGGATACCTGGCACGCCATGAAGATACTCGTCACCGGCGGCTGCGGCTTCATCGGTTCGGCCGTGATCCGGCATCTGGTCCGCACGACCGGGCATACCGTCGTGAACGTGGACAAGATGACCTACGCCGCGTCCGAGGATGCGCTGGAGGAGGCGCGCGGCAGCGACCGTCACATCCTGATCCGCGCCGACAACACCGATGCCCCGGCGATGCAGCAGGTGTTCGCCACGCACCAGCCCGACGCCGTGATGCACCTGGCCGCGGAAAGCCACGTGGACCGTTCGATAGACGGACCCGCGCCATTCATACATACCAACCTGGTCGGCACCTTCGTGCTGCTGGAGGCTGCGCGGACCCATTGGGCCAGCCTGGACGCGGCGGCGCAGGCGCGGTTCCGCTTCCACCACATCTCCACGGACGAGGTGTTCGGCGCGCTCGGCCCGAACGATCCGCCGTTCACGGAAACCACGCCTTATGATCCGCGCAGCCCGTATTCCGCCAGCAAGGCCGGGTCGGACCATCTGGTGCGGGCGTGGTGGCACACCTACGGGCTGCCGGCCTTTGTCACCAACACCACCAACAACTACGGCCCCTGGCAATTCCCGGAGAAGCTGATCCCGCTGGTGACGCTGAACGCTCTGGAGGGCAAGCCGCTGCCGGTCTATGGCGACGGCAGCAACCAGCGCGACTGGCTGTTCGTGGAGGACCATGCCGCCGCCCTGGTGCTGGCGCTGGAGCGGGCGGAACCAGGGGCGACGCTGGCGATCGGCGCGCGGCAGCCGCGCAGCAACCTGCAGGTGGTGCGGGCGATCTGCGACACCTTGGACGAGCTGCAGCCGGACCCCGCCGGGCCGCGGGAGCGGCTGATCCACTTCGTGACGGATCGGCCGGGCCACGATTTCCGCTACGAGATTGATCCGGCGCGCAGCAATGCCGCCCTGGGCTGGACCGCGCCGCACGGCTTCGACGCCGGGCTGCGGCGGACGATCCAGTGGTATATGGACAACCGCGCCTGGTGGGAGGCGATCCGGGGCGCCCGCTACGGTGGCCAGCGGCTGGGGACGGCTGCGTGAGGAGGCGGGCGTGAAGGGCATCCTGCTCGCGGGCGGCAGCGGCACGCGGCTGCACCCGGTGACGCTGGCCAGCAGCAAGCAGTTGCTGCCGGTGTATGACAAGCCGATGGTGTATTACCCGCTGTCCGTGCTGATGCTGGCGGGCATCCGCGACATCATGCTGATCTCCACCCCTGAGGACCTGCCGCAGTTCCGCCGGCTGCTGGGCAACGGGGACAAGTTCGGCGTCCGCTTCACCTACGCCGAGCAGGCGAAGCCGGAGGGGCTGGCGCAGGCGTTCCACATCGGCGAGGAGTGGATCGCCGGGCAAGCCTGCGCCCTGGCGCTGGGCGACAACCTGATCTTCGGCGACCACCTGGGCGTGCTGCTGCGCGCCGCCGGCGCCCGTCCGGAGGGGGCGACGGTGTTCGCCTACCAGGTACGCGACCCCGAGCGGTATGGCGTCGTCACCTTCGACAGCAGCGGCCGGGCGCAGGAGATCGTCGAGAAGCCGGCCGCGCCTAAGAGCAACTGGGCGGTGACCGGGCTTTATTTCTACGACAAGCGGGTGTCCGAGATGGCCCGGCGGGTGAAGCCCTCCGCCCGCGGCGAGCTGGAGATCACCGACCTCAACGGCATGTACCTGGAGGAGGGGACGCTGCATGTGGAGCGGCTGGGCCGCGGCTGCGCCTGGCTGGATGCCGGGATGCCGGACAGCCTGCTGCAGGCGGCGACCTTCGTGCAGACGATCCAGAACCGGCAGGGAATGCTGGTCGGCAGCCCCGAGGAGGTGGCGTTCCGCATGGGCTACATAGACGCCGCAGCCTTGCGCGCCTGCGCCAAGGGCCTGGGCAAGACCGAGTTGGGCCGGCTGCTGCTGGAACTTGCCGACGGGCTGCACGCATGAACGTCGAGCGTCTCAGCATCCCCGACCTGATCCTGGTCACGCCGCCGCGGTTCGGCGATGCGCGGGGGTTCTTCTCGGAGGTGTTCAAGCTCGGCGCGTTCCGGGACGCCGGCATTGATATCCCCTTCGTGCAGGATAACCAGAGCCTGTCGCGTGAGCGCGGGGTGATCCGCGGCCTGCACTGCCAGGTTGCGCCGCACTCGCAGGGCAAGCTGGTGCGCTGCATCAAGGGCGCGATCTGGGACGTGGCGGTGGACGCCAGGCGCGGCTCGCCGACCTATGGCCAGTGGGACGCGGCGGAGCTGTCGGCGGAGAACTGGGCGCAGCTATGGGTGCCGCCGGGCTTCCTGCACGGGTTCTGCACCCTGCAGCCGGATACGGAGGTCATCTACAAGGTAACGGACATCTACGACCGCGGCAGCGAGCGCGGCGTCATATGGAACGACCCCGACCTGGCGCTGCCGTGGCCGATCAGGCCGGAGGAGGCGGTGCTGTCCGACAAGGACCTGGTGCTGCCCCGCTGGGCCGACGCGCCGGCGCTGTTCGACTGATGGCGCCGGGTTCCATCCTCGTCACCGGGGGCGCCGGGCAGTTGGCGACCGCTTTGGCGCAGTTGGGCGGTGCGGCGGTACGCCGTGTTGGCCGGCCCGAGTTCGACTTCGACCGCCCGGATACGCTCGCCGCCGCCTTCGAGGCCGCACGCCCGTCGCTGCTGGTCAATGCCGCCGCCTGGACGGCGGTGGATACGGCGGAGACCGAGCCGGACGCCGCCGGACGCGCCAACCGCGACGGCCCGGCGACGCTCGCCGCCCTGTGCGCGGATGCGGGCATCCCGATGATCCATGTATCCACGGACTACGTGTTCGACGGGCTGAAGGGGTCGGCCTACACGGAGGCCGACCCGACCAGCCCCACCGGCGTCTATGGCCGCACCAAGCTGGAAGGGGAGCAGGCCGTGATGGCGGCGTGCCCGCGCGCCGTCGTGCTGCGCACGTCCTGGGTGTATTCGGCGGCCGGCAAGAATTTTGTCCGCACCATGCTGGGCGCGGCGCAGAAGATGCCGCGGCTGCGCGTGGTGGCGGACCAGCGGGGCTGCCCGACCGCGGCGCGCGACCTGGCGGCGGCGATCCTGGGCATTGCGCCGCAATTGGATGGCGCGGGGCCGGAGCAGTGCGGCGTGTTCCATGCTTGCGGCTCTGGCGAGACAACCTGGCATGGTCTCGCAACGGCGGTGTTTGAGGATGCGGCCCGGTACGGCCATCCCGTTCCCGCCGTGGACGCCATAACGACGGCGGACTGGCCGACCCCGGCCCGGCGTCCGCCGGACAGCCGGCTCGACTGCACCAAGCTGGCCCGGGTGTTCGGGGTGCGGCTGCCGGAGTGGCGCGCCAGCCTGGCCCGCACCGTTGACGAGCTGCTGGCCCCCGCCGCGCCGCCGGGCTGACCTGCCGCCGTGCCGGCGATGCCGCATCCCGCACCTCGCGTCGCCATCGTCCTGTCCACCTTCAACGGCGCGCCTTTTCTGCAGGCGCAGCTGGACAGCCTGCTGGTGCAGACGCTGGCGGGCTGGACGCTGTATTGGCGGGATGACGGCAGCAGCGACGGGACGGTCGCCGTCATGCGGGCCTTCATGGACGGGCCCGGCGCCGGGCGCTGCGTCGCGGTGCCGGGGCCGCCGGGGCGCATGGGTGCGACGGCCAGCTTCATGGCGCTGCTGCGCGCCGCCGCGGCGTCCGATCCCGACGTGGTGGCGTTTGCCGACCAGGACGACGTGTGGCTGCCGGAGAAGCTGGCGGCCGGCGCTGCGGCCTTGGCCGGGGTGGCCGGCCCGGCGCTGTATTGCAGCCGGCAGATCCTGGTGGACCACCTGCTGCGCCGGATCGGCGAGTCCGCGCCGCTGCGCCGCGCGCCGGGCTTTCCGACGGCGCTGACGCAGAACATCGCCACGGGGTGCACGGTGCAGCTCAACCGCGCCGCGGCCCGCCTGGTTGCCGGCAGCGAGCCGCCGGCGCCCACCCTGCATGACTGGTGGAGCTACCTGGTGGTGGCGGCGGCTGGCGGCCGGCTGATTGCCGACCCCGCGGCCACGGTGCTGTACCGCCAGCACGGCGGCAACCTGGTGGGCGCTCCGCCGGGAATGCGGCGCCGGGCGGTGGCGGCGCTGCGCCGCGGCCCTGAGGTGTTCATGCGGGTCCTGCGCGCGTACGTGGCGGCGCTGCGCGCGCAGCCGCATTTGCTGTCGCCCGCGGCGGCGGCAGCGCTGGATACGGTGGACCGTGGGCTGCACGGGCCGCTGCGGCACCGGGTCGTCGCGCTGCGCTTGATCGGATTGTCGCGGCAGACTTGGCAGGAGACGCTGCTGTTCCGCTGGTGGTTCCTGATCGGGTGAACTGGCGGCGGCTGCCGCTGGCCGTACGCCGCGGCGGACGCTGCGAGCGGTTGCCGGAAGGCTTGGTGTGCCGATAACGGACCTGTTCGGTTCCAGCATGCATGCCGCCCCCGCTATCCTGGCCCCTGCCGAGGCCATGCTGCTGCTGGACGCGCGGCGTATGGCGGCTGCGCGGCTGTTCATGGTGGCGGTGGCGGCACTGCTGCGGCGCCGGGTGTTCCGGGCCGAGGCCGGGACACGGCGGACAGCGGGCGCAACAACAGCGGAGACGCCGGCTGCGGCAGCGATGGCGAACAATGGCGTTGTATGGGAGGGGTGCGACCGGCGCGGGCTGGCATGAGAGTGGGTCGCTACCCACCTAGCCGTTAGCACCACTACGGAGACAACCATGCCGTCCACCCCACTGTTCCTGCCGTTCACGTTGGGCGAAATACCTCTCCGCAACCGCATCGTGATGGCGCCGCTGACCCGCAGCCGTTCCAGCGACGACGGCGTGCCGCCCCCGTTCGCAGCGGATTATTATGCGCAGCGGGCGTCTGCAGGCTTGATCGTGTCGGAGGCGACGAACATCAGCGCCCAGGCGCGTGGCTATGCGTTCACGCCGGGCATCTGGACGCCGGCGCAGGTCGAGGCGTGGCAGCACGTGACGCGGGCCGTCCATGCCGAGGGCGGCAAGATGGTGCTGCAGCTTTGGCACACCGGGCGCATCTCGCATCCGGACCTGCATGATGGCGCGCTGCCGGTGGCGCCGTCGGCGATCAAGCCCTCGGGCCAGGCCTTCACCAACAAGGGCCTGCAGGACCACGTGACGCCGCGGGCGCTGGAAACCGACGAAATGCCCGCCATCGTCGAGGATTACCGCCATGCCGCGCGCTGCGCGCAAGAGGCGGGGTTCGACGGGGTCGAGGTGCATTCAGCCAATAACTACCTGTTGGAGCAGTTCGTGCGCGACAGCACCAACAAGCGGACCGACCGCTATGGCGGCTCGCTGGAGAACCGGCTGCGTTTCCCGCTGGATGTGGTGCGGGCGGTGACGCAGGTCTGGGGCGGCAAGCGGGTGGGCATACGCATCTCGCCGGGCACGACGGCCCCGGGCGACACGCCGTTGGATAGTGACCCGATGGCTACCTACAGTGCTTACCTGGACGCCCTGAACGGGTTCGGCCTGATGTACGTGCACGACATCGAGGGCGTCACGCAGATGAGCCGGGACCCCAACGGCATTGACTATCCGGCGCTGCGCCGGCGTTTCCGCGGCGCTTACGTCGCCAACAACAATTATACGCGGGAATTGGCGGACAAGACGATCGCGGCGGGCAATGCCGACCTTATCAGCTTCGGCCGGTCGTTCATTGCCAATCCCGACTTGGTGGAGCGGCTGCGGACCGGGGCACCCCTGGCGGACGCGCCGAAGCAGTACTGGTATGGCGGCGGGGCCACGGGCTACTCGGATTGGCCCGGAATGCAGGGTCAGATGAAGGCGGCTGCCTAGCGTAAAGAGGGAGGGATTTACTGCTCCCTCTCCCTTCGGGAGAGGGTCGGGGTGAGGGAAACAACAAACCTGGCCCTGGGTCATGACAGCACAGGCGGCCCTGTCGTCGGCAGGTTGCAGTCTGCGCGGCCTCCCTCACCCCGACCCTCTCCCGGAGGGAGAGGGAGCAGGTGGGTTACTCTGCTTTGCGGTGGCCCCGCCCGTGCGTTTCCTGGGTGGCCTGCGCCTTGGCGAACGCCGCTTCCTTCTCAGCTTTTCCTGCGGTCGCGTGGCTTGCGCCGTCCTCGGCTCCACCGTCAACGGCGGTGGAGGCCGCAGGCATCGCATGGCCCTTGGAGTGAACCGGGCTGTCCGCGGGTCCGCCCTCGTTCACGACGGGATGCCCGGCGCCGGCCTTGGCGCTGCCAGCCTCCTGCACCTCGTCGGCCTTCTGCGCCTTGGCGGAGCGGGCGTCGCTGTCGTCGTTGTCGGACTTGGTCTTGCTATGGGGCATGGTGCGATCCTGCGGTTGGGACAGTCCTAACTGCGATGCCGGGTGCGCGGTTGCACCGATGCCAGGCACGTCGAGCAGGTCGCCGCTTCACCGACTCTTAACCTCCTGATGCCTAACCTGTGTGCACCGCGTGGGGGACCAGGATGGCCAACAACGTCGTCGCTATTATCGGGGAGAATGCCAACGGCATTCTCGAGGTGCAAAGCCAGCGCTTCCTGGCCCTGCTACCCGCCGGGCTGACCGGCCAGGTCCTGCGCCTGTCCGACCCGGAATTCCCGGCGCGGCTGGACGGGCTGCTGCGCGACGGCATCTGCTTCGCCTGGGGCTATGCCGGGGTTGGATCCCGTCTGGAGGTGCGCGGGCGCAACCTGTGGGACGCATTGTCGGTGCCGTTCATCTCCGTCCTGGCCGACGCACCGTTCATCATGCCGGCAAACCACCACGTCCGCTCGCCTTGGGTGGTGAATGGCTACATCTACCGGGAATGGCTGGAGTTGCAGCAGGCGCACTTCCAGGCGCCGCAGGTGTCGGCCCTGCTGCCCATGGGCGTCATTCCCAACCCGGATGCACGCGTCACGCCCTGGTCCCGGCGCACTCGCCGCATGGTGTTCGTGAAGGGCGGTGCCGACCCGGCAGCGCAGCGCGCCCGCTGGGCCGGCTGGCCCGGCAGCCTGCGCCGCGTGCTGCATGACGCCGCGGATGCCCTGGCGGCACAGGGCACCGGCTCGATTCTCCCTACGGTGCAGGCGTGCCTGGCCGCGCACGGCCTGTCACTGGACGGACGCAAGCAACTGCTGTTCGGCCTGCTGCACGAGCTGGACACCTACATACGCAGCCTGCGTGCCACCGCCGTTGCCCGCGCCCTGCTGCCGCTGGGGGCGGACATCATCGGCGGCGGCTGGGACCACCTGCCGCCCGGCCGCGCCCGGATGCTGCCGGCGATGGACGCGTCCAGGCTGGATGCGCTGTATGCCGACACGCAGATCCTGGTGAACGTGTCGCCGAACTTCGGCAGCGGCGCGCATGAGCGGGTGCTGCGCGGCTTCGCCGCCCGCGCCTGCGTCGCGTCCGACAACAACGACCACGCCCGGGCGCACCTGCACGCCCTGCCGAGCTTCCACGGCTTCGACTGGCACGCCCCGGACCTTGAAGGCCGGTTGGCGGCGCTGTTCCACGATCCCTCGACCTATGACGACAGGGTGGACGACGCGCAGGCGTGGGTGGAGCGGCATCACAGCCCCGCCGCATTCCTGGACGGGATGGCCGCTTTGGCGGACCTGGTCCGGATGCAGGGCATCATGTCCCCTTACGCGCTGGACGCAGCATGAGCGCGCCTCCGGTCGCCCGGCCGCGCCTGCCCTCCGCCGCGCGGGTGCTGCCTTATTTGCGGGAGATTGACGGGAACGCCTGGTATAGCAACCACGGCCCGCTGACCCGGCGCTTCCAGGCCGGCCTTGCCGCGCATTGGGGGGTGGAGGCCGGGGAGGTGGCGCTGCTCGCCAACGCCACCGCGGCGCTGACCCTGGCGCTGCTGGCTGCCGGGGCCGTGCGGGGCAGCCGGTGCCTGATGCCGTCCTGGACCTTTGCCGCCAGCGCCGGAGCGGTCCGTGCGGCCGGGCTGGTGCCGCACTTCGTGGACGTGCAACCCGGCACCTGGGCGCCCGACCCGGACGAGATGCGGCGCCTGGCATCCGCCGGCGGCGTCGGCGCCATCCTGGTCGTGTGCCCCTTCGGCGCCCCGCTGGACCTGGCGGCCTGGGACGCAGTGCAGGCGGCGACCGGCCTGCCCGTGGTGGTGGACGCCGCCGCAGCCTTCGACACCCTGCGCGCCGACGGCCCGATGCGGCCCGGCGCCTGCCCGCTGGCTGTCAGCCTGCATGCGACCAAGGTGTTCGGCATCGGCGAAGGCGGCGCCCTGATCTGCCGCGACCCGGCGCTGCTGGAGCGGGTGCGCCGCCTGGCCAACTTCGGCTTCCTCGGCACACGGGAGGCAGAGATGCCCGGCTTCAACGCCAAGCTGTCCGAGTATGCCGCTGCGGTCGGCCTGGCCGGGCTGGACACCTGGCGCGACACCCGCGCCCGCTGGTCCGCCGCCACCCGCGCCTACTTGCATGGGCTGCACGGGGTGGAAATGTCGCCTGGCCTGGGCGAGGGCTGGGTGTCCTCCACCCTGAGCGTGCTGCTGCCCAGCGGCGCGGCGCCTCCGCCGGGGGTCAACACCCTGCGCTGGTGGGGCCCCGGCTGCCACGCCCAGCCGGCCTACAGGTCCTGCCCGCGCGAGGACCTGCCGGTGACGGAAGACTTGGCCCGGCGCTGCATCGGCCTGCCGTTCTGGCAGGACCTGCCGGCGGCGGACATCGTTGCAGTCTGCGCCGCCTTGCCGCGCCAGGCCGCGTCCACCCCTCGCGAGCTGGTGCCGGCATGATGGATACTTGGACCGACTACGACACCCATGCCCGCACCCGCCCGCGGGACGATTTCTGGGGTCAGGTCCGCCGCACCGTGCATGGGCAGCCGGTAACGGAGGCTCAGGTCGGCATGATCGTCGGTGCTGCGGCAGACCTGCTGGCGCTGGAGGCCGGGGACCGCCTGCTGGACTTGGCGTGCGGCAACGGTGCGCTGTCCCGGCCGCTGTTCGACCGGTGCGCCGGGGGCATGGGGGTGGATGTCTCGGAGTATCTGATCGGCGTGGCGCGCGAGCACTTTGCCGGGCCGTCGCACAGCTATGTCGTGGCGGACGCGGCGGACCATGCCGAAACCGCCGACACCGCGGGGATCACCAAGGTAGCGTGCTACGGAAGTTTTTCCTATTTTACCGACAAGGCGGCAGCCCGGATGCTGCAGGCGCTGGACCGGCGCTTCCCGGCGGTGCAGCGGGTGCTGCTGGGCAACCTGCCGGACCCGGCCCACGCCAGCGCCTTCTATCCGTCAAACGCCGTGCCGGACCTGCGGGAGCCGCGGTCGTCCATCGGGGTATGGCGCGGCCCGGATGACTTGGCGGACCTGGCCGGCCCGGGGTGGCAGGTGTGGACGCACCGGATGCAGCCGGAGTTCTTTGCGGCGCATTACCGCTACGACGCCCTGCTGGTGCGGCCGTGAGCATTGCGCTGTCCACCTCCAATCTCGTCCAGCCCAGCCGAGACGCGGTGATGCGCTATGCCTGGGACGCCTATGCCGGCCGGCCCGTGGTGCAGACCTTGGAGGCGCGGTTGGCCGCCTTCCACGGCACGGCCCACTGCGTGGCGCTGTGCAACGGCTTCTGGGCGCTGGCGCTGGCGATGCGCGCCCTGGCGCTGCCGGGCAGGGGCGACGTGCTGATGCCCTCCCTTACGTATCGCCGCATGGCGGATGTGGCGGCCTGGGCCGGCCTCCGCCCCCGCTTCTGTGAGGTCGAGCCGGACACCCTGGCCTGCAGCGCCGCCACTATGCGCGCTGCCTTGGCGCCGGAGGTCGGGCTGCTGCTCGCCGTGCATCCCATCGTCAACACCTGCGACGTGCCGGGCCTGGTGGCGTTGGCGCGGGACACGCAGGTGCCGCTGTTGTTCGACTCCGTGGAGTCGGTGTTCGAGGCGGTGGACGAGGGCAAAATCGGCAGCTTCGGCGCCGCCGAGTGTTTTTCCCTGCACGCGAGCAAGCTGGTGAACGGCTGCGAGGGCGGCTACGTAACCACGGATGATCCGCGCCTGGCCGTGCGCCTGGCCGCCCTGCGCGACGGCACCGACGAGGGCGGGCTGGACCTGCGGCTGAACCGCTTTCATGCCGCATTGGCGCTGGCGGGGCTGGACGACCTGCCCGATCAGGTGCGCCGCAACCGGGAACGCTACGACCTGTATCGCCGCCTGCTCGCGCCGCTGCCCGGCCTGCGCCTGATGCCGTTCGACGAGGGGCGCCCGTGCAGCTTCAAGAACATCCTGGTCGAGCTGCTGCTGGCTTGGCCGCATAGCCGCGCCGACACCCTGGTCCGGCTGAACGCCGCCGGGATGCTGGCCCGCGCCTATTACGACCCGCCGCTGCACCGCAAGCCGATGGCTTATTTCCACGTGCCCGCGCATCTGCCGGGGACCGACGCGCTGGCGGGCCGCTACATGCTGCTGCCCTGCGGCCACCATGTCGGGCCGGAGGACATCGGCGCCGTCGTGCAGGCGATGACGGAGATGTCGGCATGAACGCCTACCGCCCGGCCTGGCCGCAGGTGGAGGCGATGCTCGACGGCATCCTGGCCCGGCGATACTACACCAACCACGGCCCCCTGGCGCAGGAGCTGGAAGCGCGGTTGGCGGAGGCCCACGCAGTCAGGCACGCCGTGGCCGTCACCAACCCGGCCATCGCGCTCATCATGGCCGTGGAGGCACTGGGCCTGCGCGGCGCCGTGGTGCTGTCGGCCCTGGCCCCGTGCGGCTGGGCGCAGGCGGTGGCCTGGGCCGGGCTGGCGACCTTGTTTTGCGACGTGGATGCAGCCGGCTTCGGATTGACGGCAGCGACGGCCGGGGCAGGGCTGACGCCGGGGGCCAGCGCCATCCTGGCCGGCCCTGCAGATTTGCGTGGGGAGCTAGCGGCCTTGGCGGCTGCGCAGGGCCTTGCCTTCATCGCCGAGGGCGCGCCTGCGGCGGGGCATGGGGCGGGGCTGCTTGCCTTGCCGGGGCTGGGGGACGACGCGGGGGCGGCGTGCCTGCTGACGGATGACGGCGCCTTGGCTGCCCGGCTGCGGAACATACGCAGCAGCTATGGCGCGGGGCACCCGGTCCCGGTGGTCCGCACCGCCAACGGCCGCTTATCGGAAGTGCAGGCCGCCATGAGCCTGCTGTCACTGGAAACGGCCGATGCGACGGCTGCCCATGCCGCGGCGGTGCTCGCGGCCTACCGGGCGGGCCTACCGGGCCTGCCCGTGCTGGACCGGGGCGGCGCGGCGGCCGTCATCCTGCCATTCCGGGAGCAGGACGTGCGGCATAGCGATGCAGGGATGGGCGCAGTCTGCCAAACCGGCGCGCTGGACCGGCTGCGGAGCGCCGGCTGGCCTGCCCGTGCTCCGTCTCCCCTGCAGGTTCCTGCCGCCGGCTATACCAACGCCGCGGCCTTTGTCGCCCGCGCAGTCCTGCTGCCGGTCGGGCCGTCCATCACGGAGGCAGCGGCAACGGCCATGTGCGCTGTCCTGGCTGGACGGAACCTGGGAAGCTGACGATGAGGCTGGGGATCATGCAGCCGTACTTCTTCCCGTATCTCGGGCATTTCGGCCTGATCGCCGCCTGTGACCGTTGGGTGGTGTTCGACACCTGCCAATACACCCCGCGCGGTTGGATGAACCGCAACCGCGTGCTGCATCCCGCCGAGGGCTGGACCTGGGCGACGGCGCAGCTCCGCAACGGGTCCATCGGCATATCAGCCCAGGACGCCCTACTGGCCGACCCGGCAGCGGCCTGCCGGTCCCTGCTGGGCCGTCTGTCCCACTTGCGCCGCACCGCCCCATACTACGACGCGGTGGCGGCCCTGGTCGGGGAGGTGTTCGCCGGCGCCGGGCCGTCCCTGGTGGAGCTGAACGTCCGCGCCTTGGCGGCGGTGTGCCGCTACATCGGCCTGCCATTTCATGCCGACCGGCTGTCCCAACTGGACCTGGACCTGCCGGACCGGCTGCCGCCCGGTGGATGGGCGCCCGTCATCTGCGCCGCACTGGGCGCCGCGTCCTATGTCAACCCGGCTGGCGGGCGGGCGCTGTTCGATCCGGCGGATTTCGCCCGGCATGGCGTGGCGCTGCACTTTGCCGAGGCGCGGCCGTTCGCCTATCCGACGCCCGGTGCTGGCTTCGTGCCCGACCTGTCCATCCTGGACGTGCTGATGTGGAACACGCCCCTGCAGGTGCTGGCCGCCGTGCGCGGCTGCGTGTCGGTCAGTCCCGCCTGATCCCCGGCCGGAGCCGGAACGCCGCAAGCGCAGCGTGCGGGTCCGCGCGGTGAGGGCATGGCAGGACCGGCCGCTACCGCCGTCCCGCCAGCGCCAGCCCCGCCGCGATCAGGGCGATGCCGGCACCGTGGTAGGGGTGCAGCGACTCCCCCAGCACCACAACGGCCAGCAGCGTGCCGAACACCGGCTGCAGGTGGTTGAACTGCCCGGCCCGCGCCGCGCCGATCAGCTCCACCCCGCGGTTGAAGAACAGCGTCGCCAGGAAGGACGCGAACACTACGGCATAGGCGATTGCGCCCCAGGCCAGCCATCCCGGCACCAGCCGCGCCCCGGACGCGTACTCGGCCAGGGACAGCGGGGCCAGCACGCAGGCTCCCAGGGCGAAGGTGGCCGCGAGGAAGCTGAACGGATGCACCGCCGGCCGCCGCCGCAGCAGGGAGGAGTAGGTGGCGAAGGCTGCCACCGCCAGGAGCACCAGGGCGTCCCCAGGATTGACCTGCAGGTGCCGCAGCGTGTCGAGCGATCCCTGGCCCGCGATCACCAGCACGCCCAGCAGGGACACGGCGATGGCTGCGACCTGCATCCGCCGGGGCCGTTCGCGGAACAGCAGCAGGTTGGCCAGCAGCACCGCCAGCGGCATCACCGATTGCAGCAGCAGCGCGTTGACGGCCGTGGTGGCGTGCAGGCCGCGATAGACTAGTATGTTGTAGGCGCACACGCCCAGCACTGCGAGCAGCAGGGTCGTCCACTTGCGCGCCCAGAGCTTCGGCAGGTCGGCCCGCAGGTGGGGCCAAGCGAGCGGCGCCACGATCACCAGCGCCCCGCTCCAGCGCAGCAGGGTGAACAGCACCGGCGGCAGCACCGGCGCGGCGGCGCGTCCGACGATGACGCTGCCGGCCCAGAACAGCATGGTCAGGGCGAGCAGCGCCGGGCCGCTGTGCCACAGGCGCGCCCACGGCACGGCGGTCAATGCGGCCGAGGGCGCGGCAACCCCGCCCGGTGCATCCGTCATTGCGGGGCGCCCTTGCGGCGGTGCGATCCTTGGAAGAGAAGAACGGCGCTGGCGGTCCCTGCAGGGCCGCGCCGCTGTACGCCCGGCAATGGCGGGCAATTCCATCCCGGCGAGGGACCGTAGATGCGAAACCAGAGGGCAGGGGTCATCCGGCCAGCATAGGGCACGGCGACATCGTTGAAAAACCGGCTGAATCACCCAGCTATGGAAGCCAAGCAGCAGGCGGCACATGGACCTTCTGAAGAAGCTCGAAATCCTCGCCGACGCGGCGAAGTATGATGCCTCCTGTGCCTCCAGCGGCACGGTCAAACGGTCTTCCCTGGGGGAGACCACCGGCGTCGGCAGCACGGAGGGCATGGGCATCTGCCACGCCTATGCCCCGGATGGCCGCTGCATCAGCCTGCTGAAGATTCTGCTGACCAACTCCTGCATCTATGATTGCCTGTACTGCATCAACCGCCGGTCCTCCAACGTGCAGCGCGCCCGCTTCACGCCGGAGGAGGTCGTGACGCTGACCCTGGGCTTCTACCGCCGCAACTGCATCGAGGGGCTGTTCCTGTCGTCCGGCATCATACGCAGCCCCGACTACACGATGGAGCAGGTGGTCCGGGTGGCGAAGCTGCTGCGGGAGGAGCATGGGTTCCGCGGCTACATCCACCTGAAGACCATCCCCGACGCGTCGCCGGAGCTGCTGTTGGAGGCTGGCAAGTATGCCGACCGGCTGAGCATCAACGTCGAGCTGCCGACCGAGGCCGCGCTGACCCAGTTGGCGCCGGAGAAGGACCTGGCCGGCATACGCCGCAGCATGGGCCGGATGCGGCTGCGCATAGACGAGGCGAAGGCGGAGAAGCAGGCCGTGCGCTTCGCGCCTGCCGGGCAGAGCACGCAGATGATCGTCGGCGCCGACAGCAGCAGCGACCGCAGCATCCTGGACCTCAGCACCAACCTGTATGGCAATTACGGGCTGCGCCGGGTGTACTACTCGGCGTTCAGCCCGATCCCGGACAGCAGCGCGATCCTGCCGCCGAAGAAGGCGCCTCTGCTGCGGGAGCACCGGCTGTATCAGGCGGATTGGCTGATGCGGTTCTACGAGTTCAAGTCGGACGAGATCACCACGGACGCGACCGGCAACCTGGACCTGTCCATGGACCCCAAACTGGCCTGGGCGTTGCAGCACCGCGAGCAGTTCCCGATGGACGTGAACCGGGCGACGCGGGAGCAGTTGCTGCGCGTGCCCGGCCTGGGCGTGAAGTCGGTGGACAAGCTGATCCTTGCCCGGCGCCATGCCCGGCTCCGCATGGCGGACCTGGCCCGCCTGCGCCTGCCGATGGCGAAGGTGGCGCCCTTCGTGGTCGCCGCGGACCATCAGCCCGGCGGCTTGCTGGACAGCGCTCGGCTGTCGCAGCGCCTGGTTCCCAAGCCGGTGCAGACGGATTTGTTCGCCTGAGCGCATCCGCGGCAACGGCCGGCGCCCCGCTGCGTTCGGGCGTCATCGCGAGCCGATTCATGGCGTGGCGATCCAGGTGACGCCGGACCGGCAGGCCGTGCCGGCGACCCCAGGATTGCTGCGCCAGCGCGCTTCTCGCGATGACAGGGGTTGTAGGGGTCGCATGAAGTCTGTCGTCCTGGCGCATGAGGTGGATTGGGGCGGCTGGCGTGCCGCGGCACGGTCCCTGGCGTTGGGCGGCACCGCGCCCGAGGATGTCGTCTGGTCCGTCCGCGCCGCAGACGACCTGTTCGCGGACGTGGAGGACGAGCCGCCCGTTGCCCCCGCAACCGGCACCTTCACCGTGCCGCGCGCCCTGGTGGAGCTGGCCGAAACCGCCATCCAGGCGCACGAGCCCGAACGCTTCGCCCTGCTGTATCGCCTGATCTGGCGGGCGCAGCATGGCGAGAAACACCTGCTGGACCTGACCACCGACCCCGAGATCCAGCGGGTCCAGCGCCTTGCCGCCGCGGTGCGGCGCGACACCCACAAGATGCGCGCCTTCGTCCGGTTCCGCGAGGTGGCGGAGCCGGAGGGCACCCGTTACGTCAGTTGGTTCGAGCCTGACCACTACATCGTCGAGGCCAACGCGCCGTTCTTCACCCGGCGCTTCGCCACCATGGTCTGGTCCATCCTGACGCCATACCGCAGCGCACACTGGGATGGGACGGACCTGCGCTTCGACGTGGGCGCATCCGCCGCCGACGTGCCGGACGACGACCGGCTGGAGGCGTATTGGCGCGCTTATTACAGCAGCATCTTCAACCCGGCCCGCCTGAAGATCGGGGCCATGCGGTCGGAGATGCCGCAGAAGTATTGGAAGAACCTGCCCGAGGCCGCCGCGATCCCGGAACTGATCCGCGGCGCCGCCGACCGGGTGCAAAACATGGTGGAGCATCCCGTGGTATCACCCGCACGCGCATCCAGTCCGAACCTTGCCGCCTCGGCAACTGCCCCTGCGGTGGAGGAGGGCAGCTTGACAGTCCTGCAACGCGCGGCCCGCGAGGCCGAGGAATGCCGCCGCTGCCCCCTATGGGAGCCGGCGACCCAGGTGGTGTTCGGCGAAGGCCCGGCAGACGCGCGCGTGATGTTCATCGGCGAGCAGCCCGGCGATCAGGAGGACCTGGCCGGCCGCCCCTTCGTCGGACCTGCCGGACAACTCTTCGACCGTGCGATGCAGGAGGCCGGGCTGGACCGCCGGGGGGTGTATGTCACCAACTCGGTCAAGCACTTCAAGTTCGTCCCCCGCGGCAAGCGGCGCATCCACGAGAAGCCCGGCACCGGCGAGATCAACGCCTGCCGCTTCTGGCTGGACCTGGAGCGCACGGAGGTGAAGCCCGCCATCACCGTGATGATGGGGGCCACCGCCGCCCGCGCCGTGACCGGCAAGGCCGTCGCCATCACCCGGGAGCGCGGCAAGCCGATGGCGTTGGACGGCAACACGACCGGCTTCATCACCGTGCACCCGTCGTATCTGCTGCGCCTGCCGGATGAGGACAGCAAGGCGCGGGAGTATGCGGCGTTCGTTGCGGACTTGAAGGCGGTGAAGGCGCTGGCGGAGGCGGGATAACCGGGCGACGCCTCAGTCGACATCGGGCGCCCGGGCGATGCTTGAGGCCATCACCGCGCGGGCGAACGGGCGTGCGGCAGCACCTCCGGGTTCACCACGTTGATCGGCTGCCCCGCCGCATAAGCCGCCACCTGGTCGAAGATGTCCGAGAATTGCAACTCGTACTCGTCCCGCGTGACGTAGCCGATGTGCGGCGTGCAGACGACTTGCGGCAGGGTCAGCAGCGGGTCCGCCGGGTCGAGCAGGGGTTCGTGCTCATATACGTCCACCGCCGCCATGCCGGGCCGCCCGGCGCGGAGGGCTGTAACCAGCGCACCCGGTGCCACCAGCCCGGCGCGGCTGGTGTTGACCAGCAGGGCATCTTGCCGCATCCGTCCCAAGTCGTCCGCAGTCACGATGCCGCGCGTGGCATCCAACAGGCGCATGTGCAGCGACACCACGTCGCACGCCTCATAGAACGCTTCCCGGCTGGCTGCTGTCTCGTAGCCGTCTGCCGCCGCGCGTGCCCGGCTGGCATCCCGCGCCCAGACCAGCACATGCATCCCGAAGGCCCGGCCATAGCCCGCCACCGCGGCGCCGATCCGGCCGTAGCCGTGGATGCCGAGCGTCCGGCCGCGCAGCGTGGCGCCGACGCCCATCTGCCACTTGCCGGCCTGAAGCGCCGCCATCTGCTGCGGCAACTGCCGCACCGATGCCAGCACAAGCCCCCAGGTCAGTTCCGCGGCGGCATAGGACGGGGTGTCCGAGTGCATGTCAGACGACACGATCACGCCCAGCCGGGTGCAGTCGGCGACGTCTATGTGGGGGTAAACGCTGCGCTGGCTGATCAGCCGGAGGTTCGGCAGGCGTTCCAGCAGCGGGGCGCGGATGTGGGTGCGCTCCCGGAACAGCACCAGGGCCTCGGCGTCGCGCAGCCGCTCGGCCAGCGCGTCAACGTCCTGCAGGTGGTCGTTCCACACCGTTACATCGAAGCCGGTCAGCTTGGCGTAGCAGGGCAGGGTCCGTAGGGTGTCGAAGGTGTCGTCGAGGATGGAGACCCTCATGGGGCGCAGTGCCGGGCCAGGCGCAGGGCGGGCGCGGCATGGGTGCTTAGGCTGGTGGGAACTCGGGACAGCGATGGCTTCGTGATGCCCGGCGGCGGAGTGGCGATGCCGAAGATGGGGGGGTGCCGCATGGCCGTTCTCCTTCACGCTGAAAGCATGTACGCGCCCTGAATGGGCCGGCGCAAGCGAGTCTCGGCGATGGCGGCGGGTTCAAGTTGCGGAAACTGCTTCCTTCTCCCTCTCCCTCCGGGTGAGGGTCGGGGTTGAGGAAAGCAGCGAGGACCGTCCTATCCCAGCTACGGCGCTGGTCTGCATCTCCCGCAGCCGAGGTCTGCGCTTGCGGTTTCCCTCACCCCGGCCCTCTCCCGGAGGGAGAGGGGGACGAGGACCACCAGGCTGCGGCGGCGTAGGCGCCGGTGCTCAGCGCGGTGACGCCGACGCTGGGCGGCCAATCCGTCCAATAGGACAGGGCCAGCCCACCCCAAACCGCCGCGACCGCCAGGGCAGCGGACATTCCCATCCCCGGCAGCACGCCGCGAGTCAGGCGCTCAGCCGTGGCGGCGGGGGCGACCAGCAGGGTGAACACCAGCAGCACTCCGACCACCTGCGCGCAGAGCGACACCGCGACGGCCGCGACCACCAGGAAGGCGACGGACACGCCGCGCATCGGCACGCCGCGCGCCTCCGCCAGCTCCGGCTGCAAGGTAGCGAACAGCAGCGGGCGCAGCAGCACGGCCAGGGCCAGCAGCGCCAGCACGCCCAGGACAAGCAAGCCCCAGATCGCCCCGGCCTCAACGCCCAGCAAGTTGCCGAACAGCAGGGACGCAGCACTCGTGGCCTGCCCGGTGTAGAAGTGCAGGAACAGCAGCCCCAGTCCCAGCGACGCCGACAGTACTACGCCGATGGCGACGTCGCGCTCGCCCGCGCGCTCCCCGAGGAGGCCCATGCCGACGCCGCCCAGCACGGTCATGGCCACCAGGCCGGGCAGCGGCGGCAGGCCCAGCAGCGCCGCGCCGGTTGCGCCGCTGAACCCCAGGTGGCCCAGCGCGTGCCCGGCGAACGCCTGTCCGCGCAATACCAGCACGTAGCCGACCAGCCCCGCCACCACCGCCACCACCGTTCCAGCGGCGAAGGCGTTCTGCATGAACTCGTATTCAAACATGGACATGCTCATGGAGGTGGCCCGGCCCGCACACGCCAGCCGCCGGGCTGCTGCCGGACATGACGAACACCTGGCCGGCGGCGCGCACGACCTCGATGGGGGCGCCATACAGCCGGGACAGGACGGGCGTCGTCACGACCTCGTCCACCGGACCGATCGCCGCGGCGCCGCGGGCCAAATAGAGCACCTCGTCCAGCGCGCCCAGCAGCGGGTTCAACTCGTGGGCGCTGAACAGCACGGTGATGCCCAGCTCCTGCCCGACCTGCCGGGCCAGGGCCACGACGCCGGCGGCATGACGGGGGTCCAGGCCGGCCATCGGCTCGTCCAGCAGCAGCAGGCGGGGATGGTCCAGCAGGGCCTGGGCCAGCAGCAGCCGCTGGCGCTCGCCGCCCGACAGGGACAGCAACGGGCGGTCGGCGAGCGCCCGGGCGTCCACGCGGTCCAGCGCCTCCAGCACCGCCGCGCGCCCGGCGACGCCCAGGCGTGGCAGGCCCCAGCGTGCGCCGCCCGCGGCTCCGGCCACGAAGTCCCAGCCGCGCAGCCGGGCGCCTGCCGGCTGGGTGCGGACCTGCGGCACGTAGCCGATGCTGGCGCCACCCGGGGACGGCGGCGCCCCCAGCACGCGCAGGCTGCCCGCCGCCGGGCGCAGCAGGCCCAGGATTGCGCGGAACAAGGTGGTCTTCCCCGCGCCGTTCGGGCCGAGCACGCCGACGAACCGGCCGGCGGGCACCGACAGCGTTACCCCCTCCAGCACTGTCCGGCTACCCGGCGCCAGGGTCAGGCCGCGCAGCTCGACCGCGGGCGCGGTCACGGCGGCGACAGCGCGCGGTCCAGCGCGTCCAACTGGCCCAGCATCCAGGATACGTAGGTCGTGCCCTCTGGCTGCGATTCGGTGACGCCTACAACGGGTATGCCGGCGGCGCGGGCTATGGCGAGCAGCCGGGACGCGGCGGGGCCGGCGGTTTGGCTGTTGTAGATGAGCGCGCGCAGGCGCCGGGCGCGCAGGTCGGCCTCGAACGCCGCCACGTCCGATGGGCGCGGCTCAGCGTCGTTCATCACCGCAAGCGCGAAGCGTCCGTGCCTGACCTGCAGGCCCAGAGCGTCGGCCATCAGGCCGAACACTGGCTCCGTCGCGGCCACAGGCGCCCCGGCGTGGGCGGCGCGCATGGCGGCGATGCGGTCCTGCAATGGCTTGAGCGACGCCTTGAGGGCGGCCAGCCGTTCGGCATAGCCGCCGCTGCCGCCCGGGTCGGCGCGGGTCAGGGCGGCAGCGGCGGCGGTGGCCAGGGCGGGAACGGCGGCCGGGTCGTACCACAGATGCGGATTGTCGCCGGGACGCCGGTGCAGGAGGTCGGCGATCACGATCACGTCGCGCCCCGGCCTGGGCCGGCCGAGCAGGCGGGGCATCCAAAGGTCGTAGCCGATGCCGTTATAGACCACGAGGCCCGCCGATTGCAGGGCGCGGGCCGCGGCCGGCCCGGCCTCGAAGGCGTGCGGGTCGGCATCGGGACTGTTCAGGATGCTGGTTACGGCAGCTCCATCTCCGGCCACCTCGCGCAGGATGCCGGCATAGACTGCCTCCGCCGCCACAGCCTGCATGGACGGGTGCGCGGGCTGGGCGAGGGCTGGAAAGGCCAGCAGCAGGGCGACGAGGGGCAGCAAGCGCATGGGACGGTTCCGATGGGAGCCGTTATGTTATAATGTAACATGCAGGCTGTCGAGGCTCACCGCTCCAAGTTATACTGGATGCCGAGCACAACGGTCTGTTGCGGCTGCGTCATGGCCTGCGGAAACGGCGGCAGTTGCGCGCTGGCCAGCAGGCTCCGTGCGCCTTCATCCAGCAGGGAGGACCCGCTGCTGCTGACGACTTGGGCGGACAGCACGCGGCCGGTGCGGTCCACCGTGAGGCGGACGCCGACGCGGCCCTCCTGTCCGGCGGCGCGGGCTGCCGCAGGATAGACCCTGTGCGACTGCACCCAGGCGCTCAACGCGCCGCGCCAGGCGGGGCTGGCCCCTGCGGCCGATGCAGGTGATGGCTGCGGTGCGGGCACCGCCGCGGAGGGCGTTGCGAAGGCGGGCGGCCGCGACGCCGGCAGCGCGGCAACGGGCGGCGGCGCGTCGCTTGGCACGGTGCCGCGGGCAGATGGCCGGCGGGGCGGAGGGCGCGGCGGCGGCGGCCGGGGCGTCACCGGCGCTGGCCGGGCTGGCATCGGGGCAAGGGGCGGCAATACGGGCGTCTGCATGGCCACGGGTGGGGGCACTGTGGGCGCAGATGGCTCGACCACGGGCGGCGGTGTCACCGGCGGCGGCGCAGGCTCATCCGGCGGCGGAAATGCTGCCGGCTCCGAGGTAGGTTGCGCCACTGGCGGAGGCTCGGCAACCGGTGGAGGTGCAGGCGCCTCTGCCGTTGCAGGCAACGGTGGCGCAGATGGCTCCACGGGTGGCGGCGTCACTGGCGGCGGCGCGGGTTCATCCGGCGGCGGAGTCGCAGCCTGTTCCGGCGGCGGTTCAGCCACGGGCGGCTCGACCAGGGGCGCTTCGGCTTGCGGCGGTGCGAGAGCGGATGAGATGGCTGGAACGGCCTGCCCGGGCGGCGACGCCGGAGCCTCGGCCGCAGGAGCGGGCAGGCTGGCCGGGGCGGCGTCGAACACCACCTCCACGGCTCCGTCGGGCAGGAAGGGCAGCGGTTCCCGCAGGCGTACCGCGGTCAACAGCAATCCGGCCAGCACCACATGAAGGATCAGCGACCCGGCAACGGCCAAGGGCGTGCGCCTTGACGAGGCGGACAGCACGCGCCCCGGGCGGTCCGCCGCGGACGGCGAAGGTCGGAGTCCGGAAACGGCGTCGAGCATCCTGTTTGTTCGAGCCTCCCTAGCCCTGCAAACATCCATGCACTCCGCCGCACCCTGTGCAAGGGGTCGCTTGGTGCAAGGGGTCGCTTGCGCCGGGCCGCCGCCGTGCCGGTCCCGGTCCGAACCCGCGCCGGCGCCGCACGTTGCCCGCCTGGCACAGCATGGAGGCCCGCCGATGACCGGACATCCCCACGACCGCACCGAAACCCTGGCCGAATTCAAGCGCGTCGTGAACATGACCCCCGCCGCGCTCGGCAAGTGGCTGGACAGCCCTGACAGCCAATCCGTCGGCATGACGCCGGAAGGCGAGCGGGTGTCGCACGAGGGCGGGGAAGAGTCGGTCGGCCACGGCATGGGCCGCCGCATCCTGGAGTTGAAGGCCGCGAAATCCGCGGACCTGACCGACGACGACCTGGCGGCGATGCGAAAGGTGATCGGCTACGTCCACCGCCACGTCGTGCAGCGGCCGCATGGCGACGTGACCGATACGCGCTGGCGGCACTCGCTGATGAACTGGGGGCACGATCCGCTCAGGGATTAGGGCCGCACCCCCGGCGTTTCCACCGTCATCCCGTTCGAGCGCCAGCCGAGATACAGGCGCAGCGCCGCCATCTCCCCGCTTTCCGCCGGAAACGGCAGGGACCGCACGCCGGTCATGCAGTTGCGTATGCGGCGGAGCAGGGACCCCACGCCCTGCCATTCCAGCCGGTAGATCGGGTAGGCGTTGGCCCTGCCTTCTGGAATGCGCGCGCCGCCCAGGCGGCCGCCTGCGAGCCGGTCGTGACAGTCGGCGCATGACAGGTCGAGCTGTCCCATGCGTGTGTTGAACAGCATCCGGCCCTGCTCCAGCGCAGCGGCGGCCGGGCCGGAGCCGTCCACCTGGACCGGCATCCCGCGGGATTGCAGCCCGATCAGGGCGGCCAGGGCCAGCAGGTCGTCGCCTTCCTCCGGCAGGGCAGGGGCGCCCTGGTGCTCCGTGCGGCTCCAGTTGATCCGGGATGCCAGCGTCACTGCCCGGCCGGGCGCGGCGTCCCAGGCGGGAAGCCGGGCGGCGACGCCGCGCATCGTCTCGGGCGGCCCATGGCAGGCGGCGCAGCTTTGGTTGCGCGGCCCTGCGGGCTGCTCCCACAGGGCGCGGCCGTTGGCGACCCACAGCATGGCCGGGTTGGCGCCGTCGTCGTCCTGCATGGCCCGCACGGCGGGAGAGGCGTCGTCATAGCCGCTGCGGGGTGCGCCGGGCGCCGCGGCGAGGATCAGCAGGCCCAGCCCGGCCGCCTTGAAGCCTCGCAGCCGCACCCCCCTCCGCATCGTAGGGCGGATCAGCGCAGCGCCATCCGCCGGCTTGCGCGTGATCATCGGGGCCGGATCATCAGGACGCGCCGCCTCGGGCTGATCCATCGAGGAAGCCGAGCAGCGCCGCCCGGAACGGCGGCAGGCTCTTGTAGGCCGCCATCGCCTCCGGCATCGCACGCACCGCCTCGGCCAGGCGCGCGGCGGCGCCAGGCTGGGCGGCGACGCGGGACAGCGGATAGGTGTGGACCCGGATGGTGAACAGCACGAAGCCGCTCCGGGGCAGGCGGCTCAGCGTCTGCCGCTCCACCCGCAGGAACAGCCGCTCCCCGGCATTTGCCGCCGTGAAGGACGGGTCGAGGCCGGTGCGGTGCTTGCCCTCGACCTGGAACAGCGCGGGGTCGTCGGTGACGGACCAGTTCAGCCGCTCCGTCAGCTTGCCAGGCTTGAGGTGGCGCATGAAGCGGTCCACCGGCGTTGAAAGCGTGTCGGCATACAGCGGCACCCGGTCGTGGATGTCTGCCAGGGGACGGCCGATCTTCTCGTGCAGGCGCCAGCGGCTGGGAGCGCACAGCACGGCGGCGCGCAGGACCGGGATGCCCCCTTCGACGCCGATCAGGCATAGATCCTCCTGGACCAGCCGTCCCGCCAGTTCCAGGGGGTCGCAGGGCGGGTCCGCCAGGTTCCAGCTCTCCCCGGTCAGGCGGTTGCACAACAAGGCTCCGTCGCGCCTGAAATGGCTCGGGCAGCATGCCGCCAACAGGCAGGCGATGCGATCGAGGGTTTCCCGCCGTGCCAGCTCCGACCCGGCGGTTGCCGCGAACACCTCCGCATGGCGATGGTCGAGCAAGGTGCGGCGCTCCGCCAGCTCGACCGGGTAGCGCTCGTCCAACTCGACCAACGTATCTCCAGGGCGGGAGACCAGCCCCAGCATCATGCGGTGCGGACCCGCTTCGAAAGGCAAATAGAATGCTTCGGCAGGTAAAGCTGGGAGGCGGCATGCCGCATCAACCGTCATGCCGCCATCCCGACCGGGTTGCCCAGCCAACCATTGCAGCCCGCAGGTCAGTCTATTGCGTCGCCCACGGCGTGGATGGGCGCGCCGATGGGTTTGCCGACGACCGGGACCACCTCGATGACATCTCCGGCGGCACGGAATGGCAGCGCCACCACGCCGCAACCGCTCAGGGCAAGAGGGATCGCGACTGCCAGGAGCAGTGCGGCCCGCGGCAGCCTCACCGCACCGGGACCGAGTTGGCGGGCGCCTGGCCCGGCGGTGTCGGCGCCGGCATGGGTGCCGGGGCGCCTGGTGCGCCCTGCAGGATGACACCGCCACCCTGGTAGGCGCGGTTCGCCTCGGGCGTGAAGGGGCCGCGGTCGAGCGGGGTTCCAGAGGAGGAGGTGGACTGGGCACGCGCATGGGGCGCACGGGCGTGCTTGGCGGGATGCCGCGGGGGCGTTTGTGCCAGGGCCGGGGCGGCCAATGCCATAATGGCTGCGATCGTGAGGATGGGGCGCATGAAGTCTCCTGTCAGTTGCCTTGGATGCTGCTCGTAAAGCCTTGCGGGGATCAAGGATGACGTCCAAGCCAGTTGCTGCAGGGACACAACTGCCAACTGCCGGCGCAGGTTGCCATGCCTGTTTACGTACACTTTTATGCCGGGCATCCATGACACAGGCTACCGGGCTGACGCAGGCCGGGCGGCGCCGCAGGACCCGGCAAGCGCAACCGTGTTACTGGCCGTCAAGCCGGATACGCGCGATGCTGCGTGCCAGCCCATCGAAGGCCGGAGGCGAAACCCTCGTCCCGGCCCGGCGGGAGAATGGGGCGGCAGGCGCAGGAAAGACCGTTTGAAGTTGGTTGCCTCGGCAGGGACCTGCGCTTACCCATTGGCCATGAAGCAGTTGCACCTGGCGCAAGGGGCGGCAGTCCCAAGCTGAACAGGGCACCCACGGAGGAAACGATGGAATTCGCGTATTCGGACAAGGTCCAGCGGTTGCAGGCCCGCTTGCTCGCCTTCATGGACGAGCACATCCACCCCAACGAGAAGACCTTCATCGCCCAACTGGCCGGCGCGGCCGACCGCTGGCAGCCGGTGCCGGTGGTGCAGGAGTTGAAGCCGGTGGCCAAGCGCGAAGGCCTGTGGAACCTGTTCCTGGCCCATAGCGGCCGCGGCGCCGGGCTGACCAACCTGGAATATGCACCGCTCGCCGAGATCATGGGCCGGGTGCAGTGGGCGTCCGAGGTGTTCAACTGCTCAGCCCCAGACACCGGCAACATGGAAACCCTGGAGCTGTATGGGACCGAGGCGCAGAAGGCCCGCTGGCTGGCGCCGCTGCTGGAGGGCGAGATACGCTCGGCGTTCTGCATGACGGAGCCGGAGGTGGCGTCGTCGGACGCGACCAACATCGAGCTGCGGATCGAGCGGCGCGGCGGCGAGTACGTCATCAACGGCCGCAAGTGGTGGTCGTCCGGCGCCGGCGACCCGCGCTGCGCCGTCCTGATCGTCATGGGCAAGACCGACCCGGCCAACACCGACAAGCACCGCCAGCAGTCCATGATCCTGGTGCCGCGCGACACGCCGGGGGTGACGGTGCTGCGGACGCTGCCGGTGTTCGGCTACGACGATGCGCCGCACGGCCATGCCGAGATCACCTTCGAGGACGTGCGGGTGCCGGCGGAGAGCATCCTGCTCGGCGAGGGCCGCGGCTTCGAGATCGCGCAGGGGCGGCTTGGGCCGGGGCGCATCCACCACTGCATGCGTACTATCGGCCTGGCCGAGCGGGCGCTGGAGATGATGTGCAAGCGCTCCCTGGCCCGGCATCCCTTCGGCAAGCCGCTGGCCGACCAGGGCGTGACGATGGAGCGGATCGCCAACAGCCGCATCATGATAGACCAGTGCCGCCTGCTGGTGCTGCACGCCGCCTGGAAGATGGACACGGTGGGCAACAAGGCAGCCCGGCGCGAGATCGCCGAGATCAAGGTGTCCATCCCCAACATGGCCTGCCAGGTGCTGGACTGGGCGGTGCAGATGCACGGCGCCGGCGGCGTGTCGGACGATTTCGGCCTGGCGAGGATGTATGCCACCGCCCGCACGATGCGGATCGTGGACGGGCCGGACGAGGTGCACCGCCACCAGCTCGGACGGCTGGAACTGGCGAAGTACAAGCCGGCCCGGCCGAACAGCATGGCCGCCGAGTAGGTGATGGACGCCCCGCACATGCTTGCAGGCGGAGCGGCGCCGCAGCCGGGGGTGCCGACGCTCGTAGCACCCCTGGCCAACCACCGGCTGGATGAGGCGCGGCTGGCGGCCTACCTGGAGCGCGAGCTGCCGGGGTTCGCCGGGCCGCTCACGGTGCGGCAGTTCCAGGGCGGGCAGTCCAACCCGACCTACCACCTGCACACCCCCGGCGCCGAGTATGTGCTGCGCAAGAAGCCGCCGGGGACGCTGCTGCCCTCGGCGCATGCGGTGGACCGCGAATACCGGGTGCAGGCGGCGCTGGCGGGGTCGGCGGTGCCGGTCGCGCCGATGCTGCTGCTGAGCATGGACGAGGGCGTGGTCGGCACCCCGTTCTACGTCATGGCCCATGTGCCGGGCCGGGTGTTCAGCAACCGCGCGCTGCCCGGCCTGCCGCCCGCGGACCGCGCCGCGATGTATGACGACATGAACCGGGTGCTGGCGGCGCTGCACAGCGTGGACTGGCACGCCGCGGGGCTGGAGGGCTTCGGCCGCCCACAGGCCTACGTCGCCCGGCAGATCGAGCGGTGGAGCCGGCAGTATGTCGCCTCCAACGCCGGGGACGTGCCGGAGATGGACCGGCTGATGGCCTGGCTGCCGGCCCACCTGCCCGCGGCCGACGAGACGGCCATCGCGCATGGCGACTTCCGGCTGGGCAACCTGATCTTCCATCCCACCGAGCCGCGGGTGGTGGCCGTGCTGGACTGGGAGCTGTCCACCTTGGGGCATCCGCTGGCGGACCTGGCCTACAACTGCATCCCCTGGCGCCTGCCGGTGGCCATCGAGGGCTTGGTGGGCGCCGACGCGCCGGGCATACCGGACGAGGCATCCTATGTCGCCGCCTACTGCCGCCGCACCGGGCGGGACGGGGCGCCGTCGCTGGACTTCTTCGTGGTGTTCTCCTTGTTTCGCTGGGCGGCGATTGCGGCCGGGGTGTATCGCCGGGCGCTGGACGGCAACGCGGCGGATGCGGGCGCGCTGGTCATCGGCAACAAGTTCCGGGTGCTGGCGGAAGCCGCATGGGCGTTGGCGGGGCGGATTTGATGCTGGCCGCCTTGCTCTGACCTTCGTCGTTGCGAGCAGTGCAGCGGCGCCAAAACTCTAGCGCTATGCCTAGGGTCTTAGCGGCGCTGGGTTCGTCACGTCGCGAGCAGCCCGGCATCCACCTGGGGAGAGCCGCCTGGCGTGAGCCGCTCGCCACGTCGTGTACGAGGGCTTGCTGTTCACCTGGCGGCGGCAGGTGCGTGACGGCGTGCTGAGGGCACCCGAGATAACGGTGTTCATTCCGGTGCAGATGCTCAACACGCCCCTGGCGACGCTTGGCCTGTGTGCGATTACTGGACGCTGAACAGAAGCCGCCGCGGCCACAGCGCGACGGAACGCTGCCAGTCCTTGCCTGCGGCGGTAAGTTGAACCGGGCGTCGGCACGCCCGTTCTGGCTTGCCGGAGCGGGACTTTTGACCGCCCACACGACGAGGAGCACGACCATGGAATACAGGAGATTGGGCGCGTCCGGCTTCACGGTGCCCGTCTTGAGTTTCGGAACCGGCACGTTCGGTGGCCGTGGCGAGCTGTTCGCGGCCTGGGGCAGCACCGACGTTGCCGAGGCGACGCGCCTCGTGGATATCTGCCTCGACGCCGGGCTGACCATGTTCGACAGCGCGGACATCTACTCTGGAGGGGCGGCGGAGGAGATCCTGGGCGAGGCGATCAAGGGGCGGCGGAACCAGGTGATCATCTCCACCAAGGCCACGTTCCGCTCGGGCACCGGGCCAAACGAGGTGGGCTCGTCGCGCCATCACCTCGTGCAAGCCTGCGAGGCCGCGCTGCGGCGGCTCGGGACCGACCATATCGACCTGTTCCAACTGCACGGCTTCGACGCCGTGACGCCGGTGGAGGAGGTGCTGTCCACGCTCGACGACCTCGTGCGTGCGGGCAAGATAGGTTACGTCGGCGTCTCGAACTTCTCGGGTTGGCACCTCATGAAGTCGCTGGCCGCCGCCGACCGCCATGGCTGGCCGCGCTATGTGGCCAACCAGACCTACTATTCCCTGATCGGCCGCGACTACGAGTGGGAACTGATGCCGCTTGGCCTCGACCAGGGCGTGGGCGCGGTGGTGTGGAGCCCGCTCGGCTGGGGGCGGCTGACGGGTAAGATCCGGCGGGGGCAGCCCTTGCCCGAGGCCAGCCGGCTGCACAAGACGGCCGAGTACGGACCTCCGGTGGACGACGAGCACCTGTTCCGGGTGATGGATGCGCTCGATGCGGTGGCGGAGGAAACGGGCAAGACGGTGCCGCAAGTCGCGCTGAACTGGCTGTTGCAGCGGCCCACAGTCGCCACCGTCATCATTGGCGCACGCGACGAGGCGCAGTTGCGGCAGAACCTGGGCGCCGTGGGATGGACGCTCACGCCCGAGCAGGTGGCCCGGCTCGACGAGGCCAGCACCGTCACGCTCCCCTACCCCTACTGGCACCAGCGCGGCTTTGCCGAGCGCAACCCGCCGCCGGTCTGACGTGGGGCTGGCCGGGACCGCGCCGCGTTGTTGATCAGCGCGGCTGCCGGACCTAAGGGAGAACATGGGTGCTCAATGTATTGTTGCGCTGATCAGCATTGAGATCTATCGCTGATCTGCTGCCGGCTGACGCGGGCTTCCGATCCCAGGCACGGAAAGGCTGCGTGACGGACAACGCAGCGGCATCAGCGCGCCGGCACCGGACCATCAGGCTTTCGACGGCACAGCGTATCCCGGACGTTCGAGAACGTAGGACGCACCAAACACCGCCAAGCCCGCGAGGGTGAGCAGCGCCCCAACTGCCCCGGTCGAAGTCCAGCCAAAGCCTGCCGCGATCACCGCCCCACCAAGCCAGGCGCCGAGGGCGTTGGCCACATTGAATGCGGAATGGTTGAGCGAGGCCGCCAGCATCTGGGCGTCGGGCGCCACATCCAAAAGACGGGTTTGGAGGGCGGGTCCAAGCCCCATGCTGGTGGCCCCGATCAGGAAGATGTTGATCGTGACGGCGGGTAGGCTGACGGGAGTGAAGAAGAAGAACGCCTGCGCCACCATGCTCAGCGCCATCGTCACCCCGATGGCGCGCATGACGCCCCGGTCCGCCATCCAGCCGCCAGCCATGTTCCCCACGATCATCCCAAGGCCAAAGATGGCGAGCAGGACCGGCACCATCGTCTCATGGACCCGGGTCACCTCCGTCAGCGTGGGTGCGATGTAGCTGTAGATTGCAAACATGCCGCCGAACCCGATGGCAGCGGTGGCAAGGGCCAGCAGGACCCGTGGATGCAGCATCGCGCTCATCTCACGCTTGACGCCGATCGCTTGCCCGGCGCCAACGACGGGCAGGCAGACGCGGATCAGGAGGGCAGTGGCCAGCGCCAGCGCGGCAACGGCGCCAAACACGATGCGCCATCCCGCAACCTGTCCGAGCCATGTCGCCAAGGGGACGCCCAGCAGGTTTGCGACGCTGAGACCGAGGATGACCCGCGCCACGGCACTGGCCCGCCGGCCAGGCGGCACCAGGGACGCGGCTACCATGGCAGCGGTGCCGAGATACGCGCCGTGCGGCAGGCCCGCGACGAGGCGTGCAGCGGTGATGCCGAGGAAGTCCGGTGCGAAGGCGGTCGCAAGGTTGCCGAGGGCGATCAGCAGCGCGAGGCCGATCAGCAGCCGGCGCCGGGGGCAGCGGGTGAAGCTCAAGGCGATGAGGGGCGCACCGAAGACGACGCCCACGGCATAGGCGCTGATCGTAAGCCCGCCCCTCGACACCGAGACGCCGGCTTCCGCGGCGACCTGGGGCAACAGTCCCATGGACGCGAACTCGCTGACGCCAAGGGCGAAGGCGCCGAGGCACAAGGCGAGTTCGGCGGCATGGGCGCCATATGATGAGAGGGTTGGCGTAGAAGCGGCGTTCGAAATCATTCGCATGTCCATTCCAAGAGAATGGACGCTTCCTCACCAGGCTTGCCCGGCATTACGCCGCGCCAGCGGTGTCGTTATTCTCCTTGTAGCCACTTCCTGCGCTCACGCGAAGGTCCGCCGTCTGCCACAGGCAGTCACTCATTGTGGCAGCCGGTTTCAAAGCCGTGGCTGTTGGCATGAGCCGCCGCTACCCCGCCGCGACCGTCTTGCCCCCAAGGTAGGCCGCCCGCACGTCTGGATTGCTCCAAAGCTCCCCCGGCGCCCCGCTCACCAGCAGCGTCCCCGTTTCCAGCACATACCCGCGGTCCGCCACCGACAGCGCCATATGCGCGTTCTGCTCCACCAGCAGCACCGTCGTACCGCGGCGCCTAATCTCGGCGATGATGCGGAACACCTGCTGCACGACCAGCGGCGCCAGGCCCAGCGACGGCTCGTCCAGCAGCAGCAGGCGAGGCTTTGCCATCAGGCCGCGGGCGACGGCGACCATCTGCAACTGGCCGCCGGACAGGGTCCAGCCCAGGGCGTGCTGCAACGGCTGCAGCCCGGGGAAGAAGGCCAGCATCTCGTCAGCCTCGGTCTCCAGCGTGCGCCGGGCGACGCCGCGGCGGTTGCTGCCGCCCAGCAGGATGTTCTCCCGCACCGTCAGCCCCGGGAATACCCGGCGCCCTTCCGGCACATGGGCGATGCCCAGGCGCACGATGGCCTCCGGCTTCAGCCCCAGCAGCGACTGCCCGGCGAAGGCGAGGCGCCCCGACACGTTCGGCACCAGGCCGCTGATGGTGCGCAGCGTTGTGCTCTTGCCCGCGCCGTTGCTGCCGAGGAGGGCGACGATCTCGCCCTCCTCGACCACCAGCGACAGGTCCTTCAGCACCGGCGCCGCGCCGTAGCGGGCGGTGAGGCCGCCCATCTCAAGCAGCGGCATCGCGCGGCTCCCCCAAGTAGGCGGCGATCACGTCGGGATGCGCCAGCACGTCGCGCGGCGTCCCGTCGGCGATGCGCCGGCCGAAGTTCAGCACGGTGATGTGGTCCGCCACCTGCTCGACCAGGTTCATGTCGTGGTCCACGATCAGGATGGTCAGGCCATGGCCCTTCAAGCGCCGCAGCAGCGCCCCTAGCTCGCCCTTCTCCGTCAGGTTCAGCCCGGCGGCCGGCTCGTCGAGCAGCACGACGGCCGGGTTGCCGGCCAGGGCGCGGGCGATCTCGACGTAGCGCTGCATCCCGTAGGACAGGGTGCCCACCATACGCCCGGCATCGGCGCGCAGGCCGACGAAGTCCAGTGCTGCGAGCGCACGCTCGACGACGAGGGCGGGCTGCTCGGCAATGTCGTTGCCGGGTCGCTCGGCACCGACCATGACGTTCTCCAGCACCGTCATACCGCGGAACACGCGGATGTTCTGGAAGGTGCGGGCCAGCCCGGCGCGGGTGCGCTGGTGCGGGGCGGTGCCGGTCACGTCCCGGCCCCCGAGCGTGATGCGCCCGGCGGTCGGGCGATACAGGCCGGTGACGACGTTGATGAAGGTGCTCTTGCCCGACCCGTTCGGCCCGATCAGCGCGTGCACGGTGCCGCGGCGCACGGCGAGGTCCACCCCGTCCAGCGCCTTGAGGCCGCCGAAGTGCTTGGCCAGGCCCTCGATCCCCAGCACGACCTCCGCCGTCGCGGTGCCGCGCTGGCCCAGCAGGGGCAGGGGCGGCACGTCGCCGGTGATGGCGGGCGCGGCCCGGCGCAGGCGGCTGGTGAAGCCCCACAGCCCCTCCGGCAGGAACACCATGATGAGGATCACCGCCGCGCCATACACCGCCAGGTAGATGTTGCGCAGGAAGCGCAGCCATTCCGGCAGGATCACCAGCAGCCCGGTGCCCAGCAATGCCCCAAACGGCGAGGCGATGCCGCCCAGCAGGCCCATGGTCAGCATGACGATGCTCTCGGCGAAGCTGAACTCGTCCGGGCTGATGTAGGACCGCGCGCCGGCATACAGGCCGCCGCCCAGGCCGCCCAGCATCGCGCTGATGGCGAACGCCAGGACCTTGGTGCGCAGCACGTCGATGCCGCAGGTGCTGGCCGCGATCTCGTTGTCCCTGACGGACTGCATGGCCCGGCCGAGCCGCGTGGTCTTGAGGCGCCACACCGCCCAGGTCACCGCCGCCAGCGCCAGCAGGCAGAACGTCAAATAGCGGTCTCCGGCGTCCAGCCGCAGGCCGGGCACGTTGGGGCGGCCGATGCCCTTCACCCCGTCCGGCCCGTGCGTCAGGCCGATCCAGTTGGTCAGCACCAGCGTCAGGATCTGCTGGAAGGAGATCGTGACCATCGCCAGGTAGTGCCCGCCCAGCCGGAGGCTCGCGAGGCCCAGGAGCACGCCGAACAGCAGCGCCGCGGCGACGCCGGCCGCGAGCGACAGGAAGAAGTGCAGCCCGGCATCTGCGGTGCCCAAGGCCACGCCATAGGCGCCGAGGCCGAAGAACGCCGCCTGCGCCAGGGAAATCTGCCCGCAGTAGCCCAGCACCACCACCAACCCGGTGACGGCCACCGCCTGGGTCGCGGCCTGCATGAGGATGTTGAGGATGTAGCCCTGGGATGGCAGCAACGCGGACGCGGCCAGGATGGCGATGGCTGCCAAGGCAAGGCCGGGCAGGCCGCGCCAAGCCCGGGCGTGCTGGATGCGGGAGGCCGCGGGGGCGAGGGTGGTGGCGCTCATGCCGATGCCATGTTGCTGCCGGCGCCGGGAGTGCCGCGCCGCAAACAGCTTGCGTTGACCGTGCGTGCGGCTGAACCGCTTGCTGCTCCCTCTCCTTCCGGGAGAGGGCCGGGGTGAGGGGGTGGGCAAGCTCCAACCCGTCCAAAGCGGGGCCGCGTGCCTGCGGAGCCAGCAATACTCCGCGCCGCAGCCAAGACCCCCTCACCCCAACCCTCTCCCGGAGGGAGAGGGAGCAGCAGGGCGGTGCTGCTGGTGGACGTGCCCATCACGCCTTCTCCGCGATCTTTTCGCCGAACAGCCCTTGCGGCCGGACCAGCAGGAACAGCAGCAGCAGCCCGAAGGCCAGCGCGTCCTTGTAGGGCACGCTGATGTAGGCCGCCCCGAAGGTCTCCACCACGCCCAGCGCCAGCCCGCCCAGGATGGCGCCGGGGATGTTGCCGAAGCCGCCGATGATGTTGGCCGCGAACGCCTTCAACGAGATGATCGCCCCCATCCCCACGGATACGAACAGCACCGGCGCCACCAGGATGCCGGCCAGCCCGCCGAGCGCCGCGCTGTAGCCGAAGGTGATCAGCACCATGGCCGCGACGGGGATGCCCAGCAGGCTCGCCATCTCCTTGTCCTGGCTGGTGGCCTGGAGCTTCTTGCCCAGCAGCGTCTTCTCGAAGATCAGGTATTGCAGCAGCACCAGGGCGGCCGCGGCGACGATGATGGACAGATACTGGCTGTCCATGAACACGCCGCCGACCTCGAAGCCGGGGTCGTCGAACAGGCCGGGCAGCACCTGCGGGCTGGGGCCATAGGCGACGAGCACGAAGTTGGACAGGAAGATGCTGGCCCCGATGGTGCTGATGATGACCGGCAACTGCCCGCGGTGCCGCAGCGGCCAGTAGGTCGCGCCTGCGAACAGCAGGCCGAATCCGGCCATCAAGGCGACGGCCACCGGCAGCGCCACGAAATACGGCACTCCCAGGTCTCCGGCCAGAATCACCATCAGGTAGGCTCCCAGCATGGAGAACTCGCCCTGCGCGAAGTTCACGACGCTGGCGGCGCGGATCAGCAGCACGAAGCCCAGGGCGACCAGCGCATAGATGGCGCCGATGCCGAGGCCGGTGAACAGCAGTTGCGGGACGAGGCTCATGAGTGCAGGCGCCTCCGGTTCCCTCTCCCTCCGGGAGAGGGTTGGGGTGAGGGGGTGGGTAGGGGCCACGTGTTCCCGGGATGGGGCCGCAGTGCTTTGGCGAGGTAGGCGCTCCGCTCCGCAGGCAAGACCCCCTCACCCCGGCCCTCTCGCGAAGGGAGAGGGAGCAGGAAGCGATCCATCGGCGCCCGGGATGCAGGCCAGCCGCCTTGCTGGAAAGCGCGGCCCATGCCGCTAGCCCTTCACTTCGATCCGTCGGTCGAACACCACCTTGCCGTTCTCGTTCTTGACGATGTTGTAGCCGCGCAGGCCGTCGCCCTTGTCGTCGAAGTTGTATTCGCCCTCCGCCCCGGCGAATCCCTTGATCCCCGCCAGCGCCGCCCGCAGCTTCTCCGGCTCCGTGCCGCCCGCATCGGTGATGGCGCGGGCCAGCAGCAGCACGGCGTCGTGGGCGTAGGAGGACTGGTTGTCGGGCAGCGCCTTGTAGAGCGACTGATACTTGTCGGCGAACGCCTTCGACGCCGGGGTCGCGTCCACGGCATAGTCCGCCACCCCGTAGGTGCCGAACAGCGACCGGCCCGCGAGGTTGAGCGCCGTCGTGTTGACGATGGAGGGCGAGCCGACCCAGGGGATCGTCACCCCCAACTGGCGCAACTGCCGGGCGAAGATGCCCAGGTCGCTCTCGAAGGTGAAGTAGCTGCCGAGGACGTCGGCGCCGGACTGCCGTACCGCCAGCACCACGGCGGTGTAGTCGCTGGCCTGGTTGGTGTAGCCCTGCATCAGCACGGGGGTGATGCCCTTTTCCTTGAGCGCCGCCTCCAGCGCCTTGGAGCCATTGGTGCCGAAGGCGTCGGTTGAGAACACCACCGCCCATTTCTGCTTCTTCAGCTCGCCCACGCCGAACTCGGCGATGACCTTGGCGGAGTAGCTGTCATTGGGCCGGCAGCGGAACAGCCAGGGGTTGCCCTGCTGGGTCAGCGTCGGGTCGGTGCCGCCGAACAGCATGGGCTTGCCCGTCTTCAGCACGTCGGGCGCCACCGCATTGACCTGGGTGCTGCGGATCGGGCCGATGAAGGCGGCGATGTCCGGGCGCGACGCCAGCCGGCTGAAGGCGAGCACGGCGCCGGGGTTGGTGGTCTGGTCGTCCTCGGTGACGATCTCCAGCTTGCGGCCGAGCACGCCCTTCTCGTTCACGGCGTCGAGTGCGATCTTGATGCCGTTCTGCTGCAGCCTGCCGGCCTCGGCCGCCGGGCCGGTCACGGGCGTCATGACGCCGACCTTGATGGTGTCCTCTGCGGCGTGGGCGATGCGGGGCAGGGCGGCAAGGGCAGCCGCGCCGAGCGCGATGCCACGGCGGGTGATCGGTTGGGACATGGTGGTTCCTCCTCAAGGCAGGCCTTTTACGGCCAGCGTTGCCCGTGAGGCTGGATGAAACGGTGCAGGACTGCAAGCCGCCGCTGCACCTGCCTGGTGATTACCCGGAGCCAGCGGCCCTGCCCGTCGCCGGCGATGGCGAGGCCCGTCCGCAGCTTGCGACATCAACAGGGTTGAAACGTTTCCTGCGGCTGCCGCACACCGAGATTGCAACGATTTCATGGGTATCTGACGGACGCGTCCTGACGCACGCGGCTCTTGTCAATTCATAACTAATTCCCGTGCATCTGAAACCAGGCCCCAGCGGTATTAAAATGCGGACAGGGGCATGACAGCAATCGCAAACCAGGACCTGGGGGTTTGGGGACGGGCGGATGATCCGCAGGCGCAGATGCGGCTGCGTGACCGTGCGCTCGACAAGATGCGCCAAGGGCTGTGCGTGTTCAACGGCCAGCGTCAACTGCTGCTGTTCAACCGGCGCTATGCGGAGATGTATCGCATCCGGCCGGAGGATTTATGGATCGGCATGACGCTGGAGCAGATTGCGGACCTGCGCTACGCCGCGGGCACCGGCCCGGACATACCGAAGGAAAGCTACTTGGCATGGCGGGGCAGCATCCAGCTTTCCGATCAGGCCATGCAAACGGTGGTCACGCTGCGCAACGGCGACGTTTATGAAATCCATCACGAGCCGACGACGGATGGCGGCTGGGTTTCGACGCACGACGACATCACCGAGCGCCGCCGGGCCGAGCGGCTGATCCAGCGCATGGCGCACCACGACGCGCTGACGGGACTGCCCAACCGCGTGCTGTTCGCCGAGCGGCTGGGTGGCATGGTGAAGCAGCTTGGCCGCTCGCCGGAGATGGTGGCGGTGCTGTGCCTGGACCTGGACCGGTTCAAGGAGGTCAACGACACGCAGGGCCATGCCGCCGGGGATACGCTGTTGCGCCAGGTGGCGGGGCGGCTGCGGCACGAGGTGTGCCTGGCCGACACCTTGTCCCGCTTGGGCGGGGATGAGTTCGCGATCATCCTGAACGGCCTGCAGGACGCCGGAGACGCAACGGCCTTTGCGGAGCGGGTGATCCGCGCGTTGACCGTGCCGTTCCAGTTGGGTGCGCAGGCGGTCGTGATCGGCGTCAGCGTCGGCATCGCACTGTGCGACGGCACCGCGATCGCTGCCGGCGAGGCGCTTCCGGACCCGGACCAGGTTCTGCGCTGCGCGGACATGGCGCTGTATTGCGCCAAGGCCGAGGGGCGGAACAGCTTCCGCTACTTCCATCCCAGCATGAACGCGCGCCTGCAGCGCCAACGCTCGATGGAGCAGGATCTGCGGCGCGCGCTGGCGGATGGCCAACTGCTGCTGCACTACCAGCCGCAGGTTGACCTCGCGACGCGGCGCGTCACCGGGATGGAGGCGCTGCTGCGCTGGCATCATCCGGAACAGGGCATGATCCCACCCAGCGAGTTCATTCCGCTATGCGAGGAAACCGGGCTGATCGCGCCCGTGGGCGAATGGGTGCTGCGGACGGCCTGCATCCAGGGGGCACGGTGGAACAGCGAAGGACGGGGCATGCGGCTGGCGGTCAACCTATCCCCGGTCCAGGTGCAGCAGCCGGGGCTGGTTGCCCTGGTGGCGGAGGCGTTGCAGGACAGCGGCCTGCCGCCGAGCCTGCTGGAGCTGGAGATCACCGAGGGCACCCTGCTGCACGATACCGAGCAGACGTTGCAAACGCTCGGCGGCATACGCGCCCTGGGCGTCGGCATCGTGCTGGACGATTTCGGGACGGGCTACTCCAGCCTGAGCTACCTGCGCCGCTTCCCGTTCGGCAAGCTGAAGATTGACCGCGGGTTCGTGGCGCATGTGGTGGACGATCCGGGCGCAGCATCCATCGTGCGCGCGGTCGCAACCCTGGGCCGGTCCCTGGGAATGCTGGTGACGGCCGAAGGGATCGAGTCGGCGGCGCAGTTCGCGCGTTTGAAGGCGTTGGGATGCGATGAGGGCCAGGGCTATTTTCTGGCCAGGCCCGCCGCGGTGGAATGCTTGGCGGAGCTGAACGGATGGTGCCGCGCGCGCGGGTAAGCAGGGCTAGGGAGACCAGGCTCCGTCGTGCCGCAGCGGCTCAAGCCCAGACCAGCATGATGCAGACGACGTCAGATCAAGAAACGGTCCAGGTGCGCCAGCACCTCCGCCGGCGCTTCCTCCGCCAAGTAATGCCCGCTGTCCACGGCGCCGCCGGTCACGTCCGCGCTGCAATACTTCCGCCACAATGCCACCGGGTCATACCAGCCGCCGACCTTGCCCTTGGCGCCCCACAGCGCCAGCATCGGGCAGCGCACATGCCGCCCTTCGGCCCGGCTGATGCGGTCATGCTCCATGTCTATGCTGGCGGCGGCGCGGTAGTCCTCGCACATGCCGGTGATCGCCGCCGGGTCGTGCGCCGCGGCCAGATAGTCCTGCAGCGCCTCCTCGCGGAAGAAGCCCGGCGGCTTCGGCTCCCGTGAGGTGTGCGCACGGAACCACGCGTCCGGGGCGGCATTGATCAGCTCCTCCGGGAAGGGATGCGGCTGCGCGAACCAGAACCAGTGGTAGTAGCCGAGTGCGAAGGCCATGTCCGTCCGCTCGAAGTGCTCGATGGTCGGCACGATGTCCATGACAACGAGACGCTGCACCCGGTCGGGGAAGTCGAGCGCCAGCCGGTGCGCGACGCGGGCGCCGCGGTCGTGCGACACTACCTGGAAGCGGTCGTGGCCCATGAGCGTCATCAGCTCCGCCATGTCGCGCGCCATGCTGCTTTTGGCATACGCGGCGTGGTCGGCGCTCGCCCCCGGCTTGAAGCTGCCGCCGTAGCCGCGCAGGTCCGGGCAGATCACGGTGTGACGTTGCGCCAGGGCGGGGGCGATGGCGTGCCACATGGCATGGGTCTGCGGGTTGCCGTGCAGCAGCAGCAGCGGCGGGCCGGAGCCGCCGTGGCGCAAACGCAACTCCCCGTCCCGCACCCGCGCGTTGGTCAGCGTAAAGCCGTCGAAGAACCCGTTCATGGCAGCCTCCATCTCCGCGGCAACGTACCACGCCCTGGCAGGTTGGCAGACAGCGGTGGCGGGAGTATCGCAGCGCTGCTGTCCTGAACGCGGCGCTGGGCCGTTCTGGGCCGGACGGGAACAGGGGGATGGGTGCGGGACGTAGCCGTTGAAGCCTTGACTGCATGACGGACGTGCTGGAGGGCGGGGTCGTCGTGGTGGGTGCCGGCGCCGCTGGGTTGTCGGCCGCGGCGCACTTGCGGGCGCAGGGCGTCACCGTGACGCTGCTGGAGGCTGGTCCCTGCATCGGCGGCCGTGCCCGAACCGCCCGCCCGGATGCACTGGGCGGAGAGGCGCTGGACCTCGGCGCCGCCTGGCTGCACGCGGCGGACAGCAACCCGCTGGTTGGGCTGGCGACGCCGGAGGACGGGCTGGTCAACTCCGACGCGCTAAGGACCGAGCGGCTGTTCGTCGCCGGGCGCGAGGCGGCTGCGATGGAGCAGGCGGAGTACGAAGCCTGCTGGGATGCGGTCGAACGCCTGGAGCCTGGAGCTGCCGACACCAGCCTGGCGGCGCTGATGGCGTCGGTGCCTGGGCCTTGGGCGCCTACGATCGCGCTGTGGGAAGGGGCGATCATCGCCGCCGCGGACGCGGATGACCTGAGCGCGCAGGACTGGCGCCGCAACCTGCTGCCGCCGCCGAACCTGCTGCCGCCGGGTGGGCTGGGAGACTTCGTCGCGCGCCGCCTGGCGACGCCGGCCTGGCTGGGTACCCCGGCAACCCGCGTCGCCTGGGATGGGCCGGGCATTCGGGTGGACACGCCGCGCGGGACAGTGCGGGCGGCGGCGTGCATCCTGACGGTTTCGACCGGAGTGCTGACGGCTGGGGCAATCCGCTTCGATCCGCCTTTGCCGGATGCGGTGCAGGCGGCGGTGGACCGGCTGCCGATGGGGCTGGCGACCAAGGTGGCGCTGCCGGCGGCGGATGGCGGACGGCTTGGCATCGCGGACAACTCGACCCTGGTGCGGCAGGTGGCAGCCGGCGAGGCGGGGATGACCTTCAACGCCTGGCCGCTGGGGCGTGGGCACCTGGCCGGCTACATGGGCGGCCGGGCGGCCTGGGCGGTGGCAGGCGACGATGCGGCAGCGGAGGCGTTCGCGCGGGAGCAGTTGCGGGCGATGCTGGGTCCGGTGCGGCTGGGCTCACGGGCGGTTGTCACGGCGTGGGGCACCGACCCGCTGTTCCGCGGCGCCTACTCCTATGCCCGGCCGGGCCATGCCGGGGCACGGGCGGCGCTGGCCGGGGCGTTCCCCGGGGAGCGGCTGCTGTTTGCCGGGGAAGCGACGCGGACGGATGGGCTGGCGGGCACGGTGGGCGGGGCGTGGCTGAGCGGGCGGGACGCGGCGGCGCGGCTGCTCCGCAGGGCGGAGGGCGGCGCCGCAAATCTGGAAGGGGCGAAGTAGGGCAGGACGGCGCAGCGCCTCCCGCCGCAAGGCGGGGCCGGCCCGTGGCGGGAGGCACTGCGCTGTCCCGCCCTACATCAACCAAGCAGCAATCAGCCCCGCCGGGTCACCACCGCCCGCACCGTGTTGTCCAGCAGGCAGGCGATGGTCATCGGACCGACGCCGCCGGGCACGGGGGTGATGGCTCCGGCCACGGCCGCGCACTCGTCAAAGGCGCAGTCGCCAACCAGGCGGCCATCGGCCAGGCGGTTGACGCCCACGTCAATCACGGTGGCGCCGGGCTTGATCCAATCGCCGCGCACCAGCTCCGGACGGCCCACGGCGGCCACCAGCACGTCGGCCCGGCGGCACTCGCCCGCCAGGTCCTGCGTGCGGGAGTGGGCAACCGTCACCGTGGCGTCGGCGGCCAGCAGCAGCAACGCCATCGGCTTGCCGACGATGGCGGACCGTCCCAGCACCACGGCCCGCGCGCCGCGCAAGGCGATGCGGTGGGATTCCAGCAGGCGCATGACGCCGGACGGCGTGCAGGGCGCCAGCACCGGCAGCCCGTCCTGCAGCCGGCCGACGTTGATGGGATGGAAGCCGTCCACGTCCTTGGCCGGGTCAATCGCCTCCAGCACCGGGCGGGGCGGGATGGCCTCGGGCAGCGGAAGCTGCACCAGGATGCCGTCCACCGCGTCGTCCGCATTCAGTTCGGCGATCACCTGCATCAGCTCCGCCGCGGCGACGGACGCCGGCAGGCGGATGGTGCGGACGGCGATGCCGGCCTCCTGCGCAGCACGGTCCTTGTTGCGGACGTAAACGGTGCTGGCGGGGTTGTCGCCGACAAGCACGACGACCAGGCCGGGACGGTAGGGCAGGGCGGCAGTGCGTGCGGCGACCTCGGCGCGCAGGGTGGCGGCTGCGGCCTTGCCGTCAATGATGCGGGCCGGCATGACTACATCAGCGACCAGTAGCCGGAAAGGACGCCCCGGGCGAGGGTGCGCAGCGCCGGGGTGGCGACGAATTGCAGCAGCAGGATGGCCACGAGCGGGCTGAGGTCTATGTTGCCGAAGTTCGGCAGCACGCCGCGGATCGGCCGCAGCATCGGCTCGGTGACGCGGTTCAGGAAGTCGCCGATGACCCAGACCAGGCGGTTGCGGGTGTCTATGACGCCGAACGACGCCAGGGTGCTGAATACGGCGTTCAGGATCAACGCCCAGATGAGCAGTTGGATGATGTAGAAGCACAACTCGAACAGGGCGGGGATCACGTTGGGCGGCCTCCTGGAGGGTGTCCGGAGGGCCGGACGCGGCGGACCCTACCGATGCGCCCCCTGTGGTGCAACCGGGCGCCGCACCTTGACTTGGGACGGCGCCAACGTCATGTTCCACCGCCTGGAACGGCGGGGCTGTAGCTCAGTTGGGAGAGCGCCTCGTTCGCAATGAGGAGGTCAGGGGTTCGATTCCCCTCAGCTCCACCACCGCTTTTCCAGATGCCGGGTCGCATGGGCCTGTTGAGCCAGATGGTATCCATTGCCAGCAAAGCCCTGACCGGCCAGGCTCCGCATCTCTTGGCCTGGCCGTACGGACCGCCCTCATGCGTACCGCATCAGGCCCGGCGCGATGAAACAGCCGGTTGCGGTATTGCCGGACGCTAGCGCCGCACCAGCCGCAGCAACGGCGCCACCACCCGTTGCGCCACTGGGATCGCCGCGGCACCTACGGCCAGGCCCACCACCCCCGATACCGTCGCACCAACCAGCCATTCGATCACAGCCTGACCTGCTGGCACCATTCCTGCGGCGGCCGCAGCCAGGGCGTGCGCGGCATGGGCCGGGCCGGGCAGCCCCAGCATCTCCAGCCCATGCAGCAGGATGCCGCCGCCGACCCAAATCATCGCCGCCGTGCCGACCACCGACAGCACGCGCAGGAAAGGAGGCATCCCCACCACCAATCCACGGCCCACCGCGCGCACAGGCGGCCACCCCGTCCGGGACATCGCCAATCCGGCGTCGTCCGCCTTCACGATCAGCGCCACGCCGCCATACACCAGCCCGGTGATCCCCGTTCCCACCACCGCCAGCACCGCCGCCTGCACGGCAAAGGCGGAGTCCGGCACGGCGCCGAGCGTGATCGCCATGATCTCGGCCGACAGGATCAGGTCGGTCTGGATGGCGCTGCGTACTTTCTGGTCCTCGAACATCCTGGCGTCCACCGGCGTCGCTGCCGCATGGGCGTCCCGGTGCGGGCGCAGGGCGTGCAGGATTTTCTCCGCACCCTCGAAGCACAGGTAAACGCCGCCAGCCATCAGCAGCGGCGTGATGGCCCAGGGCGCCATGAGGCTGAGCAGCAGCGCCGCTGGCAGCAGATACAGCAGCTTGTTCTTCAACGATCCCAGCGCGATCTTGCCGACAATCGGCAGTTCCCGGCTGGGAGCGAAGCCGGTGACGTAGGTAGGCGTCACCGCGGCGTCGTCTATTACCACCCCCGCTGCCTTGGCGCCGGCCCGCGCCGCTTGTCCTGCGGCATCGTCCAGCGTCGCCGCGGCGACCTTCGCCAGCCCGGCGACATCGTCCAGCAACGCGATCAACCCTGTGCTCACCCCTGGTCCCCTGTTGGCCTGCCCCGGCAGGACGCTTGGGCGAGGGCAGGGGTTCCTGGGCAGCAGCGCGTCCAAGCTGCGCCGCCATTCGGCAGGCGAGGCGGTTTCCATGCGCCCGGTGGACAGCAGGATACGATCCCCATCCAGGACTTCAGCACGCGTGAGCGCCGTATCCAGGCACCAGCCGATACTGGCCGGGCCGGCGATGGGCGAGCCGGATCAAGCAGCAGTTATTGATGCCAGGCCATTGCCGGACCGCTGCACGCTGGCCAGGACGACCTTATCCGGCTTACGTCCGCGGGGCGATCGGGGGTTCCGCCCTACTCCGCCGCCGCCTGCAGCCCGTCGTGATCCCGCGTCGGCACCCGTCCCGTCGTCGAGCGCACCACGCGCACCGGCAACGCCTTGTAGGCCGGCACCTTGCTCTGCTTGTCGTGGTGCCACAGCGGGAACAGCGGGTTGCATTCCGGGAAGTAAGCCCCGGCGCAGCCCTCCGGGATGTTGTAGGGTATCACCTGCAAGCCTTGCACCACGCGCTCGTGACCGTCGTCCGCAATTGCCGGCGTCAGGTCCACGGCGTCGCCGCCAGCCAGGCCCAGGCGGGCAATGTCGGCCGGGTTCATGAAGATGACGTGGCGGGTGCCCTCCACCCCGCGGAACCGGTCGGTGTAGCCGTAAACCGTCGTGTTGAACTGGTCGTTGGACCGCAGGGTCGCCAGTTGCAGCACGTTCGCCGTGTCGCCCACTGCCTCGATCCCTGCGAACAGCCGGTCCGGCGTGATGAAGTTCGCCTTGCCGGAGCGCGTGACCCACTTGCGCTCCCGTGCCGGCAGCGGCCGGGCGAAGCCGCCGGGCTGCAGGAAACGCTCATTGAAGCGCTTGAAGGTATCGGGATACGTCGCCTCGATGGCGTCGCGCACGTTGGCGTAGTCGCCGACCCACTCGTCCCACGGCACGTTGGGATTGGGCGGCAGCGTTTCCTTTGCCATCCCGGCGACGATCCAGGCCTCGGAGCGCACGTCCTCGCTGACCGGGTCCACCAGGCCGTGGCTGCCGTGGAAATGGGCGACCGAGCTTTCCATGCTGCAGGCCTGCGGCCCCGTCGCCTGCACGTCCTTCTCGATCCGGCCGAGGCACGGCAAGAGGTAGGCGACCTCCCCGTGCACGACGTGGCTGCGGTTCAGCTTGGTAGCGATCTGCACCGTCAGGCGCAGGCGGCGCCAAGCGGCCTCCATCGCAGCGGTTTCCGGAATGGCGCGCAGGAAGTTGCCGCCCAGGCCGATGAAGGTCTGCACCTCCCCGTCCCCAATGGCCTTGCAGGCGTCCACGGTGCTGTGGCCGGTCCAACGCGGCGCCTTGAAGCCGTATAGCTTCTCCAACTGGTCCAGCGGCGCCAGCTCGGGCTTCTCGGTGATCCCCACGGTGCGCTGGCCCTGCACGTTGGAATGGCCGCGGACGGGGCAGACGTTGCCGCCGGGCTTGCCGATGTTGCCGCGCAGCAGCAGCAGGTTCGTCACCATGTGGACGTTTTCCACGCCCATCGCGTGCTGCGTCAGGCCCATGCCGTAGATACCGAGGGTGGCGCTGGACTTCACGTAGGCCACGGCCGCCGCGGTCATCTCGTCCCGGGTCAGGCCGGACACCCGCTCCAGCTCCGCCCAGTCATGCCCGCGGGCGGTGGCGGCGAACTCCTCGAACCCTGCGGTGTGCTCGTGGATGAATTCCCAATCCAGGACGCGCTTGGTGTCGGCGGCGGCCATCGCGGCGGCGAACACAACGCCGCTGGGGCTGTCATCCGGCGATGCGGTGCCGTCTTCGCCGACGACCTTGCTTGGCCCGGCACGTGCGGCGTCGTCCATGGCGATGACGGCCTTGCAGATGCCGAATAGTGCTGCAATGTCGCCGCCGTTCTTCACCTGCATATACTGCGACGAGATGATGGTTTCGGCTCCCGTCGCCATCTCGTCCGGCGCCTGCGGGTTGGTGAAGCGCTCCAGCCCACGCTCGCGCAATGGGTTGATGGTGATGATCTTCACGCCGCGCTCCACCGCCTCCTGCAGTTGGTGCAGCATGCGCGGGCTGGAGGTTGCGACGTTCTGGGCGATGTAGAAGATCAGCTCGCAGTTGTCGAAGTCGCTCAGGGTCGCCGTGCCGACCGCGGCGCCGATGCTGGCAGGCAACGCGACTGAGCTGCTTTCGTGGCACATGTTACTGCAATCGGGCAGGTGGTTGCTGCCGTACATTCGGGCGAACAGCTGATACATGTAGCTGGTTTCCAGCGACGCGCGCCCGCTGGTGTAGAACACCGCCTCCTCCGGACGGACCGCCTGCAGCTCGCGGGCGATCTCTTGGAAGGCGATCTCCCATGACACCGGCATGTAGCGGTCGCTGTCGGGATCCCAGCGCATGGGGTGGGTGAGGCGACCCGCCTCCTCCAAGTCGTAGTCGCGCCAGGTTTCCAGCTCCGTCAGCGTATGCTTGGCGAAGAACTTCTGGTCCGTTTTCTTGTCGGTGATCTCCCAGGCCGTGGCCTTGGCGCCGTTCTCGCAGAACTCGGCTGGATGGGGCTTGGCCGGCTTGGCCCAGGCGCAGGAGACGCACATGAAGCCCTTCGGCTTGTTCTGGTGCACCAGGGCGCGGGCGCCTTTGACCGGGATGCGCTCGCGCACCAGGATCTCGGTGACGGACTTCAACGAGCCGTAGCCGCCGGAGGGACCGGCGTAGGGGTCCTGGCTGCCCTCGTCGAGGTCGAGCTTTTCCTTGGTCATGGGAGCCTCCGGCGGGGTTGGGCGCCGAGGGTTCAACGCTGGCGGAGGCGGGGGTTCCCGCCTGATGGGCGGCGCGGACCCCAAGGCGGCCTTCAAAATCCGGTTCTCCGCCAGATCGTGGATGGCGTAGGACGCGATACATGCTGCAACTGGCCAGGGCATCAGGATGGCGGAAGGGCTGCGATGCTGGGCAACAACCTGCTTCCCGCCTCGGCAAGCGGCGAAATCAGGCGAGGAACACGATGTCTCTTTTGCTGCCTGCCCAGGCGAGGAGCAGATCCCTTCCCGGTCTCGGCACCCTTCCGCCCTACGCAGGACGGGACAATTGTCAGCCTGGCAGGACCCGCCCGAAGAACCCGGCGATTTCCGCCGCGGCGCGGTCGGGGTCTTCCCGGTGCGGGTAATGGCCGACGCCGGGGAGGATCGCCAGGTCCAGGTCGGTGAAGAACTCGCCGAGCCGGTCCGTCCAGGCTGCCGGGAAGATCGCGTCGTGCTCGGCCCAGCGCACGCAGGTGGGAAGGGCGATGGGCGCCGGAACCGGCGCGGTGCCGGCGATCATCGCCATCCGCGTGGCATGGGCGGCGCGGTAGAAGGCAAAGCCGCCTTCCAGGTTGCCGGGGCGAAGGAAGTTGTCCACCCAGTCCTCTATCACGCCGTCGAACGCATCCTTGCGGTGCGCCCAGTGGCGGAGGAAGTAGCCGATATAAGCCCGGCACGTGTCGCGGCTGGCGCCGACCAGCGTGGCCGCCATCGGCATCTGGTGGAAGGACTGATACCAGATCTCGTTCAGGCGGTCGGACGTCCCCATGCGGGCGCCGATGCCGGGGTAGCTGAAGTCGAAGAAGAACAGCCCGGCGATGCGCTCCGGCGCCAAGCGCGCCAGCGGCTGCATGACCGAGCCGCCGACGTCGTGCCCGACGACGCCCACCCGGCCCAGCCCTAGCGCATCCATCAGGGCTATCATGTCCCGCGCATGGTCCTCCGCACCCCAGGGTCCCTCGGGCTTGGCGCTTTCGCCGAAGCCGCGCAGGTCCGGGGCGACCAGCGTGAAGCGTTGGGATAGGCGCTGCATCACCGGCTCCCAGGTGCGCCAGTATTCCGGCCAGCCGTGCAGCAGCAGCAGCACCGGGCCGGACCCGGCGGTTACGACATGGAACTCGGCGCCGGCGGCGGTCACCGTGGAATGCTGCATGCCATGCCTCGTTCGTTCTGGCCGCCGGCGGTGCCGGGCCGGCTCTTTTACTGCGCCCGCGGCGCTTCCACCCCGCCTTGGGGCAGCACGCCGAGTTTTTGCAGGCAGGCAACCCGCGCCCGCTTTCTGGCCTGCAGCAACTGGTCGTCGGTTTCCAGCTTGAAATGCTCGCTGCCGGCGCCCTTCATCATCAGGTCACGCACCTCCGGGTCGCGGTCCACCTGCGCGTCGCACCTTACGTCCGGCGGGCTTTCCCGGGCGCAGCCGGACAGCAGCAGCAGGATCAGCAGGGTGCGCCTCATGCGTGCGCCATCCAGTCCTCGATCAAGCGCCGGGCGATGCTGTCGCGGCGCGGCAGGCTGAAGCCGTGCTTGTCGGGCTCCGCAAGCTCGGTGCGGGTGAACCAGCGGGCGTCGCGCAACTCGCCGGGGTCTATGGTGATCTCGTCGCTAAGGCCCTCGGCATGGAAGCCGAGCATGATGCTGGCGGGGAAGGGCCAGGGCTGGCTGCTGTGGTAGTGGACGGCGCCGACCTGGATGCGGCTTTCCTCCATGACCTCGCGGGCCACGGCCTCCTCTAGGCTTTCGCCGGGTTCGACGAAGCCGGCGAGGGTCGAGTACATCGTCGCCTTGGGGAAGCGGGCGGAGTGGCCGAGCAGCACGCGGTCGGCGCGGTGCACCAGCATGATGACGGCCGGGTCAGTGCGAGGGAAATGCTGCGCGCCGCAGCCGGTGCAGGCCAGGGCGTTGCCGGCGCTGCGCGGCACGGTCTGCGCGCCGCACACGCCGCAGAAGGGGTGCCGGTTGCGCCAGTGCATCAGGCCGCGGGCATGGGCCAGGATGGCGGCGTCGTCCGGGGGCAGGCCGCCGGGGACGGTGCGCAGGTCCTCGAACATCCCGGCATCGGGCGGCAACAGGGGCAACGGGTCCTCGGCCGCGCTCAGGTCCACGGCGAAGAAGGCCTGTTCGTCCCGCAGGCCCAGGAAGGCCCAGGCAGCGCCGGCCGCCAGCGCCGGGGCGGCATCGGGCGCGGCAAGGTAGGCGGCCTGCAGCCCATCCTGGTCCCGCAGCAGGCTGCGGCTGCGCCAGACCGGGACGACCTGGCTGCCGGGGTCCTGCAGGCGCTCGTTGATCCAGGCATGGTCGTCCCGGTGGTCGCCGGCGCGATCCAGGGGGCTACCGGTATAGACGTTGGGGCGGCTGGCGGGGATGGGGGGCATTGGCCCCGGCATCGCATGGGGGCGCGCGCGTGCCAAGCCCTAGGGTTGCCGCATGGACCCCCGATGGGTTTGTCATCGAGCGGTCGGCACGCAGACGGGCCGGGTGGTTGCCATGTGACCCGCTGCCATCTCGACACCAACATCGTCGGCGCCGTCGTCAAGCCAGCTCCGTTGCCGCAGGCCCCGGCCTGATGCCAAGGGCAGAGCTTCGTCAGCCGAAGTTCGGCTGCGTTTCCCTGTAGCTCGGCAGTGCCTGCACCCGGTCCCACCACTCGGAAAAGCCGGGAACATCGGTCGCCGCCGCAGCATCGGGCGTCATCATGACGTAGGACAGCACCGGCGCCAGGAACAGGTCAGCCAGGCTCAGCTCCCCGGCGATGAAGGGCGATGCGCCGCGGGTCTGCATCGCGAACTCGATGACCTTGCGCCCGGTCTCGATCCCCGCCTCACGCGCGGCGTCGTTCTGGCCGCCGACGAAACCGGGGAACAGGTGGTAGGCCGCGACGCCGCCGACCAGCGCGCCGTAGCCGTACGAGTCCATCAGCCCGACGACCATGTCCATCCGTGCCCGGTCCCGCGGCGTGCCCGGCACCAGCGACAGGCCGGGCAGCACGTCGTTCAGGTAGCGGACGATGGCGGCGGTCTCCAGGATGCGTAGGCCGTCATGGTCCAGCACGGGCACCTTGCCGAAGGGATGGCGCTGCAGGTGCTCGGGCGACTTCGGCTCGCCTTCCAGGACGTTCAGCGGCACCTGGCGGAATTCGGTCACGCCCTTCTCGGCGAGCAGCATCTTCACGGTGCGGACGTAGGTGGAGCCGTCGAAGCCCCAAAGGGTGATGTCGGACATGGATGGGGGTTCCCGGGTGCGGAGGTGAAACAGGGGCGCAGGACCTCTTGCTGGAGGCATATAGGCCGGTTTTGGCAGGAGGCGCCACGCAGCGCGGGGACCATGCGATCCCCGCAGCCAGCACGCTACCCCGCCCCAACCCGCAGCGCCGCCACCAGCGCCGCCAAGGCCGGCGGCACCTGCCGGCGGCTGGGATAATAGATGCAGTAGCCGGGGAACCGAGGGCACCACCGCTCCAGCACACGCACCAGCCGGCCCGCGGCGACGTGCCCGGCCACCTCGTCCTCGAACAAATAGGCCAAGCCGCCGCCCGCCAGCGCCGCCGCCAGCATCAGCCCGCCGTCGTTGAACACCAGCGGGCCGTCCACGCGGGCCGGGACCGTCCGCCCGGCCTCGGTGAACTCCCACGGCCACAGCCCGCCGGCCGTCGCCAGCCGGTAGTTGATGCAGGGATGCCCGGCCAGGTCCGCCGGGGTGGCCGGCGCCGGATGCGCGGCGAAGTGCTCTGGCGAGCCGACCACCGCCGTCTGCACGTCCGGCCCCACCCGCACCGCCACCATGTCCCGCGCGACGCCGCCGCCGAACCGGATGCCGGCGTCGTAGCGTCCGGCGACGATGTCCGTCAGCCCCTCGTCAACGGCCACCTCCACCCGGACCGCCGGGCAGGCCGCGCGGAAGCCGGGCAGGGCCGGCAGCAGCACCGTCTGCGCGGCGTGCCGGGGCGCGGTGATGCGGACGGTGCCGGCCGGGGCGCCGCCCGGTCCGCCGAGAGCGGCCAGCCCGGTGCCGATGCTCTCCAGCGCCGGGCGCAGGGTGTCCAGCAGCCGCTCCCCGGCCTCGGTGGCGCGGACGCTGCGGGTGGTGCGCGCCAGCAGCCGGACGCCCAGCCGGGCCTCCAAGGTCTTCATGGCATGGCTCAGCGCCGATGGGGACAGGCCCAGCCGGGAGGCGGCGCGGCTGAAGCTGCGGGCGTCGGCCACGGCCATGAAGGCGGCCAGGTCGGTCAGGTCGTCTCGCCGCATTGCTGCATCGCTTTCACAGGTCCATGCCGATCATGCCATCTAATCGCCAAACCCGCCCCGGCCCATCTCGGGGGTCCACATAGGGAGGAACAGCAGATGCGCATGAACCGGCTGGGCCGCACCGGGCTTTTCGTATCCGAGCTATGCCTCGGGACGATGACCTTCGGCGGCGAAGGCAACGGGGTTTACAGCGAGATGGGCGGCCTCGGGCAGGCGGACGCCGAGCGGATGGTCGGCCGCGCCATGGAGGCCGGGGTAAACTTCATTGATACCGCGGACGCCTACTCGGACGGGCTGTCGGAGCAGATCACCGGCCAGGCGCTGCGCAACCTGCAGGTTCCGCGCAGCGGGGTGGTGGTCGCCACCAAGGGCTACGCCCCCACCGGCACCGGCCCCAATGCCGGCGGCAACTCGCGCCTGCATTTGATCGAGGCCTGCAAGGCCAGCCTGCGCCGGCTGCAGCTCGACCACATAGACCTGTATCAGGTGCACGGCTTCGACCCGGCGACGCCGATCGAGGAGACCGTCCGCGCCCTCGACATCCTCGTGCAGCACGGGCACGTCCGCTACGTCGGCGTGTCGAACTGGGCGGCGTGGCAGATCGTGAAGGCGCTGGGCATCGCCGACCATGCGGGCCTCAGCCGGTTCGCCAGCCTGCAGGCGTATTACAGCATCGCCGGGCGCGACCTGGAGCGGGAGATCGTGCCGATGCTGCGGGCGGAGGAGGTGGGGCTAATGGTCTGGAGCCCGCTGGCCGCCGGGCTGCTGAGCGGGAAGTACTCGCGAGAGCAGGAAGCGGTTCCGGGTGGCCGCCGGGTCGCCTTAAACTTCCCGCCGGTGGATCGGGAGCGCGGCTTCGCCTGCGTGGATGCGATGCGGCCGATGGCGGAGGCGCGCGGGGTGTCGGTGGCGCAGGTCGCGCTGGCCTGGCTGCTGCACCGGCGGGCGGTCAGCAGCGTCATCGTCGGCGCACGGCGGCTGGACCAGTTGGAGGACAACCTGGGAGCGGCGGACGTCGAACTGGGCGAGGCGGACCTGGACGCCCTGGACGCGGTCAGCACGCTGCCGCGTGAGTATCCCGGCTGGATGTTCGAAACCCAGGGCGCCCGGGCACGGCTCCTGGCGCAGGCCGGGCGGAGCGGCGCGCGGTAGGCGGCGGCGCGCTTCGTTTGCCGGGGTCTGGCGCCCGGGAATGAGGATCATGCCGGAGGCCGGCGTCAGCCGCTTTGGGCGCGTTATCGGGGACGGGCGCCGACAAGCCGGCGGGTCGGGGTCCGGCAGGCCAGCTCAGGCGGCTTCGAGCGCCTGGCGAATGTCGTCGAGCAGGTCGTCGGCGTCCTCAAGCCCGACCGACAGGCGCATCATGTCCTCCTGCACGCCCCAGGCCATCCGCGCCTCCGGCTCGACCCGGCGTGCCCCGCGGAGCAGGCCGCCCGGCCGCATGATCAACGATTCCGCGTCGCCCAGGCTCACTGCCCGCAGTACGACGCGCAGCCGGTCCATGAACCGGTCGGCCCCGTCCCCGCCGGAGCCAAGGCGGAACGACAGCATGCCGGAGCCGTTCGCCATTTGCCGCCGGGCCGCCGGATAGCCCGGGTCGGACGGCAGGAACGGATAGTGCACCTGCGCCACGCCCGGGTGCGCCGCCAGCATCTCGGCGATGCGCAGCGCCGTCGAGCCGTGCCGCTCCATACGCAGCCCCAGCGTCTTCATCCCGCGCAGGACGAGGTAGGCCGACATCGGCGACATCGTGGCGCCGGTGATGTAGCGCAGCCCGTGGCGGCGAATGCGCTCGGTCGTCGCGAGCTCCCCGAGCACCGCACCGCCGAGCAGGTCGCCGTGGCCGTTGATATACTTGGTCAGCGCATGCAGGACCAGGTGGGCGCCATGCTCAAGCGGACGCTGCAGCGCCGGGGAGGCGAAGGTGCTGTCCACCACCGCCATCGCCCCCACCGCGCGGGCGCGGGCGCAGATGGCGGCGATGTCCAGCACCTCGGCCGTCGGGTTCACCGGGGTCTCGAAGTAAACCATCTTCGTGGCGCGCGAGAGCACGCCGTCGAGGTTTTCCGGCCGGGTCATGTCCACCGGCACCACCTTGATGCCGAAGCGCGGCAGGGCGTCCTGCGTGAGCGCGAAGGTGTTGGAATAGACCGTGTGGTGCACGACCAGCTCGTCACCTTGGGAGAGCAGCGACAGCATCAGCGAGCCGACCGCCCCCATGCCGGAGGCGAGCACGACGCAGGATTCCGCGCCCTCCAGCTCCGCCAGCCGCGTTTCGAGCACGGTCTGGGTCGGGTTCTCCTCGCGCCCATACAGCGGGCGGCGCACCTCGAAGGCGGCGATCGCCTCGCTTTCCGCGCTGGTGTCGAACGCATAGGTGGAACTCATGTAGATCGGCGGATTGAGCGCCGCCTCGGCCTTGCTGCGGTCAAAACCGTGATGGATGGCCCGGGTCATGAACCCGAGCGGGCGGTTCGGCCGGTCGTTCATGCTGCCATGTCCTTGCGCCAACGCGGCATCAGCACGTCGCCGGCGGCGAGCGCCGTTACTTCATGGGCCGGCATCTCGCCGGCGATGCCACGCGCCGTCAGGTCGCCCATCAGCGCGCCAAGCTTGAAGCCGTGGCCAGAGCAGGCGCTGACCACCCATCCCGCCGCGCCGATCGGGCGGACGAGGAATTTCTCATGCTCGCGCACCGTGTAGAAGCACGCCTTCGGTTCGAGCACGCTGTAGCGGTCGAGGCCGCGATAGGTCTCGCGCGCTGCCGGCCATAGCCGGGCGAGATCGTGCTCCGTGGCCACGCGGTCCTCGTCCGGGTCGCCGGTGCAGGAGAACACGTGGTCGCCCACCTTGAGCCGCGTGCCGCGCCGGGGCGGCAGCGTGTAGAGGCCGCCATCCGCACGGACGTCGAGCATCACCGGCGCATTCGCCCACGCCTCGGCGAGGTCGGGCGGCGGCGCCAGATACAGCACCGCCTGGCGCGACGGCACCGCGTCGCCCCTCAGCGACGGCACGATCCGGTCCACCCACGCCCCGGCCGAGACGACCACCACGTCGCCCTCGTGCACCCGGCCATCGGTCGTCACCCGCCCGCGCTCCGGATCAACCTCGCTCACGAGCTGCCCGGTGTGCATCCGCACGCCCAGCCTGCCGAGCAGCACGACCAGATCGGTCAGGATGCGGATCGGGAACAGCATGCCGGCCCCGTCCGTCTCGACCGCGCGCAGCAGCCCGTCGGTGGCGATCATCGGAAACCGGGCGGGCACCTGGTTGAGCGGGACGTCGCGGAATCCGATGCCCATTGCCGCCAGCGAGCGGGAAATGCCCTGATACCAATCCGACTCGTGCCGGAGGAAATAGACGGCGCCGCATGGCTCGTAATGCGAGCGGCCGGTGGCCTGCCAGAGCATGTCCCAGATGCGGAACGCCTCCGGCATCAGGTGCGCGTAGCCCTCCATCGCGCCGTAGGCGTGCCGCGTGATGCGATGCTCGTCGTACGAGGAGCATGCCGGGTTCGGCAGCGGCCCCTGCTCGAACAGCTCGACGGTATAGCCGCGGCGGGCGAGGGCCCAGGCGGTGGCAAGGCCGGCGATCCCGCCGCCGACGATGAGGGCTTTGCTCATGGAACGCTCCTAGGCGGCAGGGGAGGGGGAGGCGCGGACCGGTCGGGCGGGCGCCGGCTCATCCGGTTCGACGAAGCGCAGGCTGATCCAGGCGCGGCAGGCGGCGATGGCCGGCTCATCTGGACGGACATAAGAAAACAGCCGCAGCCATCCTGCCGCATGGCGTCGAACGGGGCAACGAGGCGGCCCTCCTCGAGGTCGCGGGCACACAGCTTGGCATCCCCGCCGGACGCCCTGCACAAAATCAGACGGCGCGATCACCCGAAGCGATAAGTGGAGTATAAGGTCCGCAGCCATACTCGCTGCTCCCAGCCAAGAGAAGATTGCCGCATGACCGACCTGTCCCGCATCCGCGCCTTGATCGAGCAGCGCCGCCCGGGCCACGCGCTGCCGCAGCCCTTCTACACCGATCCGGAAATCTTCGCCTTCGACATGGACCGTATCTACGGCAATTCCTGGATCATGGCCGGTTTCGAGGTGGAGCTGCCCTCGCCGGGCAGTTCGCTGGCGCTGACGATCGGGCGCTCGCCGATCGTGATCGTGCGCGGGCGCGACCACAAGCTGCGCGCCTTCCATAATTCCTGCCGTCACCGCGGCGCGCAGATCTGCGCCGACGGCGCCTCCAAGCGCCCGCGGCTGGTTTGCCCCTACCATCAGTGGTCCTACGACCTCGAAGGCAAGCTGGTCCATGCCGCTCACATGGGCGAGGACTTCGACCCGGTGCAGCACAACCTCCTGCCCGTCGCGGTCCGCACCGTGGCCGGGTCAATCTATGTCTGCCTCGGCGACGCACCGCCCGCCTTCGACGAGTTCCATGACGCGCTGGCCCCGATGCTGGCGCCGCACGAGCTGCACCGGAGCAAGCTCGCGCACCAGATGACGCTGGTGGAGAAGGCCAACTGGAAGCTCGTGATGGAAAACGGGCGCGAGTGCTACCATTGCGCGTCCAACCATCCGGAGTTGGCGGCCACCTTCCCGATCCTCCGCAAGTCGCTCTCCGTGGACGAGGAGAACGCGATCACCGATGCCTATGACCGGCGGATGGCCGGGCGCGCCCTGCCGGTCGGCCCGGCCGAAGGCAAGTGGTGGCAGGCGGGCCGCTTCGCGCTCAATCCCGGCACCACGTCCATCACCACCGACGGCAAGCCCTGCGTTAACCGCATGATGGGGCGGCTCGGCGACGGCGACGTCGGCTCGCTGCGCTGGGCGTTGGAGCCGCACTGCTTCGCGCACGCGCTCGGCGATTACGTTTTCATGTTCAGCGCCATGCCGACCGCGACCGAGGAGACGGTCGTCACGGCCAAGTGGCTGGTGCACGAGGATGCGGTGGAGGGCGTGGATTACACAATCGAGGGTTTGGTCAAGCTGTGGGATCAGACTAACCTGCAAGATCGGGCGCTAGCCGAGAACAACCAGCGCGGCGTGCGTTCCGCCGGCTTCCGTCCGGGGCCGTATTCCCCGGTGGCGGAAACGCTCGTCCTACGGTTCGTTGATTGGTATTGCGACAAGGTGCGCGAGCAGACCGGCGGACCGGTGCGGCACGCGGTTGCGGCCGAGTAGCCCTGCCCGGATGGCATTCCTGCTTTGACTTCGCGTGAGGCCGCGGGACAAGATGCGGGTCAGCAAATGCGCTGACTCCGGCCGGGCGGCCCGGCCCATCTCCGGGCGGGCCTACCTTGCCCGGAGCATCAGCCGATACTGTCAGGCAAGGAAAACGGCCATGCGCCCTTCGCCCAAGTTCCTCGATCTGCTCCGGCGCCAGGCGGGCGTACTTGAGAACCACGTCGTTGACGAGTTCCTGGCCGGGCGGCTCGGCCGGCGCGGCCTGCTGCGCGAGGGCGCGCGGTTCGGCGTGGCGGCGCCGCTGCTCGCCGGGCTGCTCGGGGCGGCAAGCCCGGTCGCGGCGCCGCTCGCCCGTGCCGCAGGCAAGAAGGACGCGACCATCCGCGTCGCTTCGCAGACGCCGGCCAGCGCCGTGGAGCCGGTGACGACGGCCAATTCAGGCGGGTTGATCCTGTTGCAGCAGACGGGCGAGTTCCTGGTCTATGACCAGTCGGACCTGATGCTGAAGCCGATGCTGGCGTTGTCCTGGAAATCGAACGAGGAGGGCAACGTCTGGACTTTCCAGCTGCGGCCCAACGTGAAGTTCCACAACGGGCACGTGATGAATGCTGATGACGTGGTCGCCACGATGGATCGCCTGGCCGATCCGAAGAACGGCTCCAACGCGCTGTCGGCGTTCAAGGGCGTGCTGTCCAAGGGCGGCACGCGCAAGGTGGACGACCTGACCGTCGAATTCCATCTCGACGCACCGAACGGCAACTTCCCTTACATCGTCTCGACCGACAACTACAACGCGATCATACTGCCTGCCGATTATGCCGGAGACTTCGAGAAGACCTTCATCGGCACCGGACCGTTCAAGCTCGACCGCTACACGTCGAAAGTTGGCGTGAGCTTCGTGCGCAACGATGATTACTGGGGCGAGAAGGCGCTGCCTGCGCGGCTTGAGTTCACCTTCTACGCCGACCAGCAGCCGATGATCCTGGCGCTGCAGGGCGGGCAGGTGGACGTGATCCAGCAGATCTCGGTGCAGGGCGCGCAGGGAGTGCTGCACGATCCCGACGTCAACGTCATCAAGATCAAGTCCGCGGTGCACCGCGAGTTCCACCTTCGGAACGACACGCCCAACCTGTCGGACAAGCGCGTGCGGCAGGCAATCGCGCTGACGCTCGACCGCGACGCGATCGTGACCGGGTTGTTCCAGGGCCTCGCGGCACCCGGCAACGACTCGCCGTTCGCGCCGGTCTATCCCTCGACCGACAAGGCGGTTCCGCAGCGCAAGCGCGACATCGCGCAGGCCAAGAAGTTGATGGCCGAGGCGGGCCACGAAAAAGGCTTCGAGGCGACGCTGACCACCGAGCGCGTCATGGAGATGCCGGACTACGCGGTGCTGATCCAGAACGCGGTCGCCGCAATCGGCATCAAGCTCACCCTCAAGATCGAGACTGACACCGCATATTACGGCAAGGCGCAGTACGGCCAGTCCGACTGGCTCGATTCCGAGATGGGCATCACCGATTACGGCCACCGCGGCGTGCCCAACGTGCTGCTCGGCGCGCCGCTGCTCAGCACCGGCGCCTGGAACGCCGCGCATTTCAAGAATGCCGATTACGACAAGCTGGTGGCGGGCTACATCGCCGCGACCGACCTTGGCATCCAGCGTGAGACGGCGGGCAAGATACAGCGCCTGCTGCTCGACGAGACCCCGGTCATCTACGCCTATTTCTATGACTATCTCACGGCCACAGCGAAGGACGTGCAGGGGGTGCGCGTCAATCCGATCTCGCAGCTCTTCCTGGCCGGGACGACCATCGGCTGATGCGGGTCGTTTGACATGGCGGTGCGGCTGGGGCGGCAGGTCAGCCAGCGGCTCGCCCTCAGCGCGCTGACGCTGGTGCTGCTCAGCGTCATCGTCTTTGCCGGCGCGCAGGTGCTGCCGGGCGATGTCGGGCGATCCATCCTCGGCCCGCTCGCCTCGCCCGAGGCGGTGGCGGAGATCAACCACCAAATCGGCGCCGATCAGCCGCCAGTGCAGCAATACCTGTCCTGGATCGGCCATTTCCTCACTGGCGACATGGGCGCCTCCTTCGTGTTCCGCTCGCCCGTCGCCCCGTTCGTCGGCAATGCGCTGCTGAATTCGATGAAGCTGGCCGCCGTCGCCTTCGCCATCGTCGTTCCGCTCTCGATCGGCGCCGGCGTGTTCGCCGCGATGCATCCCGGGCGCTGGCAGGACCGGGTCATCAGCATCACCGGGCTGTCGCTGACAGTCGTGCCGGAGTTCGTTTCGTCCATCGCGCTGATTCTGATCTTCGGGGTCTGGCTGCGCTGGCTGCCGATCTCGGCGGCGACCCGGCCGGGGACGGACTGGCTGGAGCAGCTCCGGCACCTGATCCTGCCGGCGTTGCCGCTCGTGCTGGTGCTGTTCGGCTACATCGCCCGCATGGCCCGCGCCGGCACGCTGGAAACGCTCGATTCCGATTATGTCCGCACGGCCGTGCTGAAGGGCTTGACCCGGCGGAAAGTGATCGTGCGGCACGTGCTCGGCAACGCGCTGCTGCCGACCATCACCGTGATCGCGAGCCAGATCGGCTACATGATCGGCGGCCTGGTCGTGGTGGAGTCGCTGTTCCGCTACCAAGGCATCGGCAGCCTCATCCTCACGGCGGCGCGCGGCAAGGACCTGCCGATGCTGGAGGCCGGCATCCTGACCGTCGGCACCATCTTCGTCGTCACCACGATGTTCGCCGACGCGCTCTATGTCGTGCTCAATCCACGCTTGCGGGATGCGGTCGCCTGATGTCGGCGACTGCGCTCGACTCCCTGCCGATGACCGACAGCCAGGCTGCTGCCGAGCCGGCGGTTGCCGTGCCGAGCCGGCTGCGCCTCGTGCTGCGCTCGCCGGTTTTCCTGGTGGGTGCCGTGGTGCTGCTGTTCTGGATCGGCTGCGCGCTGTTCGGCCCTTCGCTGGTGCCGTATCCGCCCTATGCCGACGACCTGCTGCATACGCTGGCGCCGCCATCGGCCGCCCACTGGTTCGGCACCGACCAGCTTGGGCGGGACATCTTCTCGCGCGTCATCGTCGGCGCCCGGCCGATCCTCTCGGTCGCGCCCGCGGCGACGCTGCTTGCGACCGTCGCGGGCGCCACGCTCGGCCTGCTCACCGGCTATGTCGGCGGTTGGCTCGACGCGGTGATCGGCCGGCTGATCGAGGTGCTGCTCGCGCTGCCGCTGATCGTCGTAGCACTGCTGGTCCTGGTGGCGCTCGGGCCGTCCTCGGTGACGGTGATCGCGGTCATCGGCGTCATCTTCACCCCCCTGATCGCCCGCACCGTCCGCGCCGCCGTGCTGGCCGAACGCTCGCATGACTACGTGGCGGCGGCGGAGCTGCGCGGCGAAGGCGCGCTGCACATCATGTTCGTGGAAATCCTGCCTAACGTGCTGCCGCCGATCCTGGTGGAGACCACGGTACGGCTGGGCTACGCCATCTTCACCGTCGCCTCGCTCAGCTTCCTCGGTTTCGGCATCCAGCCCCCCTCGGCCGATTGGGGCCTCGCGATCTCCGAGAATTACGGCATGATCACCGGCGGCTACTGGTGGACGGTGGCCTTTGCGGCGGGCGCCACCGCGTCGCTCGTGGTCGGCGTCAACCTCGTGGCCGACGGCATCCAGGCGGCGCTCGAATGACCCCGGCCCTCGAACTGCGCGACCTGAGCGTCGGCTACCGTGCCCGGGGCGTGGAGCAGCTCGTATTGCGCAGCGTGTCGTTCAGCATTGCGCCGGGCGAGACGTTCGGCCTGGTCGGTGAGAGCGGTTGCGGCAAGTCCACCGCCGCGTTCGCCGCGTTGCGCGCCCTGCCGCGCAATGGCTTCGTCCGTGGCGGGCAGATCCTCGTGGACGGGCAGGACGTGATGCGGCTCGACCCGGCCGGGCTCCGCAGGCTGCGTCTCGCCACGGTTTCGATGGTGTATCAGGACCCCAGCCGCGCGCTGAACCCGTCCATGACGGTCGGGCGCCAGATCGCCGAGGTGTTCGAGACCGGCGGCCTCAGCCGGCGCGACGCGCTGACCCGTGCGGAGACGATGTTGGGCCATGTGCGCATCCCTGGCGCCGCCCGCGTGATGGGCGCCTACCCGCATCAGCTTTCGGGCGGCATGCAGCAACGGATCGTCATTGCCATGGCGCTCGCCAGCAACCCGGCCCTGCTCGTGTTGGACGAGCCGACCACCGGGCTGGACGCGACGGTCGAGGCCGAGGTGCTGGACCTGATCGCGGCGCTGAAGCAGCAATTCTGCACCTCGATCCTGTTCATCAGCCATAACATCGCGATCATCGAGCGCATGTGCGACCGCATCGGCGTCCTCTATGCCGGCAGCCTGGTCGAGGAGGGGCAGGGCGCCGAGCTGTTGGCCAGGCCACGGCATCCCTACACGATGCGCCTGCTCCGTTGCCTGCCTGCCGCTGGCCGGCGCAAGTCGGATGGCAAGCTCGACACCATCCCCGGTTTCCTGCCGCCGCCGGGCAGTGCGTTGCCGGGTTGCGTCTTCGCGCCACGGTGCGACTTCGCCGACACGCTCTGCCGCGGCACCGTGCCGGAACAGCGCGCCTACGACGGGCAGATGGTGCGATGCCACCATGTCGAGCTTGCGATGGCCGCTCTTGCAGCGCCTTCCTCTCCCGTCGTTGAGACGGCCTCCCGAGGCGGCCTCCATGCTCCACCGGCACTGCGGGCGACCCATCTCAGCAAGACCTACCGCCAAGGCACGGCCGCCATACGCGCCGTCACCGACGTCTCGCTCGATCTCGCGCCCGGCGAGACGCTCGGCCTCGTCGGCGAGTCTGGCAGCGGCAAGACCACGCTCGCCCGCCTGCTGCTCGGCCTGACCGCGCCCGATCCCGGCGGCCGTATCGAACTCGGCGGGCAGGAGGTCGCCGGCCACGCCAGGTCCCGCTCGCGCGCCGATCAGAAGATGCTGCAGATCGTGTTCCAGAACCCGGATTCGGCGCTCAACCGCGCGCATACGGTGCGGCATCTGATCGAGCGCTCGCTGTCGCGTCTGGCCGGCGTGTTCGGGCGGCAGCGGGCCGAGCGGCTGGCCGGGCTGGTGTCGGCCGTGCGACTGACCGAGCGCCACCTCTCGATGCGCCCGCGGCAGCTCTCCGGCGGGCTGAAGCAGCGCGTCGCCATCGCCCGCGCCTTTGCCGGCGACCCGCGCGTGGTCATCTGCGACGAGCCGACCTCGGCGCTCGACGTGTCGGTGCAGGCCGCCATCCTCAACCTGCTCGCCGACCTGCAGGCGCGCGAGCAGGTCAGCTACATCTTCATCAGCCACGACCTCGGCGTAGTCCGCTACCTGTCCGACCGCATCGCCGTGCTCTATCTCGGCCGCATCATGGAGATCGGCCCGGCGGAGGACGTGTTCGACGGGCCGCACCACCCCTACACCGAGGCGCTGCTCTCCGCCGTGCCGGACCACGCCGACGCGCCCCGCGCCCGCATCCGCCTGTCCGGCGAAATCCCAAGCCCGCTCTCGCCGCCATCCGGTTGCGTCTTCCATGGCCGCTGCCCGCGCAAGATCGGCGCGATCTGCGAGATGGAGGAGCCGCCGATGGCGATGGACAGCGGCCATGCGATCCGGTGCCACCTTCCCGTCGAGGCGCTCGGCCGCCGTGGTGGACCGCCGCCCGTCCAGGCCGACGAGCACTCCCTCGAACCCGTTTCCGCATAGGCTCGCCATGGCGCCCATCACCGATCCCCGCTCCACCGTCAGTTCGCGTCTCGAGGTGAACGAGACCGCCGACCTGCTCGTGGTCGGCGGCGGCCCGGCTGGGCTTGCGGCGGCGATCGAGGCGGCCCGGTCCGGCGTGTCCGTCATTCTCGCCGACGAGAACCCAGTGCCGGCGGAGGTGATGGGCGACGACGTCCCGCTGCATTTCGGCCAGCGGATGGGCGGCGCGGTCCGCAACCGCACCGGCATGACCGAGGCGATGCTGGCGAGCGAGCCACTGTTGGAGACGGCGCTTGAGGCCGGGGTGGATGTGCGGCTCGGCACCTTCGTTTGGGGGCTGTATGCAAACGGGCGCAGCGTTTCCTGGCTGCCCGGCATGGTGGCCGGGCTGTCCGATGGAGTGACATCCTGGATGCTGGGCTGCAAGACAACCATCGTCGCTGCAGGCCGCCGCGACATGGGGCTGGCCTTTCCCGGCTGGGAGCGCCCAGGAGTGATGGGCGCCACGGCTGCCGAGCGGCTGGCCACGCGATACGGCGCGCTCGACGCCCGGCGCGCCGTGGTGCTGGGCACCGCAGCCGAGGCGCTGCTGGCGGCGCTTGCCATGCACCGGGCCGGTATCGCAGTGGCCGCCATTGTCGAACAGGCAGCCGCGCCTATCGGCCCGGCGCCGCTGCTGCACCAAATCCGCACATCCGGCATCGAGATCCTGACCCGGCACGTGATCGCCGCCGCCGAGGGCGGGGCCGACGGCGTCATCGCCGCACGCCTAGCACCGCTCGACGATGCCGGGCGCCGGCAGGGCGAGCGGCGGATCGAGTGCGACACCATCGTGCTCGGCATCGGCGCCGTGCCGGTGATCGAACTGCTCGACGCGGCTGGCTGCCGCAGCGCCTGGTTTCCCGCGCGCGGGGGTCATGCCCCGATCGTTGATGCGGCGCAGATGACCTCGGTCCCAGGCATCTACAGCGTGGGAGACTGCGCCGGTATTTGGGCGGAAAAGTCAGGGGACCGCGCCATTGCCGAGGCGGAGGGCCGCCGCGCCGCCCAGGCCGCAGTCAAGGCCGCCGGGGGTCAGGTCGCCGGCGGCCCAGCACTGCCGGAGAACGCCGCCGCGCCCTCTGCCGGTGCGTCGCCTGCCTACCGGCTCGATTGGGTGCGCGCCGCCGTGGTCGAGGCCGTGCTGCCGCCGGGCCAGGCCGAGCCGCATGTCTGCCAGTGCGAGGAGGTGACCGCGCGCGACATCCTTGAGGTCCGGCCGCCGCGCTACCTGCAATGGGACCGGCCGCGCCGCAACAGCACGGACCTGACGGCCCTGCTTGGCGAAGGGGCGCCGAACCCGGACCAGGTCAAGCGCCTCACCCGCGCCGGCATGGGCCTGTGCCAAGGGCGCCGTTGCCGCGAGCAGGTCGCCGCCCTGCTCGCGCTCAGCGCCGGAACCGCGCTTTCCGAGGTGCCGCTTGCCACGTTCCGCGCCCCGGTGCGGCCGATGCCGCTCTCGCTGGCCGGGTCGGCGCCGGAGGGCGAGGAGATGGCCCGGAACTGGCACGTCTGGTTCGGCATCGAGGGCCAGGTCACGCCCTATTGGGAGATCGGCGCCGGAGACGCCGCGACGTGAGCGAAGCGTCCGGCGCCAGCGTCGTCATCGTCGGCGGCGGCGCATCCGGGCTCAGTGCCGGCTGGTGGCTCGCCCGGGCTGGGGTGGACGTGCTGGTGGTGGACAAGGGGATCGTCGGCTGGGAGGCCTCGGGCCGCAACGGCGGCGGCTGCACCCACTGGTTCAGCCCGCTGTTCGCCGAGGAGCAACGCCTCTGGCCGCAGATGGATGACCTGCTCGGCTATCCGACCGAGTTCTGCCGCGGCCGCATACGCATAGCACTCGACGAGGCCGACTGGGCCAGCGTGCAGCGCCCGATCCGCGGCGGCGAGCGGCATGGCTTCAGCACCGAGATCCTCGATGCGGCGCAACTGCGCGATCTCGTGCCGCTCACCGGCGACAACGTGGTCGGCGCGGCCTGGCATCATTTCGGCGGACATGCCAACCCGCACCGCACGGTGCAGGCCTATGCCTGGGCGATGCAGGACCTGGGCGGACGGCTGATGCAGCACACGACGGTGCTGGGGTTCGAGCAGCGGGGCGGCCGGGTCGTCGGCGTGCAAACCGACCGCGGCACGTTCGGCTGCGATCACGTGGTGATTGCCGCGGGGCCGCAGGGCGGCAAGCTCGCTGCCATGCTCGGCGTGTCGTTCCCCGTCGTCTCGGCGCGGGCGGAGATGATCGTCACCGAGCCGCTGCCGCTGATGCAGGTTGGCGGTGCCGACGGCAACGGCCTGTATGGGCGGCAGACGCGGCGCGGCAACCTCGCCTATGGCGGCGGGCCGCACGAATGGCTCGACGACGAGGCCGGCATGGGCGTTCCGCCCCGGCTCAGCACGCCGCTCATGGGCAACATCGCCAGGCACCTGGTCGAGATGTTCCCCCGCGCCCGGCACGCCCGGGTCATCCGCAGCTGGGCCGGGGTGATCGAGAATACGCCCGACGGGCGGCCGATCATCGACCGGCTGCACGACCCGGCGAACGCGGTCCTTGTGACCCTCTCAAGCATCGGCTTCGGCCTCTCGCCCGCCACCGGCCACGCCGTGCAGCAGCTCGTGACCGACGGAGCCTGCGACTTCGCCGACCTGCGGCCGCTGCGCCTTTCCCGTTTCGACGGCGTAGCGCCCGACTGGGCGGCAACGCGCGGCTGGCGTTGGCTTGGCGATGCACAGCCTGCGCCTGTGTCGCATGGATAATCCGGCGGGCGCTGACGGTCCGGCGCATCCTTACTAAACCGCTGTTGCGCGAGGTGGACGCATGCGGACGCTCAGGATCGGATGTTGATGATTCAGTGCGCTCACAGCACGTGCTTCGATCAAGCCGCCCGGTCACCCCGGCACCCGGCTTCGGTGCGGCGACGCTGAAGGATGGGCCGTGCCTGTTGTTCTTGGCTGAAGCGGAGGGCGTCAGGGACGCCCGCGAGATCGGCACGCTCGACGGCTGGCGGGCCTACCTGCAAACCTTCTAGAAAAAAGTCCTAGCAAGGAAGAAAGTCCTTGCGCTGGGACGGTGGGCCTGGCTAATTATAGACATATGCCCAGGCCGGGCAGGAAATGGGAGGGTCGCCCGTCATGCTACTGACGCTTATCATGCTGATGACAGCGCCAGCGGTGGCCACCATGAAGTGCCGCAAACTTCGGCGTGCGAAGGTGCGCCAGATCATGCAATCCGGGTGACAGGCAAGCTTAAGAAGGCTGAAGGCGGACGGGACGCAACTCCGCAGCCTACATCCAGCGCATAGCCCACAGGCCAAATAGTGCTAGGCCGAGCAGGGCTACAGGCCCGCTCAGTGCCGTAAAGAAGAAATCAGCCATCTCGCAGCCTCCCCAAGGCATACTGCGCCGCCAGATGTAAGCCTGCGCCGACCGCAAAACAAGTTGAACCTACCGTCACCAGCCACCATGCAGGCACCGACGCTAGCGTGCCATAGACCGCGCCGACCGTCGGCGCGACCGCACCCGTCACGATGACAGCGATGGCCGTCGTGTTCAGGGTGAGAGCCAGCAGTTTGACGCGTTCGTTATAGACAAGGTGCGCCATGATGCGTCCGTGTGGTGCGTTGCGAGGCCGGCCGGGCCAGGGATGCTTGCTGTCAGGCTGATGAGTCCAGCGTCCAACGGCACGGCAGCCGGCGATGCGGCGCGGTAACTGCCCTCGACGCCAGGATGCGCCGTACCAAGCAGCACGGCCTGCCGGCGGATAGGGGTGTAGCTGAAGGCGGAGTTGCGAGGGACTGCGGCATGGTTCACATGGGAAGCGTTGTTTGCAGCCTCGGCGGAGTCAAGCCGCTTACTCCTCCTTCTTCCTCCGGGAGAGGGCCGGGGTGAGGGGCCGGGCTAGCGCCACCTTTGGCCACCAGAGACCGGGTGCCGCTCTCACCCGCAGCGCTTCGCTCCGCAGCCAAGACTCCCTCACCCCGACCCTCTCCCGGAGGGAGAGGGAGCATGGCTATCCCATCGCTGCCAGTGCCGCCGTGATCCGGCGCGCGAAGGCCGCCGGGTCCGTTGGCATGTCGCCATCCTGCACGCGGGCGAGGTCCAGCAGGGTGTGCGCGGCCTCGGTCACGTCGCCATCCGCATCTGCCCGGGCAGCGAGCGAGCGGATCAGCGGGTGGCGCGGGTTCACCTCCAGCACCGCGCCGCCGAAGCCGGACTTGCCGTGCCGGCGCATCAGGCGCTGCATCTGCAGGTCCGGGCCGTAGCCGCCCGCCGCCAGTACCACCGCGCTGTCCACCAGCCGGTCAGTCGCACGGACTTCCTTGACAGCATCGCCCAGCGCGGCCTGCAAGGCGGGCAGCAGCTTGGCAACATCCGCCGCATCCCCGTCCGGCTGCGCCGTCGCCTCAATCTGCGACAGGTCGGCGATACCGGCAGTCACGCTGCGCAGCGGCTTGCCGTCCCAGTCGTGCAGCCGCTCCGGCCAGAAGCTGTCCACCGGGTCGGTCAGCAGCAGCACCTCGACCCCCCTGGCGCCGAAGCCCTCCAACTGCGGCGACTTCGCCATCGCCTCGGCGTCGTCGCCGGTCAAGAAGTAGATCGCCTCCTGGCCCGGCCTCATGCGGGACACGTAGGCGTCCAAGCCCACCAGCCCCTCCTGCGTGGAGGACCGCACCCGCATCAGTCCGGCGATCTCCTTGCGGTGCTCGCTGTCCTCCCAAACCCCCTCTTTCAGCACGGGGCCGAAGTTCTCCCACAGCTTGGCGAAGTCGGCCTCGTCCTTGGCGCGCGACTTCAACTCGCTCATCACGCGCCCGGTCACCGCCTTGCGGATGCGGGCCAGCACCGGGGTCGCCTGCAGCATCTCGCGGCTGACGTTCAGCGGCAGGTCCTCGGTGTCCACCACGCCCTGCACGAAGCGCAGCCAGGGCGGCAGCAGCCCGGCCTCGTCGGTGATGAACATGCGGCGCACGTGCAGGCGCACCCGGCTTTCGCGCGGGCCCTCCACGGCGTCGAACGGCTTCATCCCAGGCACGAACAGCAGGGCCGAGAACTCCAGCGCACCCTCCGCCCGCCAGTGCAGCGTGGCCCAGGGATCGTCGAAGATATTGCCGAGGTGGCGGTAGAAGTCCTTGTACTGCTCCTCCGTCACCTCTGACTTGGACTTGCGCCACAGGGCGGTGCCCTCGTTGGCGGGCTTGTCCTCGCCCTCCTCGGCGATGGTGATGGGGACGGTGATATGGTCCGCCCACTTCTTGACGATGGTCTGCAGCCGGACCGGCTCCAGGAACTCGTCGGCATCCCCCTTCATGTGCAGGGTGATGGTGGTGCCGGGGCGGTCGCGTTCGGCGGGGGACAAGGTGTAGGCGCCGGCGCCTTCGCTGGCCCAGGTCCATGCCTCATCCGACCCGGCGCGGCGGCTGGTGGCCTCAACCCGGTCGGCCACCATGAATGCGCTGTAGAAGCCGACGCCGAACTGGCCGATCAGCTCGACCTTCTCATCCGGCTTGGCCTTGGCCGCCTCCGCGCCGAACACGCGGGTGCCGGACCGGGCAATGGTGCCGAGGTTCTCGGCCAGCTCCTGCTTGCTCATGCCGACGCCGTCATCGGCGATGGTGATGGTGCGGGCGGCCTTGTCGGGGATGATGCGGACCTTGGCATCCCCGGGCTGGGCCAGGGCCGGGTCGGTCAGCGCTTCGAACCGACGGCGGTCGGTGGCGTCGGCGGCGTTGGCGACCAGTTCGCGCAAGAAGATCTCGCGCTCGGAATACAAGGAATGGACGACGAGGTCGAGCAGGCGGCCGACCTCGGCGCTGAACTCGTGGCGTTCAGGAATGGGTCGCTCGGGGGCAGTCTGGTCGGCTGGCGCATCGCTCATGCAGGCAGGCTCCGGGTTGAGAATGGCGGCTGCGATATGCAGGCCGGGTCCAGCGGATTCAATGCCTGCCGGTCCGCTCTAAGGCCGCACCCGAGCGTTCGGGTGGCCAGAACCGCCACCACGCGCCAAATGCCGCTGGTTTTCAAGCCGTCACGCGACGAGCACAGCATTCAGGCAGTCCGGCTGAACAGGGTTGTGCAGCCAAATCCTAAAATTTACGCAGTGCAGGAAGCCCGAAGGATCAATGGCCAGCGGTCCAGCTTGAACGCTGGCGGCTCTACGTTGCACCCTGGTTCCAAGCCAGCCTGGGGCAGACTGTCCATCAGCCGCCTTGGGTGTCCGCCCCGCTTCCACGGCCCGACACCCCAGCCCGGGATGGTGCATCCGACCCCGGCTCCACGGTGCGCGACATCGCCGCGATCTCGTCGTCGTCCTGCGGTGCCATGTCCGTCCGGTTTTGGGGCCGGGCGCCGCCGCGCTCCTGCAGCACGGCGATGACGGCATCCGGGTCCGCCTTGTCCGCCTCGGCAAACAGCCGGTCGGCCTCGTCCTCGACGCCGCGGGCCTGCGCCGCCAGCGCCTGCTCCGCCAACGCCCGCGCTGCGCCGTGCTTCCCGGCGATTCCATCGCCCTGCCGCAAACCGTCATCCATAGCTGTTATTTCCTCTCGTTATTCGGCCGGCACTGCGGCGCGGGACGTGCGCCCCAACAGGCCCTGCACCACGAACACCATCAGCCCGGCGACCGTCAGGCACCCCGCCAGGAACAGCATCGGCGTCAGGTCGTTCCCCGTGCGCTGCTTGATCATCGGCACCACGTTCTGCGCCACGAACCCGCCGAGGTTGCCCGTCGCGTTGATGACCGCCAGGCCCGCCGCTGCGCTGCTGCCGCGCAGGAAGCTGCTTGGCAGGGTCCAGAAGATCGGCTGTGCGGAAAAGATGCACGCCGCTGCAACGCACAGCAGCGCGAAACGCAAGGCGTTGTCGCCGCTCGTCCCGCCGGACACCATCACGCTGCCTACGAGGCAGGCCGCGCCCAGCGCCACCGGCAGCACGATGTGCCAGGTCTTCTCCCCCGTGCGCTCGCTATGCCGGGGCAGCCACCACAGGGCGACGCCCGTCACCACCCAGGGCAGCACGTTGATGAAGCCGTTCACGGTGTTGCTGACCCCAAACCCCTTGACCACCGTGGGCAGCCAGTAGCTGAGGCCATAGGCCGCCAACGGAAAGCCCACGAAGGTCAGGGCTAGGAGCAGCACACGTCCATCCGCCAGTGCCTTCAACGGGTTGGCATGGGCGACCTTGCCGCCGGCCTGGTCCTCCCGCGCAATCGTGTCGCGCAGCCAGGTGCGCTGCGCCGGGTTCAGGAAGCTCGCCGTCTCCGGCCCGTCCGGCAGCAGGAACCAGGTGACGACGCCCATCAGCACCGCCGGCACTCCGGTCGCCAGGAACACCCATTGCCAGCCGCGGAGGCCGAAGGCGCCGTCCAGGTCCAGCAGGCTGCCGCAGATCGGCGCGCCGACCGCGTTGGCGATGACGGAGGCGATCATGAACCACCCCACCATGCGCCCCCGGTGCCCGAACGGCACCCATACCGTCAACAGGTACAGGACCCCAGGAAAGAACCCGGCCTCGCACGCGCCCAGCAGGAAGCGCAGGATGTAGAACATCACCGGCCCTGTGGTGTAGGCCAGAGCCGTCGTCACCAGGCCCCAAGTCACCATGATGCGTGCGAACCAGCGGCGGGCGCCGACCCGGCCCAGGATCAGGTTGCTCGGCACCTCGAACAAGAAGTAGCCGATGAAGAACAGGGAGGCGCCGAGGCCATAGGCGGCTTCGGTCATGCCGAGGTTGTCGAGCATCTGCAGCTTGGCGAAGCTGACGTTCTGCCGGTCAACATAGGCGATCAGATACATCAGGCCGAGCAGAGGCATCATCCGGCGCAGGAACAAGCCAACGGTCTGGCTCTCGATTGTGGAGCCAGAGGAATTCGGGAGGGACGTCGTGCCTGACATGTTAAGGTGCTCCCTGCTCCTGGCTTCATGAGCCAGGTTATCAGATGCCAACGCCGCGCCGGCAGCGCGGGTTTCGGAAGGGGGCTGGCAGCGGGAACGAACCCCCTGGCCCCTGCACCGTTAGGGCACAAACGCCGGAGGAGGAACCCCCAACATGGTCGAAGTCCGACAGTTAGACCCGCACGATCCGATGCCGGACGGCGGACGCCGGGTCATCGTGATGCACCGCCTCGACGAGGACGACCCGCGGCATACCCACACCGAGATTCTCCTGACCGGCGCGCCCGGCCGCGGCGAGTCCGTGCGCCCGATGCGTCCGGACGGCAGGCCGATGCCGCTGGACGAAGCCATTGAGGCGGCGAAACGCGTCGCCGACAGCGAGGGGTTGCAGGACGTCTATGTCGTGGACCGCACGGCAGGGCCACGGGAGAAGGAGGTGCTGGCAGCCGGTGGCGACCATTCCGTCAACATGGACCACCTGTCCGACGATGACCCGGAGGACGGGGAGCGCGGGACCGACATGCGCGACGCGGGCCGCTCGCGTGGGCAGCAAGTCTAGTGCCACGGCGGTGCCCGCGGGCCGCCCAATTCCCGCCACATGCCGCGCCCACTTGTATCGGTAAGCAGTGCGGGTCCTTATGGGGTCACGACCCTGTGAACAGCACTGGGTTGCCAGCACTAAAACGGACTGTCTTATCTTGAGCGGTTCGGAACCTATGTGTCCTTTTCCTTCCGCCTGCCGCGGCCTTCGTGCGGCTTTCAACGAACGAGAGAAATCCTGATGCCGGATACCGGTCTGGACGTGTCCACCACTGGACGACGTGTGGGTGTGCTTGTGGTGGGCCTTGGCGGCGCCGTCGCCACCACGGCGGCAGCAGGGATCGAGATGCTGCGCGCCGGATCGAACGACATGGCGGGGCTTCCACTGGCAGGCGTCGGCGCGGCAGGGATCGCAGCCTACCGCAACCTGCACTTTGCCGGATGGGACCTGCATGGCGAGGACCTGAGCAGCGCCGTCCGCGAGCATCGCGTGCTGGACCGTGACCAGGCGGAGCTGGTCAATCCGGCGCTGTCCGGCATGAAGCCGTGGCCTGCGGTGGGCAGCGTGGACTTCTGCAAGAACGTGGACGGCGCCAACAAGGTCGCCGCCGGATCGCACCGCGAGGCGGTGGACCGCATCCGCGACGACATACGCCGCTACCGTGAAACCTCGGGCGTCGAGAACCTGGTGATGGTCAATCTCGCCTCCGTCGAGCGTTGGCCCGATAAGGGTGCCGCCGCGCTGCACACGGTCGAGGGGTTCGAGCTTGGCCTGGACAGCAGCGACCCGGCAATCAGCCCGGCGATGCTGTATGCCTACGCCTCGATCGTCGAGGGCGTGCCCTACGGCAACTTCACCCCAAGCCTCGCCGCCGACGTGCCGGCGCTGACCACCCTGGCCACCCGGCGCAACGTCCCTGTCGCTGGCAAGGACGGCAAGACTGGCCAGACCTTCATCAAGACCGTGCTGGCCCCGGCCTTCCGCAGCCGTAGCCTGTACGTCGAGGGCTGGTTCAGCACCAATATCCTGGGCAACCGCGACGGCCTGGCGCTGAACAACAAGGACAGCCTGCAAAGCAAGCTGAACACCAAGGGTTCCGTGCTGGACGACATCCTCGGTTATCCGGTCGAGGACCATCTTGTGGACATCCGCTACTACAAGCCGCGCGGTGACAACAAGGAAGCCTGGGACAATATTGATCTCGTTGGCTTCCTCGGCCAGAAGATGCAGATCAAGGTCAATTTCCTATGCCGCGACAGCATCCTGGCGGCACCGCTGGTCATCGAGATTGCCCGCGTCCTGGATCTGGCGCGTCAACGCGGCGAAGGCGGCATCCAGGAGCAGCTTGGCCTGTTTTTCAAGGCGCCGATGACGCCCGCCGGCAAGCGGGAGGAGCACAGCTTCCCGGTGCAGGAGCGGGTGCTGCTGGACTGGCTGGCGGCCTGACGCCAGCCGCACTTTGGATTGACGCCGCTGTCCGTCATCCACCCGTTATCGCGAGCGGCTCGCGGCGTGGCAATCCAAGGGCCACCGGCACCCTGCCGGTGGCTTTGGGTTGCAGCGCCGCTGTGCTCCTCGCAATGACGGTGCCTTAGGGGTCAAAGCGGGTGACATCCGTCGTCAGCATAGTACGAAGCGTTGCTGCCGGTCAGGGCGGGCTCTCCAGCCTTGTTCCGCTTGCGGTCGAGTTGTGCGACCTGAAGCGGGTCCGGGATGCGTCGAGTCCGGACAGCCTGGCCAGCCGCATGTTCCGCCGCGGCTGGGCTGCGCTGCTAGCTGGGCAGGACCCGTCCGAGGTGGCGATGCGGACCACCGCCGACGCCCTTGCTGCGGCTCGGCTGGGGGGCATAGACCGGGAAGTTCTGACTCTTGCCGAAGTTGAGGACTCGGCCGCAATTGCCATCCTGGAACGTTCATTCGACGAGGTCGCCGAACCGGTGGACAGCGGCCTGTGCGGCCTGCTGCGCCCGCAGCTCGGCCAATCTTACCGATCTGGCCCAGCGCCCGCCTTCGCCGAGGCACTGATCCGCCAGCCCCGTGCCGGCGCGACCTGCCCCGGCAAGCCGCGCATCGTGCTGGAGCCGCCGGAAGGGCACGGCGACCACTGCCTCGTTGTCGCAGTGCTGGCTGTAGTGCTGGCGCCGCGTTACGGCGCCGATCCCGCCACGGCGTTCCTCGCCGGCATGGCGCACCACCTCCACAACGCGGCGTTGCCGGACAGCGGCTTTGCCGGTGAAGTCCTTTTGGGCGAGCACCTGACTCCGATCTTGCAACGCCTGTTCACGCGGGAGCTGGCAACCCTGCCGGAGCCGTTGCGCGCCGCCGCCGCTGCGGCGCTGGCCCACATCCCGGATGCCTCCACCTCCGTCGGGCAAGCCTTCCATGCCGCCGACGTCATGGACCGTGTGCTGCAGATGCGGCACTACGATCAGGTTGCGCGCTTCACGGTGGACCAGGCGCTGGACGACATGGACCTGGTGCACGCCGGGCCGACCCAGGCATTCCACCAGGCGGTGCTGCAAGACGCCGGGCTGCCGTGACAACCGGCTTGGAGTTGCACAGCCCGGTCACGGGCCGGCCCCTACTGGCCGACGGTCCGCATTCCCTTGCCGCTGGCGATGAGCGGTGGCCGGTGCTGGAGGGCATTTCGTTCCTGCGGGCCGACCGCCGCGCCCTGGCCGACGCAGCCTTGGCGGCGCTGGATGCCGGCGATGCGGCATCCGCGCTGGTGCTGCTGCTCGGCGACCAAGACAACTGGGCCCGCACCCCCCCGCCGTCGGAAGATGCACGCCGGGCAGTGGTGCGTGATGCCGGTATGCTGACGTTCCGGGAAGCGATGGACCGGTTGGCCTTCGGTGCCGTGGGTACCTACTTCGCGCACCGGTGGTCCGACCCGACCTTCCTGTCCGGCCTGGCGCTGGCCGAGGCGCACTGGGATGCCCCGGCCCAGGTATTCGAGCTGGCCTGCGGCGCCGGGCACTACCTGCGGGAATTCGCCCGTGTGGCGCCTTTCGTCTGCGGCGCGGACATCGTGTTCGCCAAGCTGTGGCTGGCCCGCCGCTATGTCGCGCCCACGGCATACCTGGTTTGCTTCGATGCCGCCGCGCCCTGGCCTTTGGCGGACGGTGCGGCGGACCTGGTGTTCTGTCACGACGCCTTTTACTTCCTGCCGGAAAAACCGCACGTCGCGGCGGAAATGCTCCGTGTGGCCGGCGCCGGACGCGTGCTGGTCGGGCACGCGCATAATATTTTGGTGGATAACCTGTCGTCCGGCGACCCCCTGGCGCCAGCGGAGTATGCCGCGCTGTTCGGGGCGCCGCTGCTGTATGACGACCGGGAGCTGACGGCGGCCCTGGTCGAGGGCCGGGCGCCGGTGCCGGGCACCGCAGCCGCCATTGCCGATGCGCCAGCCGTGGCGATGGCGGCCGGGACAGGGACGCCGCACCCGGTGCTTGGCGGTCTGGCCGTGCCGCCCCCAGGCGCAAATCTACGCCGCAACCCGCTCTATGGCAGCGCGAAAATCCGCTGGCCGTCCGAGCGTTACGAACGTGAGTACGGCCCGCTCGTGACCTATCCGATGCACGTGGAGGGTCCGGAACATGCCGTTGCCGGCGCCGACCCGGCGACCGACCGCCTGGCCCGGCGCCGCGTGCTGCTGGACTTGCCGGCGTCATGGTAGCGGCAAAGCTCGGCTGGGGCATCGCCGGCTGCGGCTGGGTGGCGCGGGACTTTGCCGGCCCGGCGATGCAGGCGTCCGTCAACGGACGGGTCGCCGCACTATATGACCCCGACCCGGAGTCGGTGCAGCGTGCCGCCGCCCTGTTCGGCGCCCAGCCCCATGCCGGCCTGGATGCCTTCCTGGCTACCCCCGGTCTCGGAGCGGTTTACGTCGCCGCGCCCAACCACGCCCACCGCCCCTTGGTGGAGGCTGCGGCCCGCGCCGGCCTGCCGGTGCTGTGCGAGAAGCCGATGGCGACCAACCAAGCCGACGCCCAGGCCATGGTGGACGCGTGCGCCGCGGCTGGCGTGCTGTATGCGACCGCCTTCGACCAGCGGTTCCATGCGGGCCACCGCCTCCTGGCCGGGATGGTGGCAGAGGGCCGGCTGGGCACGGTCACAGCCATACGGATCGTCTATGCCTGCTGGCTTGCGGCGGATTGGACCGGGGACGGCAACTCCGGCGACAACTGGCGCATAGACCCGCGACGGGCCGGCGGCGGCGCGCTGATGGACCTGGCACCGCACGGGCTGGACCTGTCGAGCTACCTGCTGGACGAGCGGCTGACCGAGATCGCCGCCATCGGCCAGGCCCGCGTCCACAGCTACGGCGTGGAGGACGGCGCGCTGCTGATGGCGCGCTCGGCCTCCGGCGTGATGGTGCAGATGCATGTCGCCTACAACTGCCCGGAAACCCTGCCGCGCCGCCGGCTGGAGGTGGTGGGCACCGCCGGCCAGGTCATCGCGCGCGACACGATGGGCCAGACCCCCGGCGGCACGCTTGAGTTCATTGATGCCGCCACCGGCGTCACAGAGCCGCTGCCGGTGCCCGGTGCCGATCGGTCGCCGTTCCTGAACCAGGTCGAGGCCTTCGCCGCCGCCGTGCTGGACGGCAGTTCCTTCCCGTTCACCGGCACGCGCGACCTGCACATCATGGACCTGGTGCTGCGCGCCCAAGCCCAAGCCAAGCCGCCAAGGCTGCACGATGCCGCATAACGCTGCCTTCTCCATCTCCCTTCGGGAGAGGGCCGGGGTGAGGGAAGCCAAGCAGGACCGGGCCTTCCCCGTTGCAGCCTGGGCACTCTCACGATCAAGGCGCGCGCTTGCCTTTTCCCTCACCCCAACCCTCTCCCGGAGGGAGAGGGAGCAGGCAGCCGTATAATGGACATGACCTATCCCCAGCATCACCTGCCGCCCAACCTGCCCGATGCGGCGGCGGCTTATGTCGCTTCCATGCCGCCGGGCAGGGTGGAGCTGTTCGCGCTGTCGCCCCTGGACCGCACCGGCGTCGCCTGCTGGAACGCCATCTTCCTGAATGCCGACGGCACGCGCTGGCACGGCGTCGTCCCGCATGGCGTCGGCTATGGCGTGGATGATGACGGCGCCATCATCGGTACGACGGGGGAGCTGGCGGAGGCCGTCCATTCCGCCGTTCAGATACACCGCATGGATCGGCGCACCGGCAGCTACCATGCGCTGCTGGCCGAATTCGGGCCGCGCGGCGTTGCCGACCCGCTGACCCTGTGCCTGCCCGCCGGCAGCACGGTGGACGGCGACACCACCCTGGAATGGGTCCCCGCCCACCGCTGGCCCGGCGGCGAGACGGTTTGGCTGCCGATTGACATCGCCGCCTGTTCGGTCGGCGACCTGTCGCCGGGCTACGAGCCGTTCACGACGCCGATCACCAACGGGCTGGGCGCCGGGCCGACGTTGGATTTCGCCATCGGCCACGGCCTGCTGGAACTGTTGCAGCGCGACGGCAACGGCCTGGGCTTCCGGGCGATGGACCGCGGCATGGCATTGGACCTGGGCGACGGCCCCAAGGACCCGCGCACCCGCGCCTTGCTGGAACGCCTCCGCGCCCTTGGGATAGACGTGATCCCGAAGTTCGCCACCACGGAGTTCGGGACCGCCAACGTGTACTGCGTCGGCGCTGAGGATGACGGCACGCCCGCCGCCTACCCAATCATGGTAACGGCCTGCGGCGAGGCTGCCTCCCTGGACCGTGAGCACGCACTCCGCAAGGCGGTGTTCGAGTTCGCCGCCGCCCGGGTCCGCAAGGTGTTCAGCCACGCTCCGCTGGCGGCCGTCGCCGGGATCACCCCACCGGACTACCTCGACCGCTTCCGCGCCCTGCATACCTTGGGCGGGGAGGAGGGGCGCAGCCTGGTCGCGATGAAGGAATGGCTGCGCCTGGACCAGCCTTCGCTCAAGGCGTTGCTGGCCGACACCGTGCTGTCCCGGCGCAGCACCCAGCGCTTCGACGAGCTGCCGACCTGGGACGGCCCGCTGTCCGGAACCGGGCTGGTGCAGGAGCTGCACCGGCGGTTCGCTGCGGCCGACATGGAGATCCTGTATCTCGACTTCTCTCCGCCCGGCGCAAAGGACGTGCACGTGGTCAAGGCGGTGGTCCCCGGCCTTGAGGTCGAGACCATGAGCTACCACCGCATCGGTGAGCGCGGCGTGCGCAAGCTGATGGAGCGCGGCAGCAAGCTGGCCGGCCTCGGCGCCCCGCCCCCTGGCGCCGCGCCGGTGCGCCTGACGCCCGAGGCCGAGGCGCGGCTGGGCAGCCCGGCCTGGCTGGATGTGGCCGCCGTGGACCGGATCGTCGGCGCACTGTATCCGCTCTACCGCGAGCCGGAGGTGCACAGCGCCCCCTTGTCCATGGAACACCCGTGACCCTGCGCTTCGCCTACAACACCAACGGCGCGGCCAATCACCGGCTTGACGATGCGCTGGGCCTGATTGCGGACGCCGGGTATGACGGCGTGGCGCTGACGCTGGACATCCATCACCTCGACCCGTTTGCGCCTGACTTCCCCGGAGCGCGGCGCCGCCTGGCGGCCCGGCTGCGGACCCTGGGCCTGGGCTGCGTCGTGGAAACCGGCGCACGGTTCCTGCTGGACCCCCGTGCCAAGCACGAGCCGACCCTGCTGACCGCCGACCCTGCCGGACGCGCCCGCCGGATCGAGTTCCTGTCCCGTGCGCTGGAGGTGGCGGCTGACACCGGCGCCGACGCAATGTCCTTCTGGGCCGGCGTGCCCAAGCCCGGCGTATCGCGCGACCAGGCCCGCGCCTGGTTGCTGGACGGCGCGGCGCAGGTTGCCCGGCGGGCCGAGGTGCTCGGTACGACCGCCGCGCTGGAGCCGGAGCCAGGCATGCTGATCGAGACGGTGGACGATTGGGCCGCCTTGGGAATACCCGGTCTCCGCCTGGCGCTGGACACCGGCCACTGCATCGTCACCGGCGAGCGTGACCCAGCCGACGCCGTGCGGGAGTTCGCCCCGCACCTCGGCACCGTCAGCATCGAGGACATGAAGCGCGGCGTCCACATCCACCTGCCGTTCGGCGAGGGCGACATGGACGTGCCCGGCGTGTTGCTCGCGTTGGACGACGTGGGCTTCACCCGGCTGGTGTGCGTGGAGATGTCCCGCGAAAGCCACCGCGCCGACACGATCATCCCGGCCAGCCTGGCCTATCTCAAGGCAGCGGCATGACGCGCGCCGGCTTTCTTCTCCCTCTCCCTCCGGGAGAGGGCTGGGGTGAGGGAAGCCACAGGTGCCGTGCCTGGCCAAGCTCTGACTCGGTCCCGCAGTGCCTAGCCCCAGCGCGTGCTGCTTCCCTCACCCCAAGCCTCTCCCGGAGGGAGAGGGAGCAGAAACGGCCCATGCCGGGCACCGCAGGGCGTCCAGCATGAGAGTGTGCTTCATCAGCCGCCGCTTCTTCCCGGCGATCTCCGGCATGTCCGTCTATGCGCTCAACCTGTTGCGCGAACTGGCCGCCGCCGGGCACGACGTCACCATGTTCAGCCAGTATCGCGGCGACGTGTTCGGCCGCCGGGTTTACGGTGGCGGCCCGCCGCCCCCGGTGCCCGGCGTGCGCGTCATCGGCATGGAGCAGGTGGGCGAGCAGGAGTGCGGCGACTTCGAGCGTGACGTGGCCGCGATGGTGGCCGCGGTCGTCGCCGAGCACCGGCGCCAGCCCTTCGACGTGCTGCACGCCCAGTACGGCTACCCCTGCGGCTGGATGGCGCTGGAGGCGTCGCGCATCCTGGGTCTGCCGACGGTCGTCTCCATCCAGGGCGGCGATGGCCACTGGGTCGGAAGCTGCTGCGAAACGCACCGTCTGGCGATGACCCGCGTGCTGGACCATGCCAACAGGGTGCTGATCGGCTGCGACTCCTTCCGGGAAGAAGTCGTGCAGCGCCTGGGTACCAACCCCGCCCGCTTCACCATCGTGCCCGGCGCCGTGGACGTGTCCCGCTTCACCCCTGGCCCCGCCTGTGCCGGCGATGGACCGCTGGTGCTGCTGTATCACGGAAGGGTGGACGCCCGGAAAGGCGTGCTGGACCTGCTGGACGCTGCCCGGCAGTTGACCGAGAGCGGCGACCGCTTTCGCTTGCTGATCTCCGGCATCGGGCCGACCTACGACGAGACCGCGGCCAGCATTCCGCTGATGGGCTTGCAGGACTGCGTGGAGATGACGGGATACGTGGACTATGACGAGGTGCCGGCGGTTTACCGGCGCGCCGAGGTGTTCGTGTCGCCCACCTATGCCGAGGGATTCAGCAACACCATCCTGGAAGCGATGGCGAGCCGCCTGGCCGTCGTGTCCTGCCGCAGCGTTGGCGTGGTGGATTGCATCCGCGACGGGGAGAACGGGCTGCTGACCGAGCCGGGCGACAGGGCCGGCCTGGCGGGCGCGCTGCGCCGGGTGCTGCGCGATGCGGCGCTGCGGCGCCGGTTGGCGGATGCGGCGTTGGCGGAATGCCGGGAGGTTTATTCCTGGAAGGCTGTCGGGCGGCAGATCATGGACGTTTACGCCGAGGTGGCCGGCCACCCACCAGACCTAGCCTGGTCGCCGGAGTTGCCGATCCTCCCCTGCCGCTTCCGCGCCGAGCCGCATCTGCTGTGACGGGACACTTCGTCTCCCTCCCCCTGCGGGAGAGGGCCGGGGTGAGGGGGAGGGCAAGCGCATCTCTCGCCAAACCCGGCCCACGTGCCGTCAGGACCCCCGGTTTCCCGCTCCGCAGCCAAGACCCCCTTATCCCGGCCCTCTCCCGCTGGGAGAGGGGGAAGCAGCCGTCCCGCTGATGCCAACGGCTTTGTTCCTGTCCCCGCACCTGGATGATGTCGCATTCTCCTGCGGCGGCCTGCTGGCGCAGCTTGGCGATGGCGGATGGCGTACCATAATGGCGACGGCATTCACCCGGTCGGTGCCGGACCCAACCGGCTTCGCGTTGTCATGTCAGACCGATAAGGGCCTGGGACCAGAAGTGGACTATATGGCGCTGCGCCGCGAGGAGGACCGGGCGGCGGCGGCGATCCTCGGGACCGAGCCGCGATGGCTGGCTCTGCCGGAAGCGCCGCACCGCGGCTACCATTCCGCCCCGGCGCTGTTCGGCCCGCTGCTGGACGGGGACGACATCTGGAAGCTGCTGGCGGCGCTGCTGGCGGACTTGATGGAAACGCTGCGCCCCGACTTGGTCGTTGCGCCGCAAGGCATAGGCGGCCACGTGGACCATCGCCAGCTCATCACCGCCGTGCTGGCGCTTGCGCACCCGCCCCCGCTTGCGTTCTACCGCGATGCGCCTTACGCGATCCGTAACCAGGGTGTACCGTCGGATGTCAGGATTGGTACCCTGCCGTCCTGCGCCGCCGGGGTTGCCTCCGGGTTGGACCGGCGTGTGGCAGCCAGTTGCGCCTATGCCAGCCAGATCGGTTTCCAGTTCGGCAACCCGGCAGCG
>DASWOJ010000486.1:0-12532 GCA_036398775.1 Acetobacteraceae bacterium
CCGGGATCTCTGCGCCAACCTGCGCAAGCAGGGCCTGCGCATGCCGATCATCATGCTGACAGGCTCGGACGAGGAGGCCGATGTGGTGCGCGGCCTGGACGCCGGCGCCAACGACTACATCGCCAAGCCGTTCCGCCTGGCTGAATTACTGGCCCGGCTGCGCGCCCAGCTCCGCATCTTCGAGAACAGCGAGGACGCGGTGTTCACCATCGGCCCCTACACCTTCCGTCCCAGCGCCAAGCTGCTGCAGGAGCCGGTGAAGAACCGTCGCATCCGCCTGACGGAGAAAGAGGCGGCGATCCTCAAGTTCCTGTATCGCGCCGGCACCCGCCCGGTAGCGCGTCAGGTGCTGCTGAACGAGGTTTGGGGCTACAACGCCGCCGTGACGACGCACACGCTGGAAACCCACATCTACCGCCTGCGCCAGAAGATCGAGCCGGACCCCGGCAACGCCCGCCTGCTGGTGACGGAGGGCGGCGGCTACCGGCTGGACCCGCTGGGCGTCGCGCCGGTCGCCTGAGCGCCGCGCGGGCCGCCTATCCGCGCGCCTTCAACCCTGGCACCTAGGCTGGTTATGCACCGACGCACCCTGCTCGCCATGTCCGCAGCCTCCGCCCTGCTCGCCCGCCCCGCGCGGGCAGAGGCAGCGCAGGTCCGGCTGTCGCACGGCTATGGCATCCTATACCTGCCGCTGATGGTCATGCGCGACCGCAAGCTGCTGGAAAACGCGATGGAGGCAGCCGGCCTGCCCCGGGCGGAGGTGACGTGGCAGGTCGTGGACGGCGGCAACGTCATCAACGACGCCATGCTCGCCGGCGCGCTGGACATCGCAGGCACGGGGGCGCCGGGCTTCATTACGTTATGGGCCAAGGCACGGAATATCCCGCGGGCGGAGGTTGTGGGCTTATGCGGGCTGAGCACCTGCGCCCTGTCACTCAACACCAACCGGCCCGGCATCAAGACGCTTGCGGACTTCACGCCGGCCGACAAGATCGCCATCCCCGGCATCAAGACCTCCTTGGCCGCCGTCGTGCTGCAGATGCTGGTGGCGCAGAAGTTCGGTCAAGCTGAGTATTCGCGCCTCGACCCGATGACGGTCGGCCTGGCCCATCCCGAAGCCTACGGCGCCTTGATGGGCGGCAAGACGGAGATCGCGGCCCACTTCGCCTCTCCGCCCTACTCCATCCTGGAGCTGCAGGACCCGCGCATCCACCGGGTGATCGCGGCGAGCGAGGTGCTGGGCGAGGCGACCCTGGACGTCGTCTATGCGCCCCGGCGCTTCGTGGACGCGAACCCAGGGATCACCGGCGCATTCCTGCAGGCGATGGACGCTGCCTGCGCCGCCATCGCCGCAGACCCGGCGGCGGCGGCGGACAGCTTCATCCGCCTGTCCGCCGCCCGGATGAAGCCGGACGACGTGCTGGCGATGGTGCGCGACCCGGACACCCGGTTTTCCGCAACGCCGAACGGGGTCATGCGCTATGCGGAGTTCATGTACGCCGTCGGCAGCATCAAGGCCGCACCGGCCCGGTGGACCGACATGTTCGTGCCGGCGCTGGCGGGCCGGGCTGGGTCGTAGTGCCCGGCCCGGCCAGTTCAGCTTGCCCGGCTGCGGCGGCGCGACACGAGGACGGTCAGCGCCAAGCCCATGCCCACCAGCGTCAAGCTGGCCGGCTCCGGAATCTCGCTGATCGAAACACCGTCCAGCAGGGAGAAGGGAGGCACGCCGGCCGGCGTCCCAAGGGCGAGAAAGGACAGCACCTCGGTCGCGCTGGTCACGATGAAGGACAAGCTCGCCTTCTGCCAGCCTGTGAAGCCGTGCGTATCGTTGCTCAGCACCTGGGTCGAATGCGTCTCGTTCCCCAGGGTTACTTGCCAGGCTTCGGTCGTCTTGCCGTCGAAGTTGTATTGCTGCGCGCCGGCCCAGTAGAACGTGATGGTGGCGATGCTGTTCACGTCCAGGCCAGTGATGGTCTGCTGGATCGCCGCCTGCCCATATGCGCCATCGGCGCCGATGAAGTTGCCGCCATCCGGGCTTGCAGCCGGCAGGCCATTAGCCGAACCATCACCCGGTCCCCAAAGCTTCAACGGCCCGCTATACTCGTTGACGGCGCCGGTCGTATCAGCCGTGCCTGGCTTGAACAGGAAGTTGTAGCCGCCAGTGGTCCAGTTTGTCACGACCTGCCCGCCGTAGCGCGTGCCGAACTCGGTCGAGGCGGTAGTCGTCACCGTCTCGAAGCTGCCATTCTTGATGACTGGGGTGGCATGTGCAGGCGCTGAAGCGAACGCGACAACAGCAGCGCCTACCGTCACGGCAGCCGTCCTGCAAGTTACCCGCGCCAGTCTCGCCATCATATCGAGAAGGGTTGCCATGAGCATATCTCCGTTGCGTCACCTGGGGCACCGCGTGCGAGCCTGTTGCCTGCACATCCGCCGATGTCAGGTTCCATACCGAAGTCTGACGCAGGGATATTGTTAGAAAATAAGAATAATCTTTGCTTCAAATTGTGCGTCGTGCCTGGTGACCGGCGTCGCCATGCGGTGCAGGATTAGATCGCTTACCGAAACCGTGGGCACTGCTGGAAGTGTTGAAGGAAAGCCGGGCCGCGGCGTCCGGCCCGGCCCCCGTCCGCTCCGGCCGTTCACCTTGCCCGGCAGCAGCGGCACGCCAGGCCGGCCGCCCCCAGGCCCATGCCCAACAGCACCAAGCTGCTGGGCTCTGGCACCTCGCTGACCGTGACGCCGTCCAGGAGGGCGAAGGGCGGCACGCCAGCGGGCGTCCCTATGGCGAGGAAGGACAGCACCTCCGTCGCGCTGGTCACGACGAAGGACAGCGTCTGCTGCTGCCAGCCGGTGAAGCCGTGATTGGCGTTCCGCAGCACCGGTGTCACATGCGTCTCGTTGCCCAGCGACACCTGCCAGGCCTCGGTCGTCGGGCCGTCATATCCATACTGCTGCGCGCCGGCCCAGTAGAAGCTGATGGTGGCGACCGAACCCACGTCGAGGCCGGTGACGGCTTGCTGGATCGGCCCCGGGTAATACGGGCCATCCGCACCGAGGAAGTTGCCCCCAGCCGGGCTGGCCGCCGTCAGGCCGTTGCTGGACCCGTCGCCAGGTCCCCACAGCTTCAGGTGCTGGTTATACTCGTTGGCTGCGCCGGACGTGTCGGCCGTGCCCGGCGTGAACACGTAGTTGTAGCCGGTCGTGGTCCAGCCCGTCACGACCTGCCCGGCATAGCGGGCGCCGAACTCGGTCGAGCCGGTGACGGACGGCGACAGCACTTCAAAGCCGCCGTTGATGATGACCGGACCGGCGCTGGCCGGCGCCGCCAGGCAGATGACCGCGACGGCTGCCGCAGCCAGCGTAGCCTGAAGCGTCTTTTCACCCGTCTTTGTGGACTGGGCAGGAGCAGTCATGGGTTGTGCCTCCATCGAATTGCCATGTGCGCCAGGGGTGGTTCATGCCCTGGCGTCGTCTCAATAATGCGGCAACATCTACGAAAGGCTTAAGGGACACGGGAACAGGCACCGTAACCCTTGCGTTGGAGTCCGACGGCATGCCTGTCCCGGCCGTCACGCATCTAGCGCGGCAAGTTCCGGCACGGCATCCGTCAAACCCTGCATGTCGGCGCCGGCCACCAGCACCCCGGCAAAGCCGTCCTGTTGCCCGGTCAGGAACAGGAGGCCCGGCGCAGGTCCGGCCACACCGTTACCAAGTTCGGCCGCCCCGGGATTCCGGCGCAGCGCAGCGAGCACGGGCGCAAGCTCCGCCAGGGAGCCAAACATGAACCCGTGCGCAGGCCATCGGCTGCCGTCGTGAGAGCCGGGCTCGCTGCCGGCCGCCGCCTCCGGCACGTCCATTGCGGCCAGTTCCTCTCTGCTGGTCAGGGCGTGGAACAACGCCAGTGCCGCCTCCCGCGCGTGGTCTGGCAGGCCAAGGCTATCGGCCCTGGCCATGATCTCGACAGGCGACGCGGCAGACAGGATGGGCATGATGCGGTCCTCCAGGGTTCTCGCCGCAGCATAGCGGGCTGGAAGCGCAGTGGTTGCACGGCGGCCGCACCGGGACGTGCCCGCGGCAGCACGGCGCCAGCGGCAGTCCGGCCAGGGTTGCTGCGCCGTCGGCGGCTGACTATCGTCGCGGCCTGTCCGGGAGAGCGCATTGAACGTCAAGGGGTTTGAACACGGCGCCGATGGAGGGCCGCTGCCCTCGATCGAGACCGGACCGGCCGCAAGCCCGTCGCCGGCCTCAGGCGTGGGCGGTTTGGGCGAGGGCGGCCTGGGCGAGGGCGACGGCCGCTGGCAGCCGCCGACCCTGCCGCAACTGAACCTGCTGCACTTCGCGCTGTTTGGCTGGCCGATGGACGCCCTGACGCCGGTGGACGATCTCCGGTCGTCCCTCAACCTCGTTGACGCCGCCCGCAAGCTGCTGAACAGCGGGCGTTACAGGTGGGACGCCCGGGGCGTCGTGCCCCTATGGCCCGAAGACAAGTGGGTCTGCACCGACGCCTGGGGCCTGCGCATCTGGGTCAACCTCCGCGACGGGCACGTCGGCTGGGGCGTGCTGCACGAGGACTGGGAGAACGAGGAGGTCGGCTTCGTGCTCAGCCGCCTGCGGCCCGGCGATGCCTTCGTGGACGTCGGCGCCAACGTGGGCGTCTATACCCTGCAGGCCGCCAGGGCCGTGGGACCTGCCGGCCATGTTTACAGCATCGAGCCGCGTCCGGACACTTATGGGATGCTGACCCGGTCCATCAGGGACAACGGGTTTGCGGGCCGCTGCACCGTGTTCAACGTAGCACTTGGCTCAGAGGAAACCGCCGCTGACCTCAACACCTCCCATGACCCGCTGAACCCCGGCTCCACCTTCGTCACCAGGAACGACGCCGGCGCCGTGCGCGTCTGCCCGCTCGACAGCCTGCCGATCCCCGGGGACCGCCCGGTGCGGGTCCTCAAGATGGACATTGAGGGATTCGAGCCGGTGATGATGGACGGCGCGACGGCGTTCTTCTCCAGGCACCGTCCGGTCGTCGTGACCGAGATCTTCCCCCGCGCCATCCGCCACGTCTCCGGCCGCGACGCCACGGAATACTACGACCAGTTCACCAGGCTCGGCTACAACGTCCACCATCTCCAAGGCGACCAGGTCGGCAAGCGGATGGAGCGTGAAGAAGTGACGGCAATCGCCGATATCACGGAACCGTTCAACATCGTCTGCCTCCCGGACCCCTAGCCGGGCGCCGTCGTGGCGTCAGCGGCCGGCGCCCCGCCTCCCCAGCCCGGCGTTCACGACGCGAGCAGCGCCTCGTACTGGGCCGGGACTCCGCAGAACACGACGTCCTCCGCAGGAACGGCGTGATAACGCACGTCCAGTCCGCACGCGATCAGCGCGTTATACAACGGCGCCACGTAAAGCTCCCCATGCGCGCGGGCGGCATCTCCCTCCATCGCGTCGAGGAAATCCCCTGCCCGGCGGAACCAGTAAAGCCCGGTGCTCGCAAGGCCTGAGATCACGACCTTCTCGGCCGTCTCCGCCACCCGTCCGTCCCCGCCGTCGGCCGGGCGCACGTAGGAAAAGCCGGGATCGGCGCCGGGCATCACCTCCAGGTAGCCGTCGGCGCGCTCCATCCAGTCCGCTGCCGGATAACGAAAACCCGGGCGGAACGTGTCTATGTTGAAGATGGTCAGCGGCGTATCGGCGCCGGTCCCGGCCTGCTGCAGCCCAAGCCGCACCGTGTCGGCCTGGCCCAGCGTCGGACGCGGCAGCAGCACCGTCCGTGCCGACGCGACGCCCAGCGCCGCCATCTCCTGCGCCACGAACTCCGGCACCCCCGGCTCGTCGCGCGCGATGAACAGGAACGGCTCGGTGCCGAAGTAGGCACGGAAGCTGCCCACGGCATGGGCGAACAGGCTGCGGCCATGCAGGTCCAGCATGAACTTCGGACGGTCGTATCCGGCCTCGCGGAACCGGCGGCTCAGCCCGGCCATCGGGATGACGATCACGGCGGCCCCTCCACGTGCAGCCGAAGGGCATTGGCGACGAAGGCGCCCTGCCGGTCCGGACGGTCGCCATGCAGCGGCGGCATGGACAGGAACAGTGAGGTCATCGCCGCCCACACCACGGCAGACCCCAGCCGGACCCCGCCCATGCGCAAGGACGCCGCCATCGCCTCGATCCCTGCGCGCCACGGGTCCGCCGGGAACGACAGCTCGAACGCCTGGGTGCCTACCCGCCCGCCGCAATGCTGCCCGGCCATGATGAGGTCGTAGCGGCCGCAGACCGAGTGCATCAGCTTCGCCAGGTCGTAGCGCCGGTCCCCGTACAGGCTGAACCCGCCGCGGTCGTCCACCCCACGCGGATCAATCAGCCGCACGCGGTCGGTGCGGAAGCTGTACAGTATGTTGGAGAAGCAGAAGTCCCCGTGCATCACCGACGGCAGGTCGCCGCATCCGGCCAGCGCCGCCTCGATCTCGGCCAGGCAGCGGCGCAGGGATGGCGCCGGCGCCCCGTTCAGCGTGTTGGGCGCATCCAGGTCCAGGCCGGCGCAAGCGGCGAAGGCGTCCAGCCGCTCCGATGTCTTGTCCACCACTAGCCGGCGCAGCAGCCCGTCCACCTCGGCGCCGTTTCCCGCCCCAGCCGCGGCGTCCACGAAATCCGCGCAGGACCCCAGGATGCGGGACCATGCCGGGGGGGTCACGCGGCCGAACACATACAGTTCGGCCAGGGTGGGCATGTATTCGTATTCGCTGTCGTAGAAGTAGCTGTCGTCGTCGTCCCCCTCCTGCAGCACGCGGGCGCAGAACGGGGCCAGGACGGGCGGCGCCTCGCGCAGCCAGCGCGCCTCGGCCCGCAGCTTGGGCGCCGCCGAGGCGGAGCGCTTGCGCACACGCATCTCGCTGATGTGCAGGCTGTTGAAGGCCCGCTCGGTCGTCACGATCCGGCGGGAGCGGAAGAAGGTCTGCACATGGCCAAAATCCAGCCACGGGGCCGGCGTCGCCGCCACCAAGGCGGCTTCCGCGGTCTGCAGGTTGAGCGCGCCGTAGAAGTCCCCCTCCGACACCGCCAGCTTCTCGGCGAACCGCGCCGCGCTGCCAAAGGCGAAGTAGCCGCACAAACGCGGGCCGGACGCACCGGCGCCGTTGCGGTCCGGCGGGGTCACGGCTTCGACCAGCCCGTCCCCGGACACCTGCACGGTGGCCCAGCGGTAGCCGTCGCCGCCATCCATCACCGCCGCGGCGTCATCCAGGCGCAGGTCCACGCCGCCGACCAGCGTGTCCCCGTGCAGGATGCGGAGCGGCCGGTCGCGGAACCCCAGCCGGCCCAGCGCGAACAGCAGCGCCGCCCCGAGGCTCAGCGCGTCCGGCGTCCGGATCAGGGTGAAGCCCAGCGCCGCCAGCCGCCCGGCGTCCCAGGCCGGCAGGTCGAAGCTGTCCGGAAGGGTCAGGTGCAGGTCGCCCCCCAGCGGCTCCAGCATCCGCGCCTGCAGCTCATACAGCCGGCCCAGCCCGACCGGCAGGAAGGCCGGCGGCAGCTCCCCGAACTCCGCGACCAGCTCCTGGGCCGCATAGGCGCCGGAGTTTATCAGGACCAGCGGGCGCTCGGACGCGGCGGTCACTGCAACGGTGCGCCGGTGATCGCCATCACCTCGGCATGGGACAGGCGTACGAACTCGTCCGGGCGGATCGCGCGGTCGTCCACGTAGAAGCCGCCGGCCTCCGGCCAGGGCTTGCCGACGTGTATCTCGTCATAGGGGATGTCATGCGCCTGCAGCCAGGCGATGACGCCGGGCAGGGTATGGGCGTTGATGGCGCCGATGGACTTGGCGTGCGTGCGCATGTTGCGGGCGGTGTAGATCGCGACCTTGAAGCCCTGCGCCCGGTATTCCCGCAGCTTGGCGACGACGGCGGTGTTCGGCGACAGCTCGGCATAGGGCACGCCCGGCGCCTCCACCGTCAGGGTGCCGTCCAGGTCCATCACTATGGTGGGCATCTCGCCGCTCCGGTTGGGCAATGCGCAGGGTCTTGGCCGGACACCAGCCTTGGCGCCATCAGGCGCCCCGCCGCAACCAGCCACGCCGTTTCGGCGCGGCGGCTGGAACGGGATCGGGCTTCGGCTCCGGCTCCAACTCCAGCTCCAGCCCCGGCGGGCGCTGGGCGATGGTGACGGCGGACACGGCGATCCCGCGCAGGCCCTTGATGCTGCACACCACCTCCAGCCGGGACGCCTTGGCGTCGGTGACGTCGAACCGGATGTCCAGCAGGGGCGCACTGCCGGCGTCCACCTCCAGCCGCCGCTCGGCCAGCATCCGGTCGCCGCCGTCCGACGAGACCTGCAGGAGCACCGAGCCCGGCCCTTCCAGGGTGGTGGCGTCCAGGGTGGCGACGTAGCGGCCCCGCGGCAGCGTCACGTAGGGTCCGAAGAACAGGATGCCGGTGGAAGACACCGCAACCAGGTTGCCGTTCAGCAGGTGGGCATCCCTGGGCGACAGGCGCGTTGCCGGGTAGCGGCGCGGGAAATCCTGGCGGAGCTGGAACGCCGCCTCGTCATCGGCCTCCTCGACCTTGAGCGCAAGCGTCTTCCGGTAGTCCACCGTGCGCGCCCACGCCATCGCCAGCCAGTCCTCGCGGGTCAGGCAGTGGAACCGCTTGGCATGGTCGGTGAACTCGCCGGAGTACTTGTTGAACACGCAGCGCGCCCGCGTCAGGTCGGCGATGGCGAAGTTGTCCAGCAGGATGTCCATCGCCAGCCTGATGGACGTGGAATCGTTGTGATGCTCCAGCACCAGGGCGGGAAAGCTGGGCTTGAAGCAGTGATACAGGATGTGCTGCTCCACCCCCAGGCGCGTGTTGAACAGCCGCTCCCGCGCGTTGGAGCCGGGGGCGTGCGGGTGGGTGCGGTAGTGCATGGCGTCGGCCAGCGTCATGGGCGGCACGTCCCAGATGCGCCGCACGTCCTCCAGCAGCCCGAAGTGGAACCAGTCGCTGAAGTGCAGCGGCATCCGCTCCAGGGTGTAGGGATTCAGGGTGTAAAGCGGTGAGATCAGCACCCGTTGCGTGAAGGTTGCGGCCACGCTGCGCCGCAGCCCCGCCGCTTCCCGGTGCTGGGCGAGGAAATCCCGGTCGAGGAACAGCAGGTCGCCGCGCACCCGCAGCACGTAGCGGCCGCCGGCCAGGCCCAGCCCGCGTTGCGCCGCGGCGATCTGCAGGTTGGCGTTGTTCAGCTTGGGCGTATCCACCTTGATCGGCGGCAGCGGCAGGGCGTGGTCTGCCAGGGCCACCTTGTCGCAGCAGTCCTGGATGACGCCTAGGGCGGCAAGCAGGTGGCCGTCGTGACGCAGGGCGGGCAACAGGCGCAGGGTTTGGAACACCCCGTCCTGCACGGCGCCGAACACCACGTCCGACAGCGACAACGACAGGATGATCTCCGCCTGGGGAAAAAGCTGGCGCCAATGGCGGCAATGGTTCGCTGTCTCGATCAGGTTGCCTTGGAACAGCGCGCCCTGGACGACGATGCTAAGCATTCCAGGGGCGTCAAAGTCCTCCGGCGCTGCGTCCTGCACGCCTGCCTCCGTCATTCCGTGCTCCTTGCCTTCATTGCGGTTCCCGGGTCTGGGTGGGAGCGGGGATGTGCAGCCGACAAACCTGTGATCGCCCCCTGCGCCGGATCAGTCCCGGCCATCCTATACGTCTAGAGCATCATCGGACCGAACATGCGCAAGTTCCGATGAAGAATCTCATAAAAACAGCAGTTGAAGCCGGGTGGCGCTTTCAACGATGCTAGACCTGCTCCATGCGGCAGAACCGGGCGCCGGTTGGGACCCGGCTTGGCGTGGCCTTCATGCCTCCGCAGCCGCTCCGGCCGCCAGGGCAATGGACTGCCGGGCCATCGCGACCGCCCCGGCACGCGACCGCGCGGCACCGACGAAGCGGCGCAGGTGGACGAACACTGCATCCGGCACCCCGGTCGCCGCAGGCAACTCCGCTTCCGGCAGCCCGGCCCAGGTCTCCGGCAGCGGCAGGCGCTGGGCGAACGAAGCCGGGTCCGGCGGCATGGTGTCCACCATCCAGTTGCCGTTGCTGGCGGGATAGACCGCATACAGCACCGGCAGCCCGTGCACGAAAACAGCGTTCTTCCAAGGCATGTTGCGGTCCAGCTCCAGCACGTGGGGGTCGGCGCTGGCAGCATGCGCGGCCACGACCTCCGCCTCGGCCAGCAGCCGCGCCCGCACCTGGTCCACCCGGCGGCGCAGCACGCCGTCGGCCAGGAGGGCGGCTTGCAGGAAGGCGGCATCCTCCGCCGGGTTGCCGCGCTGCTGGTCCCAGGGCGGGTTGAAATCGCCGATCATGGCCGCAAGGCCCAGCTTGTCCGGCCCGGCGGATACGCCGTTGTCCACCTCGTCAATGCGGCGGACGATGCCCCCGTCCAGGTCGGCGGCGACCGCCTCCGCCAGGCGCCCGTCGCCCAGCAGGGATTCCACCGCCCGGCGGCCATAGGATTGCCAGACCAGCCCGGCGGAGCTGAACGGCGTGCCGTCCGGACGCTCCGGCGCGCCGCGCTGGTGGTGGTCGAACCGGTTGGCGGCGGCGTCGAAGTGCAGGCCCACGTCCCACACCACGTCGCCGCCCCCGATCACCCCAGGGTCCCGGGTGCGGACCAGGATGTGATCTATGCCGGGCTGGTGCACGCCCAGGGCATGGCGGAGCACGGCGTAGGCGAACACCTCGTCGCAATGGAACTTGCCGTTATGGGTGACCAGGGTCGGGACGGGGGGCACGGCGATGCTAACGTATGCCGAGCAGCTCGACGTCGAAGATCAGGGTGGCGCCGGGCGGGATGACCCCGCCGGCGCCGCGCGCGCCATAGGCGAGGTCCGGCGGCAGCACCAGCATGCGGCGCCCGCCGACCTTCATGTCGGCCACCCCCTGGTCCCAGCCCTTGATGACCTGCCCGGCGCCCAGCTTGAAGCTGAACGGCGCGCCGCGGTCGCGCGAGCTGTCGAACTTGCGCCCGGGCTTGCCATTGTCGTTCAGCCAGCCGGTGTAGTGCACATCCACCGTTTGCCCAGCCTGGGGCTGGGCGCCGGCGCCGACGACCTCGTCATGGTAGCGCAGGCCGGAGGACAGGGTGGTGTATTCGGGGGTATCGGCCATCGTACGGCCCTTCCGTGCAAGTTTGGCCGCACCGTCTAGGCCATCCCGCGCGGCCCTGCCAGCCCGGCGCCACTCCGTCCCCTGCCATGCCAGCAGGATTGGCAGGCCCAGCGCCAGGTCGCGCGCGCGGCGCAGCAGCGACACGCCCAGCGCCAGGTCCGGCGGCACGCCGAAGGCGGCGCCCAGGCCGACATAGCCCGCCTCCTGCACCCCCGCCGCGCCAGGGACGACGAAGGCGGCGGCAACGAGGGCATCCAGCAGCGCCTCCAGCGCCAGGATGGCGATCAGGTCGGCGTCATGGCCCAGCAGGCGCAGGCTGATCCAGGTGCCGGCGCCGGTGCCGAACCAGGCCAGCAGGTGCAGGGTGGCAGCGAGCGCCAGGCGGCGCGGCCTGCCATACAGGCGGGACAGCTCGGCGCCCACCTGCTCCAGCCCGCCCTGCCGGCGGAACCAGTCGCCCAGCAGCCGCGCCCCCAGCCCGCGCAGGCCGCGGCCGATGGCGGCGCGGCATCGGATGGCCAGGGCCATTCCAACCAGCACCAGCGCCAATGCGGCCGCGAGCGGCAGCAGCAGCGGCGACTCGGGCCGCAGCAGCAGCAGCACGATCAGCCCGAACAGCGAGAACAGCGCCTGCCCGATGATCTCCGCCGTCACGTCCACCACCGTGCCGGCCGCAGCCGTCGGCCAGGGCACGCCCAGCACCGTGACCGCCCGGGCGCCGATCACGTAACCGCCAACCGGCGAGAACGGCAGGCAGGTCGTAGCCGAGTCCCGGACCATGCGGCCCCAGACCAGCCATCCCGGCGGCACTCCGGGCACCACCGCAGTCCAGGCCAGCCCCAGCAACAGGAACAGCCCGGCCTGCCAAAGCGAAAGCAGCGCGAACCCGCCCCATCCCACCGACAGCACGGCCTGCAGCACCTGCCCGGCGTCGAACCAAGCCACCAGCAGCGCCGACACCGCAAGGCCGACAAGGGCCAGAAGGAGCGACAGGCGCTTCACCGGAACGCGGTGTCTGCCCCCTCTCCCCCCGGGAGAGGGTTGGGGTGAGGGGGTCCTGGCTGCGGAGCGGAGAACGGCCGGAACTCCTGGGATACGACCCTTCAAGGGCCAAAGGCCGCGTCTCAAGAACCTCTCACCCCAACCCTCTCCCGGAGAGAGAGGGAGCCGCGCCGCACCAGGCCAATGCCCTGCTCCCGAACCGGACCCGGCGCCCCCCTACACCAGCCCGGCCCATCCAGCTATAGACGCCGCCTTCGGATGCTGCCTTCAAACGACGCTTTCCCAAAAGGACCCCCTGCCCTGCCCCCTGCCCCAACCCTCGTCACCGGCGCGACCGGCTTCGTCGGCTCTGCGGTCGCCCGCACGCTGCTGGCCCGCGG
>DASWOJ010000487.1:0-6479 GCA_036398775.1 Acetobacteraceae bacterium
ACGGCCCGAGACCATGCGCGGACGCCTGCATCCCGAGCCGGAAGGCGTGGGCCGCAGCCCCTGGCAGCGCGACCGCGACCGGGTGATCCACAGCAGCGCCTTCCGCAAGCTGCAATACAAGACCCAGGTGTTCGTGAACCATGAGGGCGATTATTACCGCACCCGCCTGACGCACAGCCTGGAGGTGGCGCAGATCGCCCGTTCCATCGCACGGGAGCTGCGGCTGGACGAGGACCTGACGGAGGCGCTGGCGCTGGCGCACGACCTGGGGCACCCGCCGTTCGGCCATGCCGGGGAGGAGGGGCTGAACACTCGGATGAAGCCATATGGCGGATTCGACCATAACGCGCAGAGCCTGCGGGTGGTGACCCGGCTGGAGGCGCGATATGCCGCGTTCGACGGGCTGAACCTGACGTGGGAAACGCTGGAGGGGCTGGCGAAGCATAATGGTCCCTTGCGGAAGCCGCCGCCCTACATCGCGGAGTATGACGCGCGGCATCCGCTGGATTTGCACAGCCATGCGTCGGGGGAGGCGCAGGTGGCGGCGTTCGCGGACGACGTGGCGTATCACTCGCACGACCTGGACGACGGGATGCGGGCGAGGCTGTTCGGGCCGGACGACATCGCCCACCTGCCGGTGGTAGGGGACGCGCTGGCGCGTGCGCGGGTCTGCAGCCTGGATGTGCCGCCGCCTCGGCTGCGGCACGAGACGATCCGCCGGGTCATCAACGCGTTCGTCACCGACGTCATCGGGGAAAGCCGGCGGCGGCTGCATGCGCTGGACCCGGCGGACTCCGACGCGATACGGCGGGCCAAGCAGCCGGTGGTCGCCTTCAGCGGGGCGATGGCGGAGGCGAACCGGGCGGTCAAGGAATTCCTGTTCGCCCACATGTACCGGCACTGGCGGGTCAACCGGATGACCAACAAGGCCCGCCTGGTGACCGAGGCCCTGTTCGGCCTGCTGCACGCCGATGTCAGCATGCTGCCGGACGGCTGGCGGGCCCAGGCCGGGGTGGGCGATCCCGCGCGGGCGGCGCTGACGGTGGCGGACTATATTGCCGGCATGACGGACCGCTTTGCGCTTGAGGAGCACCGGCGGCTGACCGACCCCTTCCACATAGGCTGATTTCCATATGTCCGAGAACATCTTTGCCGCCATGCGGGACACCGTGGTGGCGGCCCTGCGCCGGGCCGTGCCGGAGCTGCCGGACGACGTGGCCGCCCGGGTGGAGGTGACGCCGGCGCGGGAGGCCGCGCATGGCGACATGGCGACCAACGCCGCGATGGTCAGCGCCAAGGCGGCTCGGCAGGCGCCGGCGCGGATTGCCCAGGCCTTGGCGGCGGCGCTGGCGGAGGCGCCGGGCGTGCTGCGGGCGGAGCCGGCGGGGCCGGGGTTCGTCAACATCCACCTGCGGCCCGAGGCGCTGCGGGCGGTGGTGCCGGCGGTGCTGCGGGTGGGGGAGGCCTATGGGAGCAGCTTGGCGGGGCAGGGGCGCCCGGTGAACGTCGAATACGTGTCGGCCAATCCTACGGGGCCGCTGCATGTCGGGCACTGCCGCGGCGCGGTGGTGGGGGATGCGCTGGCAAACCTGCTGGGCAAGGCGGGGTTTGCGGTCACCAAGGAATATTACATCAACGACGCCGGGGCGCAGGTGGCGGCGTTGGCCTGGGCTGCGTACTGGCGATACCTGCAGGCTTGCGGGACGGCGCTGACGGAGGAGGAGTTCTCGGCCGCGGTGCCCGGTGGGCTGCAATACCGCGGGGAGTATCTGGTTCCGGTCGGGCAGGCGCTGCTTGCGGCGCATGGCGGGGGCCTGGCCGGGCCTGATGGCGGCATCGCCGACCCGGCGGGCTGGTTCGACACGGTGCGGGAGTTCACGGTGGAGGCGATGATGACGGCCATACGCGCCGACCTCGCCGCGCTGGGGGTGGAGCATGACGTGTTCAGCAGCGAGCGCGCCCTGGTCGAGGCTGGGGCGCCGGACCGCACCATCGAGCGGCTGGACGCGCAGGGCTTGATCTACCAGGGCACGCTGGAGCCGCCGAAGGGCAAGCTGCCGGAGGATTGGGAGGCGCGGGAGCAGACGCTGTTCCGCGCGACCGAGTTTGGCGACGACGTGGACCGGCCGCTGCGGAAGTCGGACGGCAGCAACACCTATTTTGCGAACGACATCGCCTATCACGACGACAAGATGCGGCGGGGCGCCGGGCTGATGATTGACGTTTGGGGGGCGGACCACGGGGGTTACGTGTCCCGGATGAAGGCCGCCGTGAAGGCGTTGTCGGGCAACGCGCCGGTGCCGCTGGAGGTCGTGCTGTGCCAGATCGTCCGCGTCGTGCGCGGCGGCGAGCCGGTGAAGATGAGCAAGCGGGCCGGCACGTATGTGACCCTGGCCGACCTGATCGAGGAGGTCGGGCGGGACGCGGTGCGGTTCACCATGCTGATGCGCAAGTCCGACGCGCAGATGGATTTCGACCTGGATGCGGTGGTGGCGCAGACGCGGGAGAACCCGGTGTTCTACGTGCAGTATGCCCATGCCCGCTGCCGGTCCGTGCTGCGGCGGGCGGCGGAATCGCTGGGGGCCGAGGCGGTCAGCCCGGGCGCGTTGGCGGCGGCGGCGCTCGACGTTCTGGGGGCGGAGGCGGAGATGGCGCTGATCCGGCGGCTGGCGTCGTGGCCGCGCATGGTTGAGGCAGCGGCCCTGGCCTATGAGCCGCACCGGATTGCGTTTTTTCTCTATGACTTGGCGGGCGACTTTAATATGTTGTGGAACCGTGGGCAGGATGATGCGACGTTGCGCTTCATCCAGCCCGACCGTCCCGGGGATACCCTGGCCCGGCTCGCCTTGGTGGAGGCGACGGCGACGGTGATCCGGTCTGGCCTGGCGGTGCTGGGCGTCGTGCCTGTCGAGGAACTGCGTTCTTAGTTGGAGTGGACTGTGCCTGACGACCTGCAAATCCCGCCCTCCGCCGGCGGCTATGGCTACCGCGCCAGCTACCGCACCCAGACGGGCGGCATGGACGGCATGACGCGCAAGCTGCTGATCGCCGCCGTGGGGCTGGGCGGGGTGCTGCTGGCCGGGATGGGCGGCTGGGCGCTGCTGGGACATGGTTCCGGGCCGGTGCCGGTGATCGAGGCCGATACGCGGCCGTTGCGGGTGAAGCCCGACAATGCCGGCGGGATGCAGGTGGCGGGGGCGGACGAGCAGGTGATGGGCGAGCAGTCCGGCCGCGCCCAGGCGATGGCGCCGCGGGCGGAGGCGCCGGCCCCGCAGGCGCTGCGGGCGCAGCAGCAGTTGCCGCCGTTGCCGGATGCGCCTGCTGCGCCAGCCGCGGCGTCCCCTGTGCCGAGTCCGTCGGCGGCGCCGGGACCGGCCGTCGTTGCGAACCCTGGCGTCAGCCCCTTGCCGGATACGCCGAGGCCGCCGGTTCGTGCCGGCGCTGGTGCGGCTAAGCCGGCGTCGCCTGCTGCGGCGCCTGCCGTTGCGCCGCCTGGAGCTGGCGCGACCCTGGTGCAGCTTGCGGCGGTGGATACGGAACAGGGCGCGCAGGCCGAGTGGCAGCGGCTGGCCAAGCGGATGCCCGACGCCCTGGGCGACCGCCGGCTGGTGCTGCAACGGGCGGAGCGCGACGGCAAGGCGGTTTGGCGGGTACGCACCGGCGGGTTCTCCGACATGGCTGATGCCACGGCGTTCTGCTCGCGGCTGCGTGCCAAGGGGGCTTCCTGCACCATTGCTGCGTTCTGACGTGCGGGTTGGGGTGAGGGAGGCCACGCGGCGCGGTTCTTCTGATCCGTGGGCGTCTTGCGTAGGCCGGGGGTGGTGCTTGCCTTTTCCCTCACCCCGATCCTCTCCCGGAGGGAGAGGGGGCAGTGAGCGTCTGGGGTTTTGATGCGGGCTGCTGTTGTTGGGGTTGCTGGGCTTGTCCTTGATGCGGACGAGGTTGGGTTGTTCCGGCGGTTGCCGCCTGCGGGCGTTATTCTGTTCGCGCGCAATGTTGGAGACCCCGATCAGCTTCGGTCGTTGACTGTCGGGCTGCGTGGCGTGTTGCCGGCAGAGGCGGTGATCGCCGTGGACCAGGAGGGCGGACGGGTTGCACGGCTGCGGCCGCCGCACTGGATGGCGCATCCTGCGGCTGGACGGATTGGGCAATTGCATGCGCAGGATGCCGCGGCCGGGCTGCGGGCGGCGTGGCTGACCGGGGCGCTGATCGGGGCGGAGTGCGCGGCGGCTGGCCTTGGGCTGGTGTGCGCGCCCGTCCTGGACCTGCGTGTGCCCGGCGCGCATGACGTGGTCGGGGACCGGTCCTATGGGGCCGATCCCGCCGTGGTGGCGCAGTTGGGGCGTGCCGCGGCGGACGGGCTAATGGCGGCGGGGGTGCAGCCGGTCGTCAAGCATGCGCCGGGGCATGGGCGCGCCCTGGTGGATAGCCACCTCATGCTGCCGAGGGTTCCGCGGGACCAGGATCTTTCGGATGACATGCATCCGTTCGCGGTAAACGCGGACTTGCCGTGGATGATGACGGCGCATCTCCTATATCCCGGGCTGGATGCGGACCGGCCCGGCACGCTGTCCCCTGCCGTGATCGGGCAGGCCATACGCGGGCGGATCGGGTTCGAGGGGGTGCTGGTGTCGGATGGCCTTGAGATGCGCGCGCTGGACGGCACGCCCGGCGGGCTTGCGGCGGAGGCGGTGGCAGCCGGGTGCGACCTGGTGCTGCACTGCACGGGTGCGCTCGCGGACTCGGAGGCGGTGCTGTCTGCCGTGCCTCCGGCCTCCCGCCAGACCCTGGCGCGCATGGCCGCGGGACTGGCCCGGGCCGCCGCGTCCCGGCGGGAACTGGACCTGCCTGCGCTGGCAGCGGAGCGTGCCCGGCTGCTGCCATGACCGATACCTTGCCGCAAATCTTGATGGCGGTGTTCGCCGTGGTGCTGGCGATCACCTGGCATGAGGCCGCGCATGGCTGTGCCGCGCTCTGGCTGGGCGACGACACCGCCTGGCGGCTGGGCCGTGTGTCGCTTAACCCTTTCCGGCATGTGGACCGGGTTGGCACCATCCTGCTGCCGGGTGCGCTGGTGCTGATCCAGTTGGCGGTGGTCGGGCGCATCATCGTGCTGTTCGGCTGGGCGAAGCCGGTGCCGGTGCAGGCGTGGCGCTTTCCGAACCCGCGCCGGGGCATGGCGCTGGTGGCGGCGGCTGGGCCGGCGTCGAATTTCCTGCTGGCCTGGGCGGCCGGGCTGCTGCTGCATGGCCTGCCGCTGCTGCCGGACGGGTGGTTCGAGGGCGGCGACATGCTGCTGTCGTTCCTGATCCTCGCGAACCTGGCGATGGGCATGTTCAACCTGCTGCCGGTGCCGCCGATGGATGGGGGGCGCATCGTGGTCGGCCTACTGCCGCCGCGCGCCGCCGAGGCCTGGGCGCGGCTGGAGCGGGCTGGCATCCTGGTGGTGCTGCTGTGCATCTTCGTGCTGCCGCGGGTGCTGCAGGGGGTGGGCATCGCGTTTGATCCGGTGGGCCAGGCGCTGGACCGGGGCATTCCCTGGCTGGTGGAGTGGGTGCTCCGGCTCAGCTTCAACGACGCCTGACCCTGCTGCCGGGCTTGCGGCCCTGCCTTGCGTGCGCCTCGTGCTGCGTGCGCGCCGGCTTACGCAAGGCCAGCCTGGCGCCGTGGGCCGGTGCCTTGGCCTAGCGGCGAGGTTTCCCCCTCCCCATACCCGTGCTACGACGCCCAGGAGGGGATGCAAGCCGCCATGTTCGATTTTGCCTGGTCCGAGATTGCGCTGATCGGGATCGTTGCCCTGGTCGCCATCGGCCCGAAAGACCTGCCCGTCGCCATCAAGGCCGTCGCCGCCCTTATCAAGAAGGCCCGGCGCATGGCGGGCGAGTTCCAGGTCCACGTGGACGAGATGATGCGCGAGGCTGACCTGCAGGATGTCCGGCGCGAGTTCAACGACCTGCGCCGCATGGACATCAAGGGCAGGATACTGAGCGCGGTGGACAGCGACGGAACCATCCGCAAGACGATGACGGACAACCCGCTGGCTGCCTCGACGACGCTGACGACGCCGCCGCCGCCGGCGGACACTGCGCCGCTGCCGGCAGCGGACACCGTGGCGCTGCCGGCGGCGGAGCACGCGGCCACGGAACAGCATGAGATGGCGTTCCTGGCGGCGACGCCCCCAACCTTGCCGCCTGCGGATGTGTCCAATGCGTCGGTGGCCGATGCGGCGCACCCGGCGCCGGCGCCCGAGGCTGCGCCACCCGCCATTCCCCCCACGGATGCCAAGCAGCCGTCGCTGCACGGCTGAAGGAAGCACACAGCTTGGCCACCACGGACGATCCGGCGACGGACGACCCCATCAACGACAAGCCGATGCCGCTGCTCGATCACCTGATCGAGCTGCGGACGCGCCTGCCGTGGAGCATGGGCGCGTTTATGCTCTGCTTCTTCGTCTGCTACCATTTCAGCAAGGAGATCTA
>DASWOJ010000488.1:0-9410 GCA_036398775.1 Acetobacteraceae bacterium
AGCTTCGACCCGGCGGCTCGCGCCGTGCGGTTCGACTCGCCTCACCTGCCGGCGTTCCTGGACAACCTGACCCTGCACAACCTGTCTGTGAGGGGCGCAAGCGTAAGCGTCCAGGTGACTAGGACGCCAGGCGAGGTGTCCATCAGCGTGGTCGGGCGCGACGGCCCGGGGCACGTGCAGGTCGTGACGACGACCTGAACCGGCCACATCGGTTTGCGTCCAGTCCAGACGCAAACCGATGTGATGCCAACGACTCTCCGCACTGACCCTTACGTTGCCAAGCCGTGATTGCGAGCCGCTTACGGCGTAGCAATCCAGGGTCGCCAGAGCGGTTCTTGCCGCCGTAAATGCCGCGCCGCTGCGTTTCCCGCAATGACGGAAACGGTCGGAACGAAAAGCGTTGAGTACGAGGCGCCGGGACCAGCGAGCGCCAGGCAAGCAGGACGCCACCAATCCGGGATATTTCGGAACTGCGCCCGACCCTATGCTGTTGCTTGAAACGGAATGGTGTCCGGGGGACAGGCGATGCGACGGATCAAGGGCACGGCGCTGCGAGGCATGTTTCTGGCAGTGGAAGCGCAGCAGGTCATTGCACTGCGCCTGATGAAGCTCGCCATGGGCGGCCCGGCGGCAAAGCGGGAAGCGCACCGCATGGTGGCGGAAAAGGTGGATGCGGCGTCGAAGGCGGCTGCCATTGCTGCCGCTGCCGTGGCCCGCGGCGCCCCGGACGGCGGCGCGGATGCCGTGGTGCGTATGCTGCGCCGGCGGGTGCGGGCCAATCGGAAGCGGCTGGGACCTGGCTGACCCGCCTGCGCCGGCCTGACGCGGCCTGCCCCAGGCGGCCCCGCCCGTGCCAGATCGGCCCGCTGCGACGGCCGGGCAGCGTCGAGGACGCGGCGCCCACGGCATTGCTGGCCGACGACAGCCACTGGTAGGCTGGGGCAAAACACACCCCGGGGAGGCATCATACATGCTGAGACGCGACCTGTTGCGGGCGGCGGCCGTCGCACCCTTGGCCTGCCCGGCCGTGGCCCAGCCGGCTGGCGCCCGCACGCTGGTGTTCGTGCCCCAGGCCAACCTCACCAGCCTCGACCCGATCTGGACCACCGCGACCGTCACCCGCAACTACGCCTACATGGTGTTCGACACCCTGTTCGGCACCGACGACGCGCTGGTCCCGCGGCCGCAAATGGCGGAGGGACATACGGTCGAGGGCGATGGCCGCCGCTGGACGATCAAGCTGCGTCCGGGGCTCGTTTTCCATGACGGGACGCCGGTGCTGTCTCGCGATTGCGTGGCGTCGCTGCACCGCTGGATGAAGCGGGACGGGCTGGGGCAGACGGTTGCCAGCCGCCTCGACGCACTGGAGGCGCCAGACGACCGCACGCTCGTGTTCCGGCTCAAGACGGCGTTCCCGCCGCTGCTGACGGCGCTGGCGAAGACGCAGCCCAGCCCCGCCATGATCATGCCGGAGCGCATCGCCGCGACCGACCCCTTCAAGCAGATCACCGAGGTGGTGGGCAGCGGACCCTTCCGCTTCGTGCCCGGGGAATACGTGCCGGGAAGCCGCATCGTGTTCGCCAAGCACGCGGACTACGTCCCGCGCGACGACGCCCCGTCCAGCGTCGCCGGGGCGAAGCGGGTGCTGGTGGACCGGGTGGAATGGCGCATCATCCCGGAACCCGGCACGGCGGCGAACGCCCTGCGCACGGGCGAGGTGGATTGGGTGGAAATGCCGATCCCCGACCTGCTGCCGGTGTTGCAGCGGGACCGCAACGTCGTGGTCGGCCGGCTGGACCCCTACGGCCTGTATCCGGTGCTGCGGTTCAACCACCTGCAGGGACCGACTACCAACCGCGGCCTGCGCCAGGCGATCCTGGCGGCGGTTGACCCGCGTGAGGTCATGCAGGCGGTGATGGGCGACGACGCCTCGACCTACAACGCGCCGGTCGGCTGCTTCCTGCCGGGCACCCCCTATGCGAACGACGCCGGCATGGACCGGGTAGGCGGCCGGGCGGGCGACGCGGAGGTGCGCGCGATGCTGGCGGCGTCAGGTTATGCCGGCGAGAGGCTGACCCTGCTGCACCCGACGGACCAGCCGTTCTACGACGCCATGAGCCAGGTGGTCGCCGCGACGCTCAAGCGGATCGGCGTCAACGTGGACGACGCGGCGATGGATTGGGGCACGGTGGTGCAGCGCCGGGCCAGCAAGGAGCCGCTCGACAAGGGGGGCTGGTCGCTGTTCTGCACGTCGTTCCCGGCGCTCGACTGGGTGGACCCGCTCTCGGCGCCGGCGATGCGCGGCACCGGGGGAACGGCCTGGTATGGCTGGCCGGACAACCCGGCGGCGGAACGGCTGCGGACGCAGTGGATAGACAGCGACGACCCTGCCGAGCGCAAGCATCTGGCGGCCGCCTTGCAGAACGAGGCGTTCACGGATGCGATGTTCGTCCCGCTCGGCCAGTACTTCCAGTCGGCAGCCTGGCGGTCGAACATCACCGGGCACCTCAAGGGCCAGGCACCGCTGTTCTGGAACGTGGCAAAGGGGTGAAAGCTTGCAAGCAGGAGAGCGGCCTCGTTAGGCCGCCCTCCGTTTGCAGCAGCCCTACTCCGCGGCAAGCCGAGCGTTTTGCGGGAACATGTGCCGCTTCGCCTCGTCGTCCATCTCGGCCTTCATCGGATACTTGGCCTTCAGCGCCTCCGCGCGCTGTGCCGCCGGGCGGGCGTTGATCTCGTCCAGATGCCGCTTCAGGTTCGGCATCGCCGCATAGGCGTCCTGGCCCAGGACGAACGGCACCACCCGCGCCCAGCCCCAAACCGCCATGTCCACGATGGTGTAGGTGTCGCCGAGCATGTAGCGATGATGCGCCAAATGCGCGTCCAGGATGCCGTAATGCCGCTCCGCCTCGAAGGCATAGCGGTTCACCGCATAATCCTTGGGCGCCGGGGCGAAGTGCTTGAAGTGGACGGCTTGGCCGGAATACGGGCCGATGCCGGTGGCGACGAACATCAGCCAGGACAGCAACTGTCCCCGCGCCGCGTCGCCCGGCCCCGGCAGGAACTGGCCGCTTTTTTCCGCGAGGTAGAGCAGGATGGCGTTGCTGTCGAACACCGTGGCGTCGCCATCCGTGATGGCCGGGGTCTTGGCGTTGGGATTGATCGCCAGGAAGGCCGCCGAGAACTGCTCGCCCCGGCGGGTGTCCACGGGCACGACCTCGTAAGGCATCCCGGACTCCTCCAGGAAAAGCGCGACCTTCAGGGGATTCGGCGAGGGATGGTAGTAGAACTTGATCATCGGCGTGCCTTCCAGTGCTGGTCCGCACGGTATAGACGCGCCGACCGTACACCGATACTTGCATCACTTGGACAGCCGTTAGAAGTGGGCCTCCCGGGCCAGCATGCCCATTATCACGTCGTCGTAGCGCTTACCGCCGGCTAGGGCAGCCTCGCGCTCCCGTCCCTCAACCACGAAGCCGCAGGCCGAGTAGCAGCGGATCGCGCGCGTGTTATACGCGATCACGCGCAGGCTCAGCCGATGCAGGCCTAGCGTGCCAAAGGCATACAGCATAAGCGTGCGGACCGCGTCGCGGCCAAGCCCGATGCCGAGCTTCGCAGGATCGTAAAACCCGATTGCCAGCCGCGCCCGGGCATCATGCAGGTCCAGGCCGTCTAGGCGCGCATCGCCAAGCAGCTGACCGCCATGCTCGACGACCCAAGCTTGCGGGTGCGATGCGATCCGCTCGAACCACCGTGCCGCGCCAACTTCTGCCATTGACGACCAGCCCATCGAGTCGGTCCCGAACGTCCCCATGATGGCGGGATCATTCCCTAGCGCCAGCCGCTCCGCCGCATCACCTGGCTTGGGCGCACGCAGCACGATCGCAGCTCCGGTCAGGACGGGTGGGTCCGTCATGCGGTCACCGCGCCGAGAACGCCGGAGTAGTCTCACTCCGCATCGTTCTAAGCCCAGCGGTGCTCAGCCGCTGGATGCGTGCCTGGCAGCCGGTCCCGCTCGAACAGCTTGCGCCGCAACGTGCCCGGCGCATACGCCTCCTTGTAGGCGCCGCGCCGCTGCAGCTCCGGCACCAGCAGGTCCACCACGTCCGTCACGCAATCCGGCACGATGGTCCGGGACAGGATGAAACCGTCCACGCCGGCACCCTCCACCAGCGCCTGCAACGCATCCGCGACCGTGCCGGGCGACCCGACGACTGGTGCCTGGCGGCTGCCCAGCACCATGCGCTCCAGCAGCTTGCGCTTGGTCATCACCGGGGCGCTGCGGGCGAGGGCCTCCAGGTTGGACTTGATCGCCTGGGTTTCCACGACCTGGATCGGCTCGTCCATCCCGTAGGCGGCCAGGTCTATGCCCATGCTCGCCGAGGCATGGACCAGCGCCCCCTCCCCCGACGCATAACGCCGCAGGTCCGCCAATTTCGCCTGCGCCAGCGCATCCGTCTCGGCGACCACCAACGACGCGCCCACGAAGGCCAGCACGTCGCCCGGCGCACGCCCCGCCGCCACGGCGCCGGCGCGCACGTCGTCCACGATGGCGCGCACCGCCGGGACCGCCTGCCCATTCAGGAACACGCATTCGGCGTGGCTCGCCGCGAACCGCTTGCCCCGGCCGGACGACCCCGCCTGGAACAGCACCGGCGTCCGCTGCGGCGACGGCTCGGCCAGGTGGATGGCGTCCATGCGGTAATGCGGGCCGTCATGCCGGACCGCGCGCACGCGTCCTGGGTCGGCATAAACCCCGGCGCCACGGTCCGCCCGCACGGCGTCGTCCGCCCAGCTTCCCTCCCACAGCTTGTAAACCGCCTGCATGTAGTCGTCGGCTACGTCGTAACGGTCGTCATGCGCCACCTGATGCTGCAGCCCCATCGCCCGGGCGGCGCTGTCCAGGTAGCCCGTCACGACGTTCCAGCCGATCCGCCCGTCGGTCAGGTGGTCCAGCGTGGACATCCGCCGGGCAAATGGAAACGGCGGGTCGTAGGTCAGGTTGACCGTGACGCCGAACCCGAGATGCCGGGTCACGGCGGCCATCGCCGGCACCAGCAGCAGCGGATCGTTCGCCGGCACCTGCACGCCGTGGCTGACGGCAGGGCCAGCCGACCCGCCATGCACGTCGTAAACACCCAGCACGTCCGCGAGGAACAGCCCATCGAACAGCCCGCGCTCCAGCGTCTGGGCCAACGCGGTCCAGTGGTGAAGCGTGCGGTAATCCACCGAGCGGTCACGCGGATGGGTCCACAAGCCCTGCTGGATATGGCCGACGGTGTTCATGTCGAACGCCATCAGGCGGAGCTGCTTCGGCGCTTTGTTCATGGCGCCGACCATCCGGACTGCCGCGCCGCCGGTCAAGCTTCGGGCGGTGCAGCCCCCGCGGGCGACGCGCCTGCAGCCCTCATGCGGGAGAGTTGGTTCCGCGTCCGGTCCGGTCCGGACGGCTGAACTCCCGGTCAATCCGCACCGCCATCCGATCCTTGCGCCGGCCCACCCGCGCCTCGAACAGCGGCACGGCGCCGCAGCGGACCCGCACCGGACTGCCGGGAGTCGTGCCCAGCATGATGCGGTCGCCAACTTTCAGCGACATCACGTCCGACAAGCGCATCACCTGCTCGTCCAGTACGACGTCCAGGTCCACGTCGGTGTCCCACAACTGCTGCGCCAAGTGGGTTTCCCAGATGCTATCCCGGCCGAAGCGCTCTCCCATGAACTGCTGCAGCAACAGCTCCCGCACCGGCTCCAGCGTTGCGTAGGGCAGCAGCAGCTCCAGCCGGCCGCCGCGGTCATCCATGTCAATCCGCAGCTTCACCAGCACGGCGGCATTGGACACGCGGGAGATGATGGCGAAGCGCGGGTTCACCTCAAGCCGCTCGAACTTGAAAGTCACCGGGGTCAGCGGCTCGAAGCTGGCGGTCACGTCGTGCAGCACCACGCGGATCAGCTTCTCCACCAGGCTGCGCTCGATGGTGGTGTAGGGCCGGCCCTCGATCCGCATGGCCGCCGTGCCGCGCCGCCCGCCGAGCAGCACGTCAATGATCGAGTAGATCAGCGCGGAGTCCACGACCATCAGGCCGTAGTTGTCCCATTCCTCCACCTTGAACACTGCCAGCATCGCCGGAAGCGGGATGCTGTTCAGGTAGTCGCCGAAGCGCAGCGAGGCGATGTTGTCTATGCCGACCTCCACGTTGTCGCTCGTGAAGTGGCGCAGGCTGGTGCTCATGATGCGGACCAGGCGGTCCACGACGATCTCCAGCATCGGCAGACGTTCGTAGCTGACAAGACCGGCGCTGATGATGCGCTGCATCCCGGACTGGTCCGCGCCGCCATGCGGGCCTTCGCTGTAGCCAAGCAGCGCGTCGATTTCCGCCTGCGTCAGCACCTTCTCCGGCCCTGCAGCGTATTGTGCCGTATCACCCATTGCACGAACCTCCTGTCCGTGCCGCATCTTGCCGGGATGATGATGAAAACCGCGTAAAGACCTCTTTGGATGCGCAGCGTTGCTTGCCGACGCCCGGTATGTCTGGGTTCCGGCCGCTGGCCGCCTTGGCCGGTGCTACAGGCCCGGCAGCGCCGCCATGCCGATCCGTCCGACCCCCGCCTGCTCCATCGCTGCCCAAGCCCGGTCCAACGACCCGGCGGCGTTGATCGCGCGGCAGGCATCCTCGATCACATAAGCCTCGAACCCAGCGGCCCGGGCGTCCACCGCGCTCCAGCCGACGCAGAAATCGGTTGCCAGGCCGGCCAGGAACACGCGCCGGGCGCCGCGCTCCCGCAAGTAGCCCGCCAGGCCCGTCGGGGTACGCCGGTCGGCCTCGGTGAACGCGGAGTAGCTGTCCACGCCAGCCCGGCAGCCCTTGCGGATCACCAGCTCCGCCCGCGGCAGGTCCAGCCCGGCGGCAAGGGCGGCGCCGGGCGTGCCCTGGACGCAGTGCGTCGGCCACAGGACCTGGCGCCCATACGACAGCTCGACCTCATCGAACGGCGCCCGCCCGGGATGGCTCGCGGCGAACGACGCATGGCCCGGCGGGTGCCAGTCCTGCGTCAGCACGACAAGGCCGAACACCGCGCCGATCCGGTTGATCGGCGCGATCACGGCATCCCCGTCCGGCACCGCAAGCGGGCCGCCGGGCAGGAAGTCCACCTGCACGTCCACCACGAGCAGGACGTCTCCGGACTGTGATCGCATGGGGATTGCCTCGGGCTGGGTTGCCCGCAGCACATGCGCCCGATGCCGATGGACGCCAACCCCACGCACCCCGTCGCCAACAGGTGCTCAGGGAGCGTCCGATCGTCGGCCTGGCCCCGGAACCCCGGATCGGGCCTGGCGTTCCCCGGCAAGTGCATCCGTGAGGTTTGGCCCGATGACGACCCGTTCAGGATTGACGCTCGCCCTGGTCCTCGCCGCCAGCTTGGCCCCGGTCGGCGCCAGCGCCCAGGAGGTGCCCCGGCGCCGCACCTTCTATATCGCGCCCGGCAATCCGAACACGGTCGGACAGGGTGGCGCAGTCGTCGGGGCCGTTCCGCACCAGACAATTCCGGCGCCGCAAGGGAGCATGGCCACGTTCGGCGGATTGTTTGGCACCGGGGCACCGCGAGCGCTCAAGACGCCGGGTGCCGCCGCGCCCGCTGTTAGCTCGCCCACTCCGCGCTGACCCGTCCCGCAGCCGGATATCGGGCGCCGGGCACACCCCAGGAAGTCTGGGCATGGTTGACAAGCCTGGCAGGCCCGCAAAGCCTGGCGCACGCCGCTCAACGCGGTGCCGGGCAGCATAAGTCTGGCTGAACTGGACGGCGCTGGACCCCGCCGCTTCCCGCACCATATCGCGGCAATGGATGGATCATTCGCCGTTGCCGCCCCCCTGCCTCCCAAGGCGCCGCTAAGCCCCCGTTTGCGGAGCCAATTCGAGGCTTTCCTGGTGCTGCGGCGCAACCCCTTGGAACTGTGGGGTCCCGCGGCCTACGAGGCGGGCGTGCTGCCGGGGCGTTTTCTGGGACGCGAGCAGCTCATGCTCAACGACCCCGACGCGATCCGGCACGTCCTGGTGGACAACCACGAGAACTACGGCCGCAACGTCGGCGCCCGCCGGGTGCTGCAGCCCGTGCTGGGCAGCGGGTTGTTCCTGGCGGAGGGCAAGGCATGGCGGCACCAGCGCCGCACCATCGCACCCAGCATGGCCCCGCGCATCATGCCGGTCCTGGCCCGGCATGTCGTCGCGGCCTCCACGGCGGCAGAGACCGCGCTGGCTGAGAGCGCCATGCGCCCGGTCGAGCTGCTGCCGCGCTTGCAGCACCTCGCACTGACAATCGCCGGGCAGTCCATGTTCTCGCTTGAGATGGCGGGCTATGGCAAGGAGATGCGGGCGATGCTGATCAGCTACGCCCAGCGGTATGCCCAGCCCGGCTTTTTGGACCTGCTGCTGCCAGCCACCGTGCAGTCGCCGCTGGACCGCGGACGCGCTGCTTTCCGCCGGAACTGGCTGCGCTTCATGGACCGCATGATCGACGCGCGCGAGAAGCAGGGCCGCACCGGCGACGCGCCCCGGGACCTGTTCGACCTGCTCGCAGACGCCCGCGACCCCGAAACCGGCGAGGGCTTCAACCGCGCGCAGTTGCGGGACGAGGTCGCAACCATGATCCTGGCCGGACATGAGACGACGGCGGTGACGCTGTTTTGGGCCTGCTACCTGGCGGCGCTCTATCCGGACCATGCCGCGCGCCTGGCCGCGGAGGCGGACGCCGCCGACCTGTCGCCGGCAGGGGCTGCGGCGTCCGTACGCCAGCTTCCCCTCACCCGAGCCTTCATAGACGAGACGTTGCGGCTATATCCGCCGGCCTTCCTGATCGTGCGGGAAGCCCTGGCGGCGGACGTGGTGGCGGGCCGCCCGATCGCCGCCGGCACGGTGGTCAGCATGTCGCCCTGGGTGCTGCACCGGCACCGGAAACTCTGGACCGACCCCGACCGGTTCGACCCGACGCGCTTCCTGCCCGGAGCAGCAACGCCGCCGCGCTACGCATACATGCCGTTCGGCGCGGGCCCGCGCATCTGCGTCGGGGCGCAGTTTGCCCTGACGGAGGCGGTCATCGTACTGGCCCGGCTGATGCGTGCCTTCCGGCTGGAGTTCTTCGGCCGCGGCACCGTCATTCCGCGCGGCTTCGTCACGACCCAGCCTGACCGGCCCGTCCGCTTCATCCTGACCCCCCGGCAGCCGCAGCCCGCTGGCGCGCTGCTGCAAAAATTGCATCCAGCAGTGGGGTAGGACCGTATGCGTACATCCACTCGGCTTGCCTTCTGGCCCAGCAAGAGGCATGAGCGGACGCCGGAATGGCTCGGAGCCGACCCGACTGCTTGGAGGGATCATGGAATATTTTCTTGTCCGCCTGGCCTACACGCCCGCAGCGTGGTC
>DASWOJ010000489.1:0-11380 GCA_036398775.1 Acetobacteraceae bacterium
GGCCCAGTGGCCTTCCAGCCATTCCGCCTTGTTGGGCCGGTAGGCCTGGCCCGCCTTGTAGGCGTCCTCCAGCCGGGCGGCCTCCTCGTCCCACATGCGCTTGGCCTCGTCCGCCGGTACTGCGCCCTCGGCGGCCAGGCGGGCGGCATACAGGGTGCGCGTGGTCGGGCGGTCCTTGATGGCGCGATACATGACGGGCTGGGTGAAAGCGGGCTCGTCCGTCTCGTTGTGGCCGTAGCGGCGGTAGCAGACGATATCCAGCACGAAGTCGGTGGCGAACTGCATCCGGAACTCCGCCGCGAGCCGGGCGCAGAACATGACCGCTTCCGGCTCGTCGCCGTTCACGTGCAGGATCGGGCACTGCACCGCCTTGGCGACGTCGGTGCAGTAAAGGCCGGAGTAGGCATGGGCGGGGACGGTGGTGAAGCCGATCTGGTTGTTGACGATCAGGTGGATGGTGCCGCCGGTGCGGTAGCCGATGAGCTGGCTCATCGCCAGGGTCTCATACACCAGCCCCTGCCCGGCGAATGCCGCGTCGCCGTGCATCAGGATGCCCATGACGCTGCGGCGGCCCTTGGTGTCGCCGGCCATGTCCTGCCGCGCCCGCACCTTGCCGGCGACGACGGGGTCCACCGCCTCCAGGTGCGACGGGTTCGGCTGCAGGCTGATGTGGACCAGGTTCCCAGCCACCTCGATGTCGGTCGAGGTGCCGAGGTGATACTTCACGTCGCCCGACCCCTGCACGTCGTCCGGCTTGAAGCTGTTGCCGCCGAACTCGCTGAAGATGGCTGGCAGCGGCTTGCGCACGATGTTGACCAGGGTGTTCAGCCGGCCGCGGTGCGGCATGCCGATGGCAACCTCGCGCACGCCGTCGCGGGCCGCGGTGTCTATGATTGCGTGCAGCGCCGGGATAGTGACCTCGCCGCCTTCCAGGCCGAAGCGCTTGGTGCCGACGTAGCGGCGCTGGCAGAACGCCTCGAACCCCTCGGCCTCGGTCAACTGCTGCAGGATGGTGCGCTTGGCGGCATCGTCGAAGCTGGCGGTCCAGGGCGCGCCCTCGATCCGGCGCTGTATCCAGGCCTTCTGTTCCGGGTCCTGGATGTGCATGAACTCGACGCCGATCGGGCCGCAGTAGCTGGCGCGGACGATCTCGGTGATCTCGCGGATGGTCGCGCTCTCGCGCCCCAGCACGTTGTCTATGAAGATCGGCCGGTCCAGGTCTGCCGGGCCGAAGCCGTAGGTGGCGGGGTCAAGCTCCGGATGCGACTTGGGGGTTTGCAGGCCCAACGGGTCCAGCTTGGCCTCCAGATGGCCGCGGACGCGGTAGGCGCGGATCAGCATGAGGGCGCGGAGGCTGTCGAGGGCGGTGGCGCGCACCTGCTCCGGCGTGAAGCCGGCGGCTGCGGCCGGGACGGCCCGTGCATCCTTGGCGCCGGGCTTGGCTGCAGGCTCCGGTTCGGCGACGCTGTAGGTGTGGGGCGCCCAGGATGCGCCGCTCGCATCCTCCAACACGCCGCGCGCGTCGTCGTCCATCGCGGCGAACAGCTCGGCGAAGCTCGGGTCCACCGACCCCGGGTTGGACGCCCACCGCGCATACTGGTCGGCAATGAAGGCGGCATTGGCGCCGTTGAACGCGGAGGCGAGCAGATCTACGCCGGGCATGAAGGCTTCCTTGGAAGGTCTATGCGGGCCATGCGCCCACCGTCACGGACATAGGCATGAGATTATGGCGGGAGAGTGCCCGGCAGGGATGCCAGGCACGCATGGCTGTCAGCCCACCAGCTTGCGGCTGGCATCTACCAGCTCCTGCACGGAGGCGCAGGACTTGGCGAACGCCGCCTGCTCCTGCTCGTTGAGCTGCACCTCGACGATGCGCTCCACGCCGCCGGCGCCGATCACGACGGGGACGCCGACATACAGGTCCTTCATGCCATACTGGCCCGACAGGTGCGCGGCGGCGGGCAGCACGCGCTTCTTGTCGCGCAGGTAGCTTTCGGCCATGGCGACGGCGCTGGCGGCGGGGGCGTAGAAGGCGCTGCCCTTTTCCAGCAGCTTCACGATCTCGCCGCCGCCGTTGGCGGTGCGGGCGACGATGGCGTCAACCTTGTCCTGGGTGGTCCAGCCCATCTTCACCAGGTCCGGCACCGGGATGCCGGCGACGGTGCTGTAGCGGACCAGCGGCACCATGGTGTCGCCGTGGCCGCCGAGCACGAACGCCGTCACGTCCTCGACCGACACGTTGAACTCATGGGCCAGGAACAGGCGGAAGCGGCTGCTGTCGAGGACGCCTGCCATGCCGACGACCATGTTGGGCGGCAGGCCGGACTTCTGCTGCATCACCCAGACCATCGCATCGAGCGGGTTGGTGATGACGATGACGAATGCGCCGGGGCAGTGCTGCTTGATGCCGTCGGCGACGGTTGCGATGACGCCGGCGTTCTTGGCCACCAGGTCGTCGCGGCTCATGCCGGGCTGGCGGGGGAAGCCGGCGGTGACGATCACCACGTCCGAGCCGGCGATGGCGCCGTAGTCGCTGCCGCCGGTCATATGGCTGTCGAAGCCGTCCACCGGTCCCGACTGCATGATGTCCAGCGCCTTGCCTGCGGCGACGCCGCCGAACACGTCGAACATGGCGACGTCGCCCAGTTCCTTCAGCCCGATCAGGTGGGCGAGGGTGCCGCCGATGTTGCCGGCGCCGATGAGGGCGATCTTGTGACGTGCCATGGGAGGAGGGTTCCTGGTGCAGGGTCCACGCGCCGGGGTGCGGAAGGGGGTCGCCAATGGGGGGCGCCCGGCCGCCCCAAGGGGTGGCGGGGTGCTACTGCAATCCGGGGGGTGCGGCAAGGTGGCGCTGCTGCCGGGCATGGCCGCGGGGCGGCGGTGGCCCAGCCTTGGATGCCGCCTGCTTGGATGCCGCCTGCTTGGATGTCGCCTGCTTGGATGCTGGCGGCTTGGATGCTGGGGGAGCGGACCTCGCCGATGCCTGCCTTGCCCGCGAGGCTGCTTGCCTTGCCCGCGAGGCTGCCTGCCTTGCCCGCGAGGCTGTTTGCGCGTTCAGGTCCCGGCGCACAACGAGGCGAAGGCGCGGGAGCCTGACGGCGTGAACGTCACGACCCTCGCCGCCTCCCGGCGTGCCCAATGCCGCACCAGGACATGCTCCAGCATCGCCGCTCCCAACGCGCCGCCCAGGTGGCCGCGACGCTCGCTCCAGTCCAGGCACCGGCGGCAGACCGGGCGCTGACCTCGTTCCAGGGCCACGATGTCAATCCCGATCGCCGCCAATCCGCCGCGTCCGGCTGGGGTCAGGCGCGGCGCCGCCCCGCCCTCGATCCAGCGCCGCTCCGTGAGGCCCTGCAGCAGGGAGACGCCGCGCTCGCCGGCGAGGTGGTCGTAGCAGACCCGGGCCGCACGCAGCGCAGGGTCGCGCGGTCCCGTGCGCACGCGCGTCGCACCCATCCGCTGCGCCAGGCTCATCAGGCTTTCCAGGACCTCCGCCACATCGTGGCCGGACAGGCGGTAGTAGCGGTGCCGCCCCTGCTTCTCGGACGCGAGCAGCCCCGCCGCGTCGAGCCTGGTGAGGTGGCCGCTTGCGGTCGGCAGCGCGACGCCTGCGGCCTGCGCCAGCTCGCTTACGGTCAGCGCACGGCCATCCATCAGCGCGGTCAGCATGTTGGCCCGCGCCGGGTCGCCCAGGAGGGTGGCCAGGGCGGCAATCGAGGGTCCATCCTTCATCGGGCATCCTCCGTTGGAGCAGCCTTCTAGCACCGGCGCGGCCGACGACGCTTCGGCCCTCGCCGAAGCATCGCCGGCAGCCGGCCTGCTACGTCCGCCTCTGCCAGAACGGAGGCCAGACCATGATTACCTGCTTCATCCGCTACGAGATCGATCCCTTCCGCGCCGACGCCTTTGCGGAGTACGCCCGCAACTGGGGGCAGGCGATACCGCGCTGCGGGGCCGAACTCGTCGGCTACTTCGGCCCGCACGAGGGTTCCGCCACGACGGCCTACGGGGTTTACCACGTCGAGAGCCTTGCGGCCTACGAGGCTTACCGGGCCCGCCTGCGCGATGATCCGCTCGGACGCGAGAACTACGGCTTCGCCAAGCGCGAGCGGTTCATCCTCCGGGAGGACCGGGTTTTCCTGCGCCTCGCCTCGGGACCGCACGCGGCTCTCATCCAGCACCCGGCGATGCCGTGATCGCGGTCATCTTCGAGGTCCGGCCCACGGAAGGCCGGGCCGGGCGCTACCTTGACCTCGCTGCGGCGCTGCGCCCGACGCTCGAGACGATTGATGGCTTCCTGTCCGTCGAGCGTTTCCGCAGCCTTTCCGATCCTGGCAAGCTGCTTTCCCTCTCGTTCTGGCGGGATGAGGAGGCAGTGCGCGAATGGCGCAACACGCCCTCGCACCGGGCGACGCAGGCCGAGGGGCGCTGGGAGGTCCTCGCAGACTACCGCCTGCGGATTGCGGACGTGATGCGGGACTACGGAATGAACGACCGGGAGGAAGCCCCGATGGATAGCCGCTCCGCGCATGATGGCTGAGAAGGCCGGCAACGCAGGATACCGCTTTCCGCCGTGAGCCGGCCCTCAGCCTGCGGCACCGCCCGCCCGCTCCCGCAGCAGGCCCCAAACGGGGCTGGCCGCAAGGCGCGGCACCGCTGCATGGCGTCCGGCGGCGCTGGCTAGCGGCTGGCGGAGTGCAGCGGTTGGCGGGGACGCGCCGACCGGAACGTCACGGGTGCGTGGGTTCCGCTTCCGGCGCTTGGTTTCGCGGCAGCGCCGGCATACAAGCCCGGGGTCCAACAATGTTGTGCGGTGCAGCGAACAAGGCGCCCCTTGAAGCCGCTGGGCGTTGCTGCAGGAGAGACGACGGATGAAGGCGACGCAAGCAGCAGCCGGAATGGCTTCAGGAAGCCTGCGTCGCCCAACCGCAGCGACGCCTGTCACGAGACGAAGGCCGAGTGCGCCATGAGCCGTTGCAGCAAGCCCGGCAATTCCGAAACCTGCATGTTGGGGGCCAGCATGTTGGGGGCCAGCATGTCGGGGGATGGTGCGCGCGTGCATGCGGCGCCATGCAATCCGATGGCTGATCCGACATGAAGCCGCGCACCATATCCGTCAACTTCACGCTGAACATCATGGGTCCAGTATTGCCGCTGCTGACGGCGCTGCTGACGGTGCCGTTGTATATTGCCCACATCGGCGCGGCGCGGTACGGCATCCTGGCCGTGGTCTGGATCCTGCTGGGATATTCCGGGCTCCTCGATTTCGGCTTGTCCCGCGCCTCGGCCATCGCATTAAGCCGTTTGGGACAGGCCGGGCCGGCCCAGCGGGTGCCGGTGCTGGTGACGGCGCTTTACCTCAACGCCGCGTTCGGGCTGACGGGCGGGCTGCTGCTGTATGGCGCGGCGAGCCTGCTGTTGGGGCAGTTCGCCAGCATCCCTGCGGACTTGGAGGCGGAGGTGCGCGCCGCCCTGCCCTGCATCGCCGCCATGCTGCCGGTTGCCCTGGTATCCGGCGTGGCCTCGGGCGCCATCGAGTCGCGTGAACGGTTCTTGCTGGCCAATGTCCTGCAGACGGCGAGCGGCGTCATCGGCCAGGCCGCGCCGGTGCTGTGCGCGATCCTGATCGGCCCCAGCCTGCCCGTCGTGCTGACGGCGGCGCTGGCGACACGGGTCATCTCGACGGTGGTCGGCTGGGTGTTCGTGCGCCGGCTGGAACGGCCGATTGACCTGCGCCGGTTCGATCCCGGCTGCGTGCGGGAGCTGCTCGGCTTCGGCGCATGGGTCAGCGTCAGCAGCGTGGTCAGCCCGGTGATGGAATCCTTCGACCAGATGCTGATCGCCGCGATCCTCGGACCGGCAGCGGTCGCGCACTATTCGGTGCCGATGAACCTGGCGACGCGCAGCCAGTTGATGGCCGGGGCGCTGGCCAGGGCGTTGTTCCCGCGCCTGTCGCGGCTGCAGCCGGACGACGCCCGCTGGCTCGCCAGCCGCGCGGTGGTGACGCTGGCCTTCTGCTATGGCGCCGCGTGCGGGCCGGCGGTGCTGCTGGCCGGACCGTTCCTGCGGCTTTGGGTTGGCGAGGACTTCGCGGCCCAGGCAACCTGGGCGGCGCAGATCCTACTGATCGGCGCCTGGGCGAACGGGATCGCATTCATTCCGTCGGGCCTGTTGCAGGGACAGGGCCGTCCGGACGTGACCGCCAAGCTGCACATGATGGAAGTGCTGCCGTTCCTGCTGGGCTCCTATGGGTTGATGGCCGCCGCGGGCGTGCAAGGCGCCGCAGTGGCCTGGACGCTGCGCACATGGGCGGACTGCCTGCTGCTGCTGCGGCTTGCACGGTGCTGGAGCCCATACATGGTGCGGGCGGTACCGGCAGTTGGCTTGATGGCCGCAAGCTGGTTGCTGGCACGTGCCGTGCCGCTGTCGCTGCCTTGGGTGCTGGGGTTCGCGTCCGTGATCGGATTGCTGTTCGCATTGCTCGGATTGGCGCTGGACCCGACCTTGCGCGCAGCGGCTGGCAACGCGATGGCGTGCGCAACGGGCATCGGGAGGCCGCGCTGGCGCAGGCCGCAGGCAGCGCAGCCGAACGGATGAACGCGATCGAGGCGCAGATACGCGGCCTGCAAAACGAGTTGCGCGACGTGCGGGGCGACCTGGCTGCCCATGACGCCCAGGTCCGGGCGGCGCGGCAGGAAGCGGCGCAGGCCCGGGCCGCGGCACGGGCGGAGCCAAGCGGGCGCGGCGCCGGGCCGGCTGGGCTGTCCGCGGCGTCCAACTTGGCTTTTCATCCGTGCTCAAGCCTCCAGAGGTTTGCTTAGCCGCCCGAACACCACCATCAGGTTGTCCGCCGGCATCTGCAGCACCTCCGGCGTGCCGAACCCGGTCCCAGCCGCCAGCGCCGCCACCGCCTCCAGCTCCCGCACCCCCCAGGCCGGGTTGCGCGCCCGCAGGTCCGCGTCGAATGCCGCGTTTCCCGGCCCGGTATGCCGCCCGCCGCGCATGTATGGCCCGTATAGCGCCAGCACCCCGCCCGGCGGCAGCACCCGCGCCGCGCCTGCCATCAGCCCCACCGCCGCCGCCCAGGGCGCGATGTGGATCATGTTTATGCACAGCACCGCATCCGCGGCGGCCACCGGCCACTCCGCCGCCGCTGCGTCCAGCGCCAAGGCCGGGCGCACGTTGGGCAGGCTGCCGCACCAGGCGTTGATGCTCGCCAGCGCGTCCGCGTCGGGATCGGTCGGCTGGAACGCCAGCCCTGGCAGGGCCGCGGCCAAATGGGCGCAGTGCTCGCCGGTGCCGCTTGCCACTTCCAGCAGCAGCCCGGCGGCGGGCAGGCGGGGGCGCAACGCGTCCAGGATCGGCCCGCGGTTGCGGGCCGCGCTCGGTGAAAAGCGCCTTGCGTCCGTGCGGGTTTCCATCCCCGAAGCTTGTGCGCCGCCCCGGCCCCGTGTCAAACGGCTGGCATGACCCGATCCCTCGTTCTGCACGGCGGCGCCGGCACCATTCCGCTCGAACGCATGGCGCCTGGGGAGATGGAGGCGCACCACGCCGGCCTGCGCGCTGCCCTGCTAGCCGGCCACCGCGTCCTGGCCGATGGCGGCCCGGCGCTGGAGGCGGTCATCGCCGCCGTCATGGCCTTGGAGGACGATCCGCTGTTCAATGCCGGCCGCGGCGCCGTGTTCACCCGTGCCGGCGTGCAGGAGATGGATGCGGCGGTGATGGACGGCGGCACGCTCCGGGTTGGCGCCGTCGCCGGCATACGCGGCCCGCGCAACCCCGTGCTGGCCGCCCGCGCCGTTATGGAGCGTTCGCCGCATGTCCTCATGGCCGGCGACGGGGCGCTGGCCTTCCTGCGGGCGCAGGGGGTGGAGTTCGCCGAGGACGCCTATTTCCACACCCCGCGCCGCTGGGACGCCCTGCAGCGCCTGTTGGCCGGGCCGGAGAAGGTGCGCGACGACGCGGACCGGCATGGGACGGTGGGTGCGGTGGCCTGCGACGCCGCCGGGCGCCTGGCCGCGGCCACCAGCACCGGCGGCATGACCGGCAAGCTGCCGGGCCGCATCGGCGACACCCCCCTGCCCGGCGCCGGCACCTGGGCCGACGGCACTGTCGCCATGTCCGCCACCGGGCATGGCGAGAGCTTCATCCGGATTGCCGCGGGACATGAGCTGTCCGCGCGGATGCGGCTGGCGGGGGAGGACCTGTATCAGGCGTCCACCGGCGTGATGGCGTCGCCTGCCGGCATCGGCGGCGATGGCGGCTTCGTGGCCGTGGACCGGGAGGGGAACGTCGCGTTGCCGTTCAACAGCGGCGGCATGTATCGCGGCAGGATCGGCGCCGACGGCATCGCGCATACCGGCGTCCACCAGGAGGCGTTGCTGGAGCATCCGTAATGCTTGCTGCGCCGGGCGGGACTCGCTAACCCTGGCGCTTCGATTTGGAGAGGCATCATGGGCTACAGGGTCGCGGTTGTCGGCGCAACGGGTGCAGTCGGGCGCGAGATCCTGAAGACCCTGGCCGAGCGGGACTTCCCGGTGGACGAGGCCGTTGCCCTCGCCTCCCCTCGCAGCGCCGGGCAGGAAGTGAGCTTCGGCGAGAAGAAGGTGCTCAAGGTGAGGAACCTTGAGACATTCGACTTCAAGGGCTGGGACATCGCCCTGTTCAGCCCCGGTGCCGCGGTGTCGGCCATCCACGCTCCGCGCGCCGCCGCCGCGGGCTGTTTGGTGATCGACAACACCAGCGAGTTCCGCATGGACCCCGACGTGCCGCTGGTGGTGCCGGAGGTGAACCCGCAGGCGCTGGCCCGCATCCCGCGCGGGATCGTCGCCAACCCCAACTGCTCCACCATCCAGATGGTGGTGGCGTTGAAGCCGCTGCACGACGAGTTCCGCATCAAGCGGGTGGTGGTCAGCACCTACCAGTCGGTGTCGGGCGCGGGGAAGGACGGCATGGACGAATTGTGGTCGCAGTCCCGCGCCATGTATGTGAACGACCCGCCGACGGTGCAGGAGTTCACCAAGCAGATCGCCTTCAACTGCATCCCGCACATTGACCGCTTCATGGACGACGGGAGCACGAAGGAGGAGTGGAAAATGGCGGTCGAGACCCGCAAGATCATGGGTGCCGACATACCCGTTCACGCTACCTGCGTGCGGGTTCCGGTGTTCATTGGGCACTCGGAGGCTGTGAACGTCGAGTTCGAGCTGCCGGTGACGGCTGGCGAGGCCCGCGCGGCGCTGCGCGAGGCGCCTGGGGTGGTGGTGATGGATACGCGGGAGGACGGCGGCTACATCACGCCGCAGGAGTGCGCCGGAGAGGACGCGGTGTTCGTCAGCCGCATCCGCAAGGACCCGACGGTGCCGCATGGGATTTCGTTCTGGTGCGTGTCGGACAACCTGCGCAAGGGCGCGGCGCTGAACGCGGTGCAGATTGCCGAGGCGGTGGTGGCGCAGAAGCTGCTGCGGGCGGCGTAGGGCTACCCCACACGCTTTACGTGAAGGTGAGTGCGGCCCTGCTCCCTCCTCTTTCGAGAGGGGGTCGGGGTGAGGGAAACGAGCGGCGCGGCGCTCCCCTTGTGAAGCATTGGGCAAAATGCCCGCCTCACCGCTATAAACCTTGGTCCTTGCGGCTTTCCCTCACCCCCAACCCTCTCCCGGAGGGGGAGGAAGACCAGGGGTGCCGCAGTGTGCTGTCATGCTGCACTGCATTGCACTCTCGTTGACCCCGCCCACTTCCCCTCTTAGGAACCCTGGACGACGCACCGGAGGCTTCAATGCCCATTAAAGACGTACGCGACGCCCTGATGATCGGGCATGACAGCGACGGCCAACTGGTCCGCCGCCCGCTGTCGCCGCACCTGCAGATCTACACCCCGCAGCTCACCAGCATCCTGTCCATCATGAACCGCGTGACCGGCATCGCCATATCGGTCGGCACGCTGATGATGGTGTGGTGGCTGGTGGCGGCGTCGCAGGGACCCGGCGCCTATGCGACCGTCAGCGGTTTCATGCGCTCGCCGGTCGGCCTGTTCGTGCTGTTCGGCTGGACCGCCTCGCTGTTCTATCATTTCTTCGGCGGCATCCGGCACCTGACCTGGGACGCCGGCTACGGCTACGACCTGCCGCAGACCCATGCCTCAGGCTGGGCCACGGTGATCGCCACCGTCGTCAGCACCATCCTGGTGTGGGCGGCGGCGCTCTGGATGCTGAGGGGGTAGCCGCCATGCGCGAGAAAATGGCCATCGAGGTAATGCGCTCCCAGCTTGGCCGGGCGCGCGGGACGGGGACGGCGCACTCTGGCGTGCATCACTGGTATGCCGAGCGGATCACCAGCATCGCGCTCGTGCCGCTGACCCTGTGGTTCATCTTCGCCGTGCTGCGCCTGGTGGGCGCCCCGCAGGAGGCCGTGGTGGATTGGGCCGGGCGCCCGGTGAATGCGACGCTGCTGCTGGCGCTGATCGCCATCACCTTCCATCACATGCAGTTGGGCTTGCAGGTCGTCTATGAGGACTACATCAAGCCCAAGTGGCTGATGAACATTGTCATCCTCGGGACCAAGGCCGCAGCACTGCTATTAGGTCTGTTGGCGTCGGTCGCGGTGCTGAAAATGGCGTTGGCCTGACTATATCTGCAGGGTCACTCCGGGTGCCCCTGCACCCCTGCAAGGCGATGTAAATGAACGCGATTTCTATGCCGTCCACCCGTGCCTACAACGTCGTTGACCACACCTACGACGTGGTAGTCGTCGGCGCCGGCGGTGCCGGGTTGCGGGCGACGCTCGGCATGGGTGCGGCCGGGCTGCGCACGGCCTGCCTGACCAAGGTGTTCCCCACCCGCAGCCATACGGTCGCGGCGCAGGGCGGCATCGGCGCCGCGCTGGGCAACATGGGCGAGGATGACTGGCGCTGGCACATGTATGACACCGTGAAGGGGTCGGACTGGCTCGGCGACCAGGACGCCATCGAGTATATGTGCCGCGAGGCGATCCCCGCGGTCTATGAGCTGGAGCACTACGGCGTGCCGTTCAGCCGCACCGAGGATGGCCGCATCTACCAGCGCCCGTTTGGCGGCCACATGAAGGAATACGGCAAGACCCCGGCGATGCGCGCCTGCGCCGCCGCCGACCGCACCGGTCATGCCATCCTGCACACCCTGTATCAGCAGAGCCTGAAGCACGAGGTCGAGTTCTTCGTCGAGTATATCGCCCTCGACCTGATCATGGACGAGGAGGGCGCTTGCCGCGGCGTCATGGCCTGGTGCCTGGAGGACGGGTCCATGCACCGCTTCCGTGCGCAGACCGTCGTGCTGGCCACCGGCGGCTACGGCCGCGCCTACCTGTCCTGCACCTCCGCCCATACCTGCACCGGCGATGGCGGCGG
>DASWOJ010000490.1:0-4316 GCA_036398775.1 Acetobacteraceae bacterium
GGCATCGCGGGCTGTGCCGGGGCGATGCAAACCGTGGGCCGGTGGGGCTGCCCGGTGCGGCTGCCGGATTGCCGCGCCGGTTTGCTGCCCGCCGTGGCTGGCCGATGCGGCGGGGTGGGCATTGGATCCCGCCCTACGGCGAGACGCTGATGGGCGTCAGGTCCTGGAACCAGTTCTGCGCCTGCACGAAGCCATGCACCTTGGGCGACAGCGCCCGCGGGTTGAGGTCGTGCACGACGAAGATCATCAGCGCCTGCTCGGACTCATACTCATGCAGCTTGGTCAGCAGGTCCATGCGCTTCTCCGGGTCGAACTCCTCGAAGATCTGCTTGACCAGGGCGTCAGCCTCCGGGGTGCCGAAGTGGCCCCAGTTGCTGCCGGCGGGCGACCAGTAGGCGGTGCTGACCGGCTTGATGATGGCGCTTACGGGATCGAGCAGGCCGCGCGAGGCGTTCAGGCCGTCCACGTTCGGATACTTCGGCACGCCGGACCGGCTGACGTCGAGCAGCGCGTTCCAGTCCATGACGTTCAGCGTCACCTGGAAGCCGGCGTCCTCCAACTGCTGCTTGACCAGCTCGTTCATCGGCAGCGACTGCATCTGGCCGGAGCCGGAGGTGGAGATCGCGAGCGTCACCTTGCACGGGAGACAGTTGGCTTCCTTGAGCAGGGCGCGCGCCTTGGCGACGTCGTAGGGGTAGGTCATCGGATGGCCATAATAGGGCAGCGACGGCGGCACCTCGGCGTATTCCGGCGTCGCCATGCCGCCGACCAGCTCGACCACGTCGTCGCGGTTGATGGCGTGGTTGGCGGCGCGGCGCACCCGCAGGTCGGTGAACGGGCCGCGGGTGAAGTTCAGGATGTAGGGCCAGTTGTGCGGGTAGGTGTTGGTGACGATCTGCATCCCTGCCCGCTTCAGCACCGGGATGGCGTCGGGGGACGGGGCCTCGACGAAGTTGACCTGGCCCGAGAGCAGCGACGCCGTGCGGGTTGCGGCCTCCGGCATGGGCAGGAGGATCAGCTTGTCCTGCTTGGGGACACGGGCCTTGTCCCAGTAGGCGGTGTTCGGCGCCAGCTCCATGCGCTCATGGGCCGTGGCGCTGGTGAAGCGGTAAGGGCCGGTGCCCGAGGGCTGCGCGGCGTAGGCGTCCCAGTTCAGGTTCAGCGCCTCGGCCCGGCAGCGGCTGATCATCAGCACGTAGGACATGTCGTAGGGGAAAAGGGATTCCTCGAACTTGGTGGTGATGGCGACGGTGTGGTCGTCCACCTTCTCGATGCCGTCGAAGTTGGTGAGGTAGGCGCGGGACAGCGCGAACTGCTGGATGAAGAACTGCGGCGCCTTCTGGTCGCTGATGCGCTTAAAGTTCCACACCACGTCGTCGGCGTTGAAGTCGCAGCCGTCATGCCACTTCACGCCCTGGCGCAGGGTGAACAGCCAGCGCTTGTGGTTGGCCGGGTCAACGTGCCACTCGGTCGCCAGGCCGGGCTTGATATCCGACGACTTGTCGGATTTGGACAGGTCCCAGTTGATGAGGGCGTCGTAGAGGTTCCAGCCGACGAAGCGGAAGCCTTCGAAGCCCTGGTCGGGGTTGCCGGTGGTGACGGGGAGGTCGCCGGCGGTCATTGCGACGGTCAGGACGCCCGCGGCCTGGGCTGGCTGAGCCGCCAGTGGGACGACGGCCGATACGATGCCGGCCAGCGCCAGGGTCCGCAGGATATTCAGGTGTTTCCGCTGCATCATGCCTCCGCGACCGGAACGCCCGGTGTGCGCTCAACCAAACTGTAGATTGGTGCCTAAAGATCATGCAACAGAAAACTGCTGCACTACAATGTGCAGGACAGCATAGTTTATGATTGTTTAATGTGCATATTTGGGCAGGTTACAGGCAGATGCTTATTATTAATGCCTATATATTGTACATATTCCGATATGTGCCAGCCACTTTGTGCGCTGGATATTACGGTTTTGCACCGTTGTCGTGAGCCGTGTGCTTCGTAGCGGTCACCGGGCTGGCAGGACAGGCCCTTGCCGCCCTTGGAACGCCGTGCCGCTGCGTTCCGCGCAACGACGGAACGTCGCAGCAGAAGCCGTTTTACCTGATGCAGGCCCTCTGCTCCACGGCCGTTGAAGCGCCTTGAGTTTGCTGAGCGCCGGGTCGGCGGGCAGGCTAGGCATGCCCGTTGCGGATCTTTTAGGTTGATGACTGCGGACGGATCGCGGGAGCGCACCTGGCATACGGCGCCACCTCCCTGCCCCGGGCCTTGCGTCCCGAACGAGGCACGGGGCCATACGGCCGGCGCTGTGTCAGGGCAGGAGGGCGAAGCCGTCCAGAGCGCCGACTTGCAGCCGTTCGGTGAGAAGGGTGATGGACCGGTCTAGACCGTCCAGCGCGGCTTGCACGCTGCCTATGTCAGCAGCGGCAACGCGGGAGGGGTCAGGCTCGGGGACGTCAGGCTGGGGGGAGTCAGGCTGGGGTGGGTCCTTCTTCCCGGCCAGTCTTGCCAGCCTCTCTTCGATCCCGGCTGCCTGCGCCGACAACCCGGCCGCCTCGCCCACGACCTCGCGGTCCTGGGCCGCCGCGGCAAGCACCCGCGCCCAATGCACGCAGTCCAGCAAGGCCGGCACCGGGCGGTCCAGGGGGGTGCGGCGCAGCAGCGCACGGCCGGCGACCAGCGGCGCCAGGGCCAGGCGCAGGTCTGCCACCTGCCTGTCCACGCCGCGCATTGCCTCAGTCGGCCGCATGTCCGGAATGCCGAGAAGCGCGTTGCGGCTGGCGCGCACCGCGGCGGCCAGCGACGCCAGCACCGCCCGGCCGGACAGCGCGACCTGGTCGCGGGTCCGGGCCGGGAACACGAACATGGCGACCAGGATCGCGGCGGCGGCGCCGACCGCCGTTTCCTCCAGCCGGAGAGTCAGGACCGTGTCCAGCGACGCGCCCAGCATGCCGTACAGCAGGCCGAGCATGACGGTTACGCAGAAGATGCCTGCGGTGTAGGAAACCAGGAATACGTAGTACATGCCGAAAACCGACCCGGCCAAGGCCGCCGCCTGCAAGCCGGCGCTGCCGGCAAGCCCAAGCGCCAGCATAAGGCCGCTGGCGATGCCCAGCAGCGTCCCGGCCAGGCGTTGCAGCCCTCGGGTAATGGCGTCCCCGCGGGTCCGCGCGTTCAGGAGCACGACATAGACGGTCATGACGGCCCAGAACCAGCGCTGGGGCGACAGGGCCATGCCGCCGGCCATCGCCAGGGCTGCCGCCAAGGTGACGCGCATGGCAGGCTTCCAGGCCAACGGACCCGCGGGCGGCACCGCCGGCTGGGCGGATCCTGGGCGGGCGACGGCTGCGGCCAGGGTCAGGCCGTGGATGGCATGGCCCAGGCCCAGCAAGGCGTCGCGCAGCAGGCCGGCGTCCGGCAGGCCGCGCGCCATGGCATAACGGCGGCCCCGGCGCATCCGGATCTCGTGCAGCCTGAGGCGGACGGCATGGCGCTGGACGGAGCCGGCACCGTTGGGGGAGCCGCTTCGCAGGGCGACGGCCAGGCGGGCGGCGGCCAGCTCCACGTCCACCAGCCCGGCGTGCAGGGCGCTGCGTCCGCCGGGGTGGATCAGGGCAAGCTGGTCGTCAGCGGCCAGCGCGGCCTCGTTCAGCCGGACCAGCTCGTGCTGCAAACGGGACGGCGCCGCATCGGCGCGGGCGGCCTGCAGCACGCGCGCCGCACGCGCCTGCACCGCCGCGACCATCCGGCGCTGCGTCGCCACCGGGTTGACGGGAACGGCGACGAAGCAGGCGAAGGCGATCACCGGCAGCGCCGCGGCGATTGCGAGCACCTGCCGCGGCAGGGTGTCGGGCGGCAGCTCCAGATAAAGGCCGACATAGGTCACCACGACCGACACCAGCCCGATGCCCAGGAACCGCGGCCCGCGCGGCTGCAGCAGGAAGCCCAGGAACACCAGGAGCAGGAAGCAGCTATCTCCGGCCGGACCCTGGCCGTGGAGCAAGGCGGCCGCCATCGTGGCTGCGCTGGCGGTCAAGCCCAGCACCAGCAGCGTGCGCTGCCGCTGGCGGAGCGTCGGCTCCCGGCTTAGGAACGGCGCCATCATGCTGAGGGTGATTGCGGCGGCGAAGTCCAGGACCTGCCAGCCAAGCAGCTTGGAGGCGGCAATCGCCGCCAGGGTGGCGAGGATCACGGACAGCGTTCCGCGCAACGCGAGCGTCAGGCGCAGCAGGCCGGGGTCGGCGTCCACCAGGTGATCCTCGGCTTGGAGGAAGACCTCGCGCACGACCAGCGCGCCTCGGGTCAAGGCGCCTCTTCGCTTGTGC
>DASWOJ010000491.1:0-4354 GCA_036398775.1 Acetobacteraceae bacterium
ACCAGGGTAACGTTCGGACGGTTGAACGTCTCGAAGTAGCCGCTGTCCACGCAGATGCGCTTGGTGCCGATGGGGTAATCGCGCGGGGTCAGCGCCTCGGCGGTCTCCGGGTCGTGCACCAGCTCGCGGATGCGGGCGCGGACGAAGGCAGCCGCCGTCTCATTCGACGCCGCGTTGATCGAGATGTCGTTGTAGGCGACCATGAAGTTGATGCCGCCCCGTTGCCAGCGCGACATGTATTCCCGCTCGCGCTCGGCCTCCGGCACGTCCAGCGCCGACTTGTCGCCGAAGTCGTAAACCGTGCCCGTCTTGGTGCTGCGCGCCCTGGCCCGGCGCTGCGGATACTCCGCCTTCCACGCGGCCTCGAAGTCCCCCGGCATCGGTCCGTTGCGGGCGGGCAGGCTGAAGTTGGGCGTGCGCTGGAAGACGTGCAGCGTGTGCGCCTGTTCCGCTATGACCGGGACCGCCTGGATGCCGGACGACCCCGTGCCAATCACGCCGACGCGCTGGCCGGTGAAGTCCACGCCCTCGTGCGGCCAGCTTCCGGTATGGTAGGTCGGGCCGCGGAAGGTCTCGATCCCCTCCACCTCCGGCAGCCGGCCTGCCGACAGGCAGCCCGTTGCCATGATACAGAACCGGGCGGATACGGTGTCGCCGGCGTCGGTCAGCACGGTCCAGCGGTGCCCGGCCTCGTCGAACGCCGCCGACTTCACTTGCGTGCCGAAGCGGAAGCTGCGCCGCAGGTCGAAGCGGTCGGCGACGTGCTGGGCGTAGCGCAGGATTTCCGGCTGGCCGGCGAACACCTCGCTCCAGCGCCAATCCTGCTGCAGGCCATCGTCGAAGCCGTAGGAGTACTGCATGCTTTCCACGTCGCAGCGTGCGCCGGGGTAGCGGTTCCAATACCAGGTGCCGCCCACGTCGGCCCCGGCTTCGAAGCCGATGGCGGACATGCCCAGCCCGCGCAGGCGGTGCATCATATACAGGCCGGCGAACCCGGCCCCGACGACCACCGCGTCATACTGGATGCCTGGCGTCATGCAGCGGTCCTCCTTCCTTGTGCCTTGAACAATGGGTTATGCCTTGACCAGCGAGCAGGCGGCGCTGGCGGGCTGGAATGCCTCGTTGCCGGGGATGGCGCCGATCACCCGCTCCAGGTCCCATTCGCCGTGGGAGTCCGCCGGGCTTTTCACCTCCAGCACATACATGTCCCGGATCACCCGGCCATCGGCGCGTATGCTGCCGTTGCGGGTCATGAAGTCGTTGATGGGCGTGGCCTTCATCTTGGCGATCACCGGCGCGGCCGCGTCCGAGCCGCTGTCGCGCACGGCCTTCAGGTAGTGCGCCGCCGCGCCATACGCTCCGGCCTGGACCATGTTCGGCATCTTGCCCGTGCGCTTGCGGTAGCGCTCGGCAAAGGCCCGGGTCGCATCGTCCTGGTCCCAGTAATACGGCGCCGTCTCGATCATCCCCTGGCCCGCCTCCAACCCGATCGCCTTGACGTCCAGCAGCGTCAGGCTGAGCGGGGCCACATGCTGGCCCCGGCCGCGCAGGCCGAACTCCTCGCCCTGCTTGACGATGGCGGCGGCGTGCGCGGTGGTGGTCGCCAGCGCGATGGCGTCCGCACCCGACGCCTGTGCCGCCAGCAGCGAGCTTGAGTAGTCCGATGTCTCGAAGCTGTGCAGCATGGCGCCGATCACGCGCCCGCCCCGCGCCTCGATCATCGCCGTCGTGTCGCGCTGGACGTTGCGGCCATAGGCGTAGTCAATGGTCAGGAAGTACCAGGTCTTCGCCCCGCGCTCGCTCAGCACCTTCACCGCGCCGAGCGCCTGCGAGTAGTTGTTGAACACCCAATGGATGCCGTTGGGCGAGCAGGCGCTGCCGGTCAGGTCCGAGCTTGCGGAGCTGGTGAAGATCACCACCCGATCCTTTTCCCGCGCCAGGGTTTGCACAGGCAGCGCCACGGAGGTGGTGCCGACGTCGAAGACGGCGGCGACGCCGCTGTCGTACCAGCCGCGGGCGATGGCGGCGCCCACGTCGGGCTTGTTCAGGTGGTCGCCGCGCAGCACCTCGATCGGCCGTCCCAGCACGCTGCCGCCGAAGTCCTCGACCGCCATCGTGATGGAGGCGATGGTGCCGAAGCCGGAGTAGTCCAGCATGATGCCGGACTGGTCGCTCATGACGCCGATCTTGAAGGGCGGGGCAGCCTGCGCCCGCGCCCGCCCGGCCAACGCAAGGGCGCTGGCGGCCCCCAGGGCGCCTCGCCGGGTCATGCCGGGATGGATACGGTGTTGGGCCGTCATGGACGCCTCCCTTGTAGGCGGGTCCGGGTGGTCCCGGACTCCGACCGTGCCGGGTGCAACACCTGGCCGCAGCTTTGCCTCTAGATTAGCGGCGTGCATATGATACGCAAGCATATTATGCCGGTCTGGCGGGCTGCCCCAAGCTGCCCCGGCTGGATTCGACCGTGGCGGCGATGCAAGCTGCGGCGCAGGAGGAGACGGACCCATGAGCGCGATGCACCCGGATGCCGTGCAGTTGCTGGAGCTGATCCGCGTCGCCGGCCGGCCGCCGTTCCAGGACCTGACGCCCGTTGAGGCCCGCATCGCCTACGCCAATGGCCGCAACCTGCTGCAGCTTCCGCCGGACAAGGTGGCCAAGGTGGTGGACCTCGCCATCCCCGGACCCGGCGGGACGCTGCCGCTCCGCAGCTACCGCGGCGCCGGAACCGATGGCGGCGCCGCCCTGCCATGCCTGGTTTACCTGCACGGGGGCGGCTGGGTAGTGGGCGACCTCAACAGCCATGACGGCGTATGCCGCCGCCTGGCGAACCTCGGTGCCTGCCGCGTAATCGCCGTTGACTACCGCCTGGCGCCCGAGCACCCGTTTCCCGCCGCCGTCGAGGACGCCGCCGCCGCGCTGGCCTGGGTCGCCGCGCACGCCGCCGAACTGGGCGTTGACCCGGCGCGGATCGCAGTAGGCGGCGACAGCGCAGGCGGCAACCTGGCCGCGGTCCTTGCCCTGCTGGGCCGCGACGGCGCCGTGCCCGATCCAGTGTTCCAGCTCCTGCTGTATCCCGTCACGGACTTTGCGATGGATACCACGTCCTATGCGCGGGTGACCGAGGGCGTGCCGCTGACCGCGACGACGATGCAGTACTTCGCCGAACACTACGCGCCGGACCCGGCGCAACGCAGGGACTGGCGGGCGTCGCCGTTGCGGGCCGAGCGGCTGGCGGGCACGGCACCTGCCTTCGTGCTGACGGTCGGGCACGATCCCCTGGCGGACGAGGGACAAGCCTACGCAAGGCGGCTGGAGGCGGAGGGGGTGCGGGTCACGGCGCTGCACCTGTCGGATCACGTCCACGGGCTGCTCACGATGGGCCGGGTGATCGGCGCGGCGGACGGCGTGCTGCAAACGGCGGCGCTGGTCCTGCGCGACGCCTGGCGGGTCGCCCCAACGGCAAAGGTCGCCTGAACGGCAAGGAGATTACGATGCAGATGGATTTCACGGGCAAGGTCGCGCTGGTGACGGGCGCGGCGAATGGCATCGGCGCCGGGGCGGCACGCGCCTTCGCCGGCCTGGGGGCGCGCGTCGTGCTGGTGGACCGGGACGCGGCCGCCGGCGAGGCGGTGGCGGCCGGCATACGCGGCGGCGGAGGCAAGGCGCGCTTCGTGGCAGCAGACGTGACGCGCAGCGCGGACGTGCAGGGCTACGTGCAGGCGGCGCTGGACGCCTATGGCGCCATTGACTGCTTCTTCAACAATGCGGGGATCGAGGGCAAGGTGGCGCCCACCGCCGAGTATGACGAGGCGGTGTTCGACGCGGTGATCGCGGTGAACCTGAAGGGCGTGTTCCTCGGGCTGCGCCACGTCCTGCCGGTGATGCTGCGGCAGGGCAGGGGGGCGGTGGTCAACACGGCCTCCACCGCGGCGTTGCAGGGGTCGCCGGGGCTGCCGGCCTATGTGGCGTCCAAGCACGGCGTGCTGGGGCTGACCCGCACCGCGGCGGGGGAGGTCGCGGCGCAGGGCATACGGGTGAACGCGGTCTGCCCCGGGCCGACCGACACGCGGATGATCCACTCGCTGGTCGAGCAGAACAGCGGCGGCGACTTGGCGGCCACCACGGCGCGCTACCAGGCGTCCATGCCGCTTGGCCGCTACGCGACAGTGGATGAGGTCGTTGCGGTGGTGCTGTTCCTGTGCTCGGACCTAGCAAGCAGCGTGACGGCGTCGCACTACGTGGTGGATGGCGGACGCACTGGGACGGCGACGGCGCCGCGGCGGCCTGGATAGTTGTCTCCGCTGCTGTGCTGGCGTATCAACCCGCCCCTTATGCAGCTGCACCGTCATTGCGA
>DASWOJ010000492.1:0-27446 GCA_036398775.1 Acetobacteraceae bacterium
CACCGCAAACACCCGGCCCTCGCCGCGCGGTATGGCGTCCAGCGCGCCCACCCGGTGCTCCAGCATCGCCTCAGTCACCGACCACCTCCGCAAACTGGTTAACCGTCCTTGGCTTCACCGCCTCTTTCCAAGGGTCATAGGCGGCATCCGTGCTGGCCTTCATCGCCTCGTCCAGCGCCGCCGCGATCCCGTCGGAGTCGTCCACCACGATGGCCCGGATGCGCTCCAGCCCGATGCGCGGGACGAAGGTGTAGGTGCGTTCCTTCCACTTCGCGTTCTCGCGGTAGTACTGCATGAAGCGTCCGCTGATCTGCAGCGCCGCCTCCTCCCCGTCCACCACGCACAGCAGGTCGCCCTTGCGGATATGCGCCCCGGCAGCCCCGCCGACATAGATTTCCCACTTGCCCTCACCGATGGCGACCAGGCCCACGTCCTTGACCAGCGCCTCCGAGCAGTTGCGCGGGCACCCGGCGGTGGCGAGCTTCATCTTTGCCGGGCTGTCTATGCCGCGGAACCGCCGCTCGATCTTGGTCGCCAGCCCCATGCTGTCGCCCAGCCCGAACCGGCAGAACTCGGTGCCGATGCAGCTCTTGCAAGTACGATAGCTCTTGCCCCAGGCAGTGCCGGCCGGCATGTCCAAATCCTGCCAAACGCCCGGCAGATCGGCCTTCGCGATCCCAACGAGGTCAATGCGCTGACCCCCCGTCATCTTCACCAACGGCACGTTATACTTCACCGCGACCTGCGCGATCCGCATCAGCTCCGCCGGGGTGCAGACCCCGCCCGCCATTTCCGGCACCACGGAGAAGGTGCCGTCTTTCTGGATATTCGCATGCACGCGGTCGTTGATGAACCGCGCATCCCGCTCGTCCTCGTACTCCCCCGCCCAGACCGTCGCGAGCAGGCTGGCCAGCGGCGGCTTGCTGGCCGCGTCCTCCCCCGTGGCGGACAGTGCGGCGAACACCTGGGACACCGACTTTAGCCCCAGCCGCTTCACCTCGGCGACAAGCTCCGGCTTGGTCATCGAGATGCAGGGGACGTAGTAGTGAACGCTCGGGTCCTCCTCCACCTTGCCGCCCGCGAACCACTCGACCAGCTCGCCCACCAGCGACTTGCACGACCCGCAGCCCATCCCGGCCCGCGTCGCCTTCATCACCGCGGTCATGCTCTTGGCGCCGCCCGCGACGCAGGCGCCGATCGCCGCCTTGCTGACGCCGTTGCAGTTGCACACCTGCGCGTCCGCCGGCATCTCATCGAGCGTCACCGCCTGCGGCGGCGCCCCAAGGTCGAACAGCAACTCTAGCCGCTCGTCCGGCAGCTTGCTGTCCCGGTCGAACGCCTGCATCAGATAAGCGGCCTTGCTGATATCCCCCATCAGGATGCCGCCCACCAGCCGCCCATCCCTGACGATCAGCTTCTTATAAGTGCCCCGGCGCGGCTCGCTGAACTGGATCACCTCGTCGCCGTCGTCCTTCGGCTCGGTGATGCCCATGCTGGCCAGCTCGACGCCCATGACCTTCAGCTTGGTCGCCAGCTTGCTGCCGGTATATTCGGCATTGGGGTTGGTGCCGGTGATCTGGTCGGCGAACACCTTGGCCTGGTCCCACAGCGGCGCCACCAGCCCATACACCTTGCCGCGGTGCTGCGCGCACTCGCCCACCACATAAACGCGGTGGTCGTCCGGGCTGCGCATGGTGTTGTCCACCACGATGGCCCGCTCCACCGTCAGCCCGGCCCGCGCCGCGATCTCCGCGTTCGGCCGGATGCCGGCGGACACCACCACCATGTCGCAGGCCAGCTCCGTGCCGTCCTTGAAGCGCAGGCCCGTCACCTTGGCGGTGCGGTTGTCCTCGCCTTCGGTCAGGATGGTCGTCGTCATCTTGCCCAGGTGGACCTGGCAGCCCATGCCCTCCATCGCCTTGCGGAGCATCAGCCCGCCGGTGCTGTCGAGCTGCATCTCCATCAGGTGCTGCGCCAGGTGGATGACATGCACCTCGCAGCCGTGGTTCAGCAGGCCGCGCGCCGCTTCCAGCCCCAGCAGGCCGCCGCCGATGACGGCCGCAACCTTGCTCTTCTTGGCCTGGGCCATGATGCCGGTGCAGTCGTCAATGCCGCGGAAGGCGAACACGCCGGGGCGCAGGGTGCCGTCGTCGCGCCAGGCGCCCTCCATCGGCGGGATGAAGGCGCGGCTGCCGGTGGCGATCAGCAGGATGTCGTACTCTTCCTGGATGCCGTTGTCGGCGGACACGATCCGGGCGGCGCGGTCTATGTGCGTCACCCGCGCGCCGCTGTGCAGGCGGATGCTGTTCTCCTTGTACCAGTCGAGCGGGTTGATGTAGATCTCGCTCACCTCCTGCTGGCCGCTCAGGATGTTGGACAGCATGATGCGGTTGTAGTTGCCGTATGGCTCGTCGCCGAACATCGTGATGTCGAACAGGTCCGCGCCGCCGCGGGCCAGCACCTCCTCGACGGCGCGTGCCCCTGCCATCCCGTTGCCGATCACCACCAGGCGTTGGCGCGTCGCGCCGTAGGTCATGCCGTCCATTGCGCGAACCCTCCTAGATTTCCACGAAGCCCATGTCGAGCACCAGCGTCCCGGTGCATCCGGCCGGCGCCAGCACGTGCATCTCCAACTTGGTCTCGGGCTGCAGGTCCTCGACCACCACCAGCGGGATGTGTATTGCGGCCTTGGCCCCGATCGGGAAGGAGCGCATCGGCTCGCCGTCCCGCACCAGCACGACCGAGATCATCTCCGCCGTGCTGTTGCCGGCACGAAAATAGACCGTCTGCGCCCGGCGGTCGGACGGCACGGTGTAGGTGACGCCCAGCGGGGCCGGCGTCTCGTATCCCGTTCCGGTGAAGGCATGGGTGCCGACCAGGATACGGGGGGTGCTCTCTCTCATGCAGTCTCCTTTGATGCGCGGTCCAGCCGGACGGCGCAGGCTTTGTACTCGGGAATGCGCGACACCGGGTCCAGCGCGGCGATGGTCAGCCGATTGGCGCTGCCCTCCCCGCTCCAATGGAACGGGACGAACAGGGTGTCCCGCCGGATGTCCCGGGTGATGCGCGCGGCCATCTCGGCGGTGCCGCGCCGGGTGGTGAGGGTAACGCGGTCGCCGGGCTTGATGCCGTGCTGCCGCGCCGTGTCGGGGTGCATCTCGGCGTAGGCAGCAGGCTCCGCCGCCGCCAGTTCCGGGATGCGCCGGGTTTGGGTGCCCGACTGATACTGGCCCATGACCCGGCCGGTGGTCAGGATCAGCGGATAGTCGTCGCACGGCTGCTCCGCCGGGCCACGATACTCGATGGGGTGGAAGCGGGCACGCCCATCCGGATGGGCGAAACCGTCCAGGAAGGGCCGCGGAGTGCCGGGATGGTGCTCGTCGGGGCAGGGCCAGAACACCCCGGCCTCCGCCGGCAGGCGGTCCCAGCTCGCCCCGGCGTAATCCGCCATGCCGCCGGAGGTGCATCGGCGGAATTCGGTGCCCGTCGTCTCGGCGTCGCCGGTGAAGTGCGCCCCGGCGCCCAGCCGCCCGGCAATGCCGGCAATCACCTGCAGGTCGGTCCAAACCCCCGCCGGCGGCTCCTTGGCCTTGCGGCGCAGCAGGATGCGGCCTTCCAGGTTGGTCATGGTGCCGCCTTCCTCCGCCCACTGCGCCACCGGCAGCACCACGTCCGCGATGGCGGCGGTCTCGCTCAGGAAAGGGTCGGCGACAACCAGCAACTCCGCCTTGCCCAGCCGGTCGCGCAGCTTGTTGGCGTCGGGTCCCGACACCAGCAGGTTGCAGGCGAACACCAGCAGGCCGCGTATCCGGGCATCGGCGCCGCCGGTGGCGTCCAGCAGCTCGCAGGCGGACAGCCCGGGCTGCGGCAGCGCGTCGGGGTCCACGCCCCACACGGCGGCCACGTCGGTCCGGTGCTGCGGGTTGTTCAGCAGGCGGTAGCCCGGCAACTGGTCCGCCTTCTGCCCATGCTCCCGCCCACCCTGGCCGTTGCCCTGCCCGGTCAGGCAACCCCAGCCGCTGCCTGACCGTCCCGGCAGGCCAAGCGCCAGCGCCAGGTTGATGAAGGCCAGCGCATTGTCCACCCCGTGGCTCTGCTGCTCCGTGCCGCGCCCGGACAGCACCAGCGCACGCCCGCCCTCGGCCCGCGCAGCCTCGCCCATGATGACGGCAGCCCGCTCGACGTCCTTGGCGGGCACGCCGGTGATGCGCTCCACCCGGTCGGGCCAATAGGACGCGACGGCACGGCGCACCCGGTCCCATCCGGTCGTGCGCGCCTCGATATAATCAGAATCAATCAGCCTGCGGGCGATGGCGACGTTCAGCAGGCCGTTGGCCAGCGCGGCGTCGGTGCCCGGCGTCAGCGGCAGGTGCAGCGTCGCGGCCCGGGCCGTCGCGGTGCGGCGCGGGTCGGAGACGATCAGTTGCCCGCCGCGCCCCCGCCCCTCGTCGAACCACTGCATGATCGGCGGCATGGTCTCCGCCGGGTTGCTGCCGGTGACGAGCACGGCGCCGGCAGCGGCGATGTCCGACATCGGGAACGGCATCCCCCGGTCCATGCCGAATGCGCGCAGCCCCGCCGCGGCCGAGGACGCCATGCAGAACCGCCCGTTGTAGTCTATGTTCGCCGTCCGCAGCGCCACGCGGGCGAACTTCCCGAGCGCGTAAGCCTTCTCGTTCGTCAGCCCGCCGCCGCCGAACACCGCAACGGCGTCCGGCCCGGCGGCGCCCTGGATGGCGCGGATGCCGGCGGCGATCCGGTCCAGCGCCTGATCCCAGGTCGCCGGCCGCAGCGGGCCGTCCTTCGTGTCGCGCATCAAGGGCTGCGTCAGCCGGTCCCCGCTGTTCAGCAGCTCCGCCGCGGTCCAGCCCTTGCGGCACAGCCCGCCGCGGTTGGTCGGGAAGTCGCGCGCGGTCACGCCCCAGCCGTCGTCGGTCTGCACGACATTCATGCCGCATTGCAGCGCGCAGTAGGGACAGTGTGTGGCCGTGCCGAGGATGGTGGGAAGGCTGTCCATCAGTCGTGCAGGCGGCTCTGGAACGGTATCATCGTCGGCGTTTCCTCAGTGCGCCGCACAATACGGCGGCGTGTTGGCGCGGGCCAGGAAAGACGGGCATTCCTTAGGCTGTAAATGCTGTCCGCCAGCCGCAGAATGCCCATAAAGAAAGCAACGGACGCGGCAGTTGCTGTTTCGTAAGGCGGGGCTGGCCTGACCGGCCAGCCCCGCCGGGCTGGTCAGGCCGCGACGGCCGCATCCCCCGAGGTCAGGCCCTGGCGCTGCGCGACAGCCAGGTCATACAGCCGCTGCTCCGCCTGCTTGTGCTTCACGCTGAACCGCACCAGCGCGGCGCAGCAGGCGCAAACCAGCACCGCCCAGCCCAGCGAATACAGCGCGTCCGGCAGGCTGGTGCTGAACTTCAGCAGGAACCCGGCGGCGACGGCGCCGATGTTGCCGCCCGCGCCGATGATCCCCGTCACCCCGCCCAGCGCCTTGCGGTCAATGAACGGCACCAGGGCATAGGTCGAGCCGCAGGCCATGTGGGTGAACAGGCCGAAGGCGAGCATCGCCATGATGGCCAGGCCCACGGAGTCCATGCTGCTGAACGCCAGCAGCCCCACGCCCTCGCCGACCATCAGGCCGAACAGCAGCCAGGTGCGCCCGTCCAGCCCGAACCGGCCGGCCACCTTGTCGGAGGCGATGCCGCCCAGCGCACGGGCGAACAGCGCCAGCAGGCCGAAGCTGCCCGCCGCGATGCCCGCAGTTTCCAGGCTCAGCCCGAAGCGGTCCACGTAGTAGCTGGCGGCGACGCCGTGGATGAAGATCTCCACGCCGAAGCAGGCGCCGTAGGTGATCGCCAGCATCCAAACCCGGTAGTTGACCATCGCCTGCTTGAAGACGGCCCAGCCGCCCTTCTTGCCGCTGTCTATGCTGATGCCGCGGGCGCGAAGCTCCTTGAAGTTGCCCTCGGGCGCATCCTGCGTCAGGCGGTAGTACATCACGGCGACGATCAGCATCATCACGCCCGGCACGATCATCGCAAGGCGCCAGCCCAGCGTCTGCTGCACGCCGAGGCTCACGAGGGCGGCCAGCAGCAGCGGCATCACCGTCTGCGTGACGCCGCCCCCCGCGTTGCCCCAGCCGCCGACGGTGGCGTTGGCGGTGCCGACCACGTTGGGCGCGAACATCACCGAGGTATGGAACTGGGTGATGACGAAGCTCGCCCCGATGGCGCCGATCGCCAGGCGGAACACCAGGAACGTCTCATACGAGTTGGCGAAGGCGATGCCGATCACCGGCACGGCGCCCAGCACCAGCAGCGCCGTGTAGGTCAGCCGCGGGCCGTACTTGTCGCACATCGGCCCGATGATGCCGCGCACCAGGATGGTGATCCCCACCGCGGCGATATTGATGTTGGCGATCTGGCCCGGCGTCAGCTTGAACTCGCCCTTGATGACCGGCATCAGCGGCGCCACCGCGAACCAGGCGAAGAAGCAGACGAAGAATGCCAGCCAACTCATGTGGAAGGCGCGCATCTGCGGGGTGGAGAAGCTGAAGAGGTCGATCCTCGTCGCTTTCTGGGACTGCATCAGGGGGGATTCCGGTGCTTGCGGTGAAGGGAGGCTGCCCCGGCCTGCCGCCGGGGCAGGGCGGGTCAGGCGGCGACGCCGAGCTTGGCGGCAATGGCAAGCAGCAGCTCGTGGTTGCTGCGCATCATCTCCGCGTTCGACTTCAGCAGGCGGCTGTTCGACTCCAGCAGGGCGTGGTTGGCGTCCAGCGCCTCGCTGTTGGCCGTCACGGTGCCGGCGTTGGACGCCAGGAGCTGGTGGTTGCGCGCCAGGGTTTCGTGGTTGGCGGACAGTTTGGCCGCGTTTGCGCCCAGCAAGTCCTTGTTGCCTTCCAGCAGGCCTTGGTTCGCCCCCAGCGCATCGCTGTTGGCGGCGATGGTCGCCTTGTTATCGGTCAGCAGCGAGGCATTGCGGGACAGCGCCTCGCTGTTGGACGTGACCGTCGCCTTGTTGTCAGCCAGCACCTTGGAGTTCGCGGCGACGGCTGCGGCGTTGCCCTTGATGGCGGCGCTGTTTCCCTCCAGCAGCGCATGGTTGCCGCTCAGCGCCTCGCTGTTGGCGGTAACCGTCGCCTTGTTCTCGGTCAGCAGCGATGCGTTGCGGGACAGCACCTCGCTGTTGGCGCCGATCTTCTCGGAATTGCCGGACAGGGCCTTGGCATTGGCGGCAACCACGGACGCATTGCTCTTGATGGCGGCGCTGTTGGCGCCAAGCAGCGTTTGGTTCTCGTCAAGCGCGGCCTTGTTGGCCTCGATCGCCCCGGCATTCGCCGTCAGGGTGGCGCTGTTGGTGGCCAGGACCTTGCGGTTGCTTGCCAGCGTATTGCTGTTGCCTGCCACGATGTCGTGGTTCTGCTCAAGCAGAGCGTGGTTGCCCTTCAGGGTTGCCGCATTGGATTGCAGCAGGGCGTTGTTCTTGACGAGCAGGGTGCTGTTGGATTCGAGCGAAGCGTCGGACACGGGTTGGAACCTCCAAATGGTGCGCCCCGGATGGGCCGGGGCAGGAGGCACAAGGCTGGCCACGTCAGTGTGGCCATGACGCGCAGTGCGCGGGCGTTCGTCAGGACACGCCGATGTGTCCTGGATCAGCAATTTGCAATCCGCGTGCCAGCCGGCCGGGGATGGTGCGGAACTTGCGATGGCCCGTACAGAGCCGCGTCCAGGAGCCACTGCCCATGCCATCCGCCTTGATCCTCACCAGTGGCGGACCCGGCGCTCCCGCACTTGCAGAGGACTTGGCAGCAGTCGGCGTGGAGGTGATCGGCGCCACGGAATGCTCAAATCTCGTGCAGGCGGTGATTAAGTCAGCGCCAGACCTGGTGATGATCTACGAATTCCGGCCCGATGCTGCCTTGTTCGACAGCATCGCCCTGGTCACGACCACGGCGCCCCGTCCGGTGGTCGTGTTCACGCCTGACCCAGACGCGGACAGCATCGCCCAGGCCACGCTGTCCGGCGTGCACGCCTACGTCGTCAACGGCTACAGCCCGGCCCGGCTGCGCTCGGTGATGCACCTGGCCCAGGCGCGGTTCCAGCGGGAGCAGGCGGTGCGGGAGGAGCTGGCCGGGCTGAACCGCCGCTTCGCCGAGCGCAAGCTGGTGGACCGCGCCAAGGGCATCCTGATGGGTGCCCGCCAGTTGCGCGAGGAAGAAGCCTACCGTGCCCTGCGCACCGCGGCGATGCACGGCAAGCAGCGCATCGGCCAGGTGTCGCAGCAGGTGATTGACGCCGCGCTGTATGGGGAGGCGGTGAACCGCGCCGGGCAGTTGCGCATGCTGTCGCAGCGTATGGTGAAGCTGTATGCGCTGATGTGCTGCGGCACGGTGCCGCCAGGCGCCGCCGCGCTGCTGGCGGACAGCGTCGGCGCGGTCGAGGCCAACCTGGCAATGCTGGCGCGCAGCCTGTCAAAGCCAACGTTCGGCGACCTGCTGGACGCCGTGGCCCGGCCGTGGGCCGCGCTGCGCGGCGCCCTGCGCGCCCCGGCCGCGGTGGCCCGCCTCCGGGAGGTGGACGCCCTCGCGGAGCAGGTCCTGGCCCAGGCCGAGCAGCTTACGGCCAACCTGGAGGTCGCCGCCTTCGCGACGGCGCTCCACGTCATCAACGTGGCGGGCCGCCAGCGCATGCTGTCGCAGCGTCTGGCCAAGGAGGCGCTGCTGCGCGCGTTGCTGGGCGAAGGCGCCGGCCCCGGGGACACCCGCGCGGAGCTGGAGGCCGGGTTCGGCTACCTGGCAGCCCTGCCGTTGAGCAATGCCGGCATCGCGGACGAGCTGGCACGGGCGGGAACCGCCTGGGCCGGGCTGCAGGCCGCCTTGCAGCACCCGGGCGATCCAGCCGGCCAGGCCGGAATCGCGTCATCCAGTGAGGCGCTGCTCGTGCACCTCGACCGGCTGACGGACCAGTTGGAACGGGGGATGCAGGTGCTGGTGCGCTAGGCAAACCTCCGGAGGTTTGCGCACGGATGAGAAGCTGAGCAGGCTTGGCGGCCTGGCACGGCCGCAGGCCCTCTGTGCGGCAGGCCGCACAGAGGGCCTGCTTAGCCGCCCAGCAGGTGCAGCACGATCTCTCGCCGGTGCGGGGCGCGGCGGTGCTCGAACAGGTATAGCCCCTGCCAGGTGCCCAGCACCGGGCGCCCGTCCACGACCGGAATGCCCATCGTGGTGCCGGTCAGCATGGCGCGCAGGTGCGCCGGCATGTCGTCCGGCCCCTCGTCGTCGTGGGCATAGCGGGCGGGGTCCTCGGGCACCAGCCCCTCGAAGAAGCGGTTGATGTCGGCGCGCACGGCAGGCGACGCGTTCTCCTGCACCGTCAGGGACGCCGAGGTATGGCGGCACCACAGCGTCAGCAGCCCGGCGGCGATGCCCTGGCCAGCCGTCCAGTCCAGCACCGGGCGGGTGATGTCGGTCAGGCCCTTGCCGCGGGTGGGAACGTTCAGGGTGTGATGGGCTTGCTTCATGGTGGATCGGACCGTACCTGATCCCTGGGGTTCCGGCTTGGTAAAACGTCCGGCATCGGCGCGCGCCGGTATAAGGGATTGCGCGCCCTGTCTGCCTGGAGTCGCCTCGCGGCCTTGCCAGGCCGCACAAGCCTGGCTCAGGAAATGGCACACTCGGCTGCGGCTGTGGAGAAGCGGCGTTGGACGCCTTTCCCGGCTGCCTTCACGACATAGAGCGCCGTATCAGCCTTACGGTGCAGCTCCTCCATCGCGGTTCCATCCTCCGGCGCGCAGGCGAACCCTATGCTGATGCCGATGCGGGCGGATTCGCTCGCATTGACTTGGTATGGCTGGTCCGACAAGCGTTGGATGATGCTGTTGGCAAAGCTCCCGCTTTCCCCAGGCGACAAGCCCAGCGCCACCACGACGAACTCGTCGCCCCCGAGCCGGGCCACGATGTCCCCGGCGCGCACGCTCGATTTCAGCCGCAGCGCCACCGCCCGCAGGAGTTCGTCTCCAGCCTGATGGCCAAGCGTGTCGTTGACCTCCTTGAAGCCGTCTAGGTCGAGGTAGAACAGCACGAACTGCCGCGGCATCATTCCGGCGCGGCGGGACAGGAATTCCATCATCCCGAACCTGTTCAGCAGCCCGGTGAGGTAATCGTGCCGGGCCTGGTGGTGGCTGTCGTGCTTTGCCTGGAGCAGGGCGACCGCCAGGCCCTGGAAGCGGTTGATGGTCGAGAGGCTGCCTAACAGGAATAGGGGAAGCTGCACGAGGATGACGACCAGCCAGGGTTCTCTGTTGAACGCCGCGCCGGCGACGAAAGGGAAGTAGCTCAGGCCGACCAGCAGAAGGGCAAGCCGTGGCGCCGCATAGTTGCGGGCGCAGATCGGGCCTGTAAGGCCCATCACGGTTGTCGCCGACAGTATCTGCAGCACGCTGTTGTCGGTCCGCATGGCCGTGAACGCCACCCCCCCCTGCAGCGCGCACCAGAGCATGCTGGTGAACAGGCAGAAATCGGTGGGCGTCGTACCTCCCGCAGCAGCAATCGCCCGCGTGCGCCGGAGCACGTGCACCCGCACGCAGCCGAGTCCCAGTTCGAGGACCAGGAAAACCAGGAACGCCAACGCGCCCTGCAAAGCAAAAGCCACGAGATTGAGCAGGATGCCATTCACCACCCCGGCCACCACGGCCACCGGAGAGGTGAACAACTCGCCAAGCAGGACGTCGCGGACGTGCTGAGGGACCGTAGCCCCAGGATTGGTCAGCCACTTCCAAACGGAACTGCGGGGCGGCGAATACGCGAGTTGAGGCTCCAGGATCATGCTTGTTCCCCAGCAGGCGTTCTAACCTCCACCAGCAGGCATCTTGCAACCAGAACTTTAATGAAATGTGATGAAATACCTGGTGCCGGCGCAAGCCGGTCCATTTCCTCCCGGAAAAGCCGGCGTTGCCCCCACTTCAACTCCCTCCGAACCCGGTCTAGGGTCCGGCCCCATGACCATCGAAGCTCCGCGGGACCATATCTACACCATCACCACCACCTGGCGCGGCAACACCGGCGCCGGCACGTCGGGCTACCGGACCTATGAGCGCGCCCACGACGTGTCCGCCCCGGGCAAGCCGCTGATCCCCGCCAGCAGCGACCCGGCCTTCCGCGGCGACCGCCGCCGCTACAACCCGGAGGAGATGCTGGTCGCCTCCCTCTCGTCCTGCCACATGCTCTGGTACCTGCATCTCTGCTCCACCGAGGGCATCGTCGTGCAGGCCTACGAGGACATCGCCGAGGGCGTGATGGTCGAGCAGCGCGACGGCGGCGGCGCCTTCAGCGAGGTCGTGCTGCAGCCGGAGATCACCCTGGCTCCCGGCGCCGACCTCTCACGCGCCCGCGCCCTGCACGCGGACGCCCATGCCAAGTGCTTCATCGCCAACAGCGTCAACTTCCCCATCCGGCACGAGCCGGTGTTCCATGTGGCGCAGCCGGCAGCGGGCTAGCGGCGCCTTGCGCCAGCGGCGGCCCTGGCCTTCCCGTTGTCGCGAGCCGCTTGCGGCGCGGCGGTCCAAGGGCCGCCAGCGCCATCCCGCCGGTGCGCCATCCCGCCGGTCCCTGTACCGTGGCAGCACTCCGCGCCTCGGAATGACTGCTCATGAGGACCTCCCATGCTCGCCTTGACGATGGGCGACCCCGCCGGGATCGGGCCGGAGCTGTCGCTGCTCGCCTGGCAGGCGCTGCGCCACGGTGGCCCGGCGTTCACCTTGCTGGCGGACCCGGCGCACATGTCGCAACTGGGCGGCGCGCCGATCCGCTCCGTGTCGAGCCTGGCCGAAGCCAGGTCGGTCTTCCCCGGCGCCCTGCCGGTCCTGCCAGTCCCGCTCGCTGCGCCGCCCGCGCCAGGCCGTCCCGACCCGGCCAACGCCGCCGCCGCCATCGCCAGCATCGAGAACGCCGTGCGCCTGGCCCAATCCGGCGACGCCTCGGCCGTCGTCACCAACCCCATCAGCAAGGCGGTCCTGTATGCCGCCGGCTTCCGCCACCCCGGCCATACCGAGTTCCTGGCCGCGCTCACGGGGGCGCCGCTGCCGGTGATGATGCTGGCCAACGACCACCTGCGCGTGGTGCCCGTCACCATCCACCTGGCCCTGCGCGCCGCCCTGGACGCGCTGACGGCGGCCGGCATCGTGGCGGCCGGACGCATCCTGGCCGACGCCCTGCGCCGCCAGTTCGGCATCGCCCAGCCACGCATCGCCGTCGCCGGGCTCAACCCCCATGCCGGCGAGGGCGGCGCCATGGGCACCGAGGAGGCCGCGCTGATCCAGCCCGCCATCGCCATCCTGCGCGCCGAGGGCGTAACCGTGACCGGGCCGCACCCGCCGGACACCATGTTCACCCCCGTAGCCCGCGCCGGCTACGACGCCGCGCTGTGCATGTATCACGACCAGGCGCTGATCCCGCTGAAGACGCTGGACATGGCCAGCGGGGTGAACATCACCCTGGGCCTCCCCATCGTCAGGACCTCGCCAGACCACGGCACGGCGTTCGACATCGCCGGATCGGGCCGGGCCGACCCGTCCAGCCTGATCGCGGCGCTGCGCCTGGCGGCAACCCTGTCCGAAAGGCGAACCGCATGACCCGTTCCCCGCTGCGCCGCCCATTGCGTTTGGGCGTCAACGTGGACCACGTCGCCACCGTCCGGAACGCCCGCGGCGGCGCCCACCCCGACCCCTTCGCCGCCGCGCTGGTCGCGGTGGGCGCCGGTGCCGACGGCATCACCGTCCATCTGCGGGAGGACCGGCGCCACATCAGGGACGACGACCTCCGCCGCATCGCAGGCTGCCCGGAGATCGTGCTGAACTTCGAGATGGCGGCGACCGACGAGATGGTCGCCCTCGCCTGCCAGCTCCGCCCGCACGCCTGCTGCCTGGTGCCGGAGCGGCGGGAGGAGGTAACGACCGAGGGCGGACTCGACGCCGCCGGCCAGGCCGCGTCCCTGCGCCCCAAGGTGCAGGCCCTGCGTGACGCCGGCATCCGCGTGTCGCTGTTCCTGGACCCCGGCCCTGCCCAATTGCACGCCGCGCAGGACCTGGGCGCCGCCGTCGTCGAGCTGCACACCGGCGCCTATGCCGAGGGCCGCGCCGGCGAGCTGGAGCGGCTGCAGGCCGGCGCCCGGACCCTGGCGCAACTGGGGCTGGAGTGCCACGCCGGGCACGGCCTGACCTATGGCAACGTCGCCGCCATCGCCGCGATGCCGGAGGTGGTGGAGCTGAACATCGGCCACTTCCTGATCGGCCAGGCGATCACCGACGGCCTGGCCAACGTCGTGTCCACCATGCGCGGGATCATGCAGGCCGCACGGGAGAACGTGGCATGAGCGGCGCCGTCACCGACCTGGACGCGCTGGACGCCCTGTATGCCGGGGTGGACGAGCGCAGCATCGTCAAGGTGACGGACCACGTGCATCCCATGTATCGCCCGTGGATCGAGGCGTCGCCCTTCGCCGTGCTGTCCACCGTCGGGCCGGAGGGGGTGGACGCCTCCCCGCGCGGCGACGGCCCGGGCTTCGTCGTGGTGGAGGACCCGCACACCCTGCTGCTGCCGGACCGCCGGGGCAACAACCGGGTGGACACCCTGCGCAACATCGTGCGCGACCCCCGCGTGGCGCTGCTGTTCCTGGTGCCCGGCCTGGGCGAGACGCTGCGGGTGAACGGCGCCGGCGCCATCCTGGTCGAGCCGGCGCTGCTGGACCGCTTCGCCGTGAACGGCAAGCCGCCGCGCAGCGTGCTGTCCATCACGGTGCAGGAGGTTTACTTCCAATGCTCCCGCGCCGTGGTGCGCGCCGATCTGTGGAACCCGGCGCATCACCTCGCCCGCGGGACGCTGCCGACCGCCGGCGCCATCCTCGCAGCACTCAGCGCCGAGAAGCATGGCGGCGAGGAATATGACCGCACCCAGCCGGAGCGTGTGCAGGCGACGCTGTACTGATCTGAAGCTGCGCCTTCAATCCGTGCCCGTTTGTGCGCCGGTCCCGCCCGCCATCGCTTGCACCCGCTCAGGAAGCCGCGGACAAGGCCGCACCTTTTTTCCAGGGATCGCGCATTGGACCTTCTTCTCGACCCGCAGGTATGGGTCAGCCTCCTAACCCTCACGGCGCTCGAGATCGTGCTGGGCATAGACAACCTGATCTTCGTGACCATCCTGGCCAACAGGCTGCCGCCGGACCAGCAGGTGCGCGCCCGGCGGCTCGGGTTGGCCCTGGCGCTCGGGATGCGGCTCGCGCTGCTGGCATCCCTGTCCCTGCTCGTCGGGCTGACGGCGCCGGTGTTCGAGGCATGGGGCCGGGCGTTCTCCTGGCGGGACCTCGTGCTGATCGGCGGCGGGTTGTTCCTGGCCTACAAGGGCACGGTGGAAATCCACAACCGGATGGAGAAAGCCGAGGACGACGTGCCGGCAGCTGGCAAGGCCGCAGCCAGCTTCGGCGCCGTGATCGGCCAGATTATCCTGCTTGACATGGTGTTTTCCCTAGACAGCATCATCACCGCGGTGGGCATGGTGGACCAGTTGTGGATCATGTCCACCGCCGTCATTGCCGCAGCGGTCGTGATGCTCGGAGCCAGCGGACCGCTGTCCCGCTTCGTGCAACGGCATCCCACAGTTAAGATGCTGGCCCTCGCCTTCTTATTAATGATCGCAATGGTGCTGATTGCCGACGGCTTCGGGGTTCACATTCCCAAGGCTTACGTATATGCGGCGATGAGCTTCTCTGTCTTGGTGGAGACGCTCAACCTGATCGCGGCCCGGCGGCGCCGGGCGCGGTGACGAACCAAGCCGCAGGGCAGGCGCCTCCGCGGCAGCAAGGGAGACAACGCATGTCCGACACGACGCCCAACGACAAGTACGAGCACGCCCGCGACTTGGCCGAGCAGGCGTTGGAAGCGCTGGACAAGGGCGACGAAGCCCAGGCCGACGCCTTGCTGGCAAAAGCCAAGAAGCTGGACAAGACCGCCGTGGTCGAACTGGTCCAGGACCTGGAGGAAGACGCCGGCTCCGACCCGGCCGCGGCCAAGCGCGCCGGCGGCTGAAACCCCGCGTCCATCCTCAGCCGGACGCCCCCGGATGCGTCCGGCGCCACACCGCCAGCAGCGCCGTCGGATCCACGCTGGTGTAACGCTGGGTCGTGGACAGGCTGGCATGGCCCAGCAGTTCCTGGATGGAGCGCAGGTCGGCGCCCCCGGCCAGCAGGTGCGTCGCAAAGCTGTGGCGCAACGCATGGGGCGTCGCATGTGCGGGCAGGCCCGTGAGGTTGCGGTAATGCTCCAGCGTCCGCTGCGCGATGCGCGGGTTCAGCCGCCCGCCTTTCACCCCTATGAACAACGGCGCCTCCGGGCGGCGGTCCGGGTGCAGCGCCATCCAGGCGTTCAGCGCCTCGTGCACCACCGGCAGCAGCGGCACCAGACGCTCCTTGCGGCCTTTGCCCAGCACGCGCAGGGCGTCCCCGCCTGCCGGCACGTCGCGCACGTCCAGGCCAAGCGCCTCGCTGATGCGCAGGCCGCAGCCATACAGCAGCGTGAACAGCGCGGCGTCGCGCACCTGCACCTGGGCGGTGGCGGCGCCCAATGACGCGTCGCCGATGTCCGCCGCCACCGACAGCGCCTGTGGCGCCGACAACGCACGCGGCACCGGCGCCCGTGCGCGCGGCGTGCCGAGCAGGCCCGGCGCCGGATTGGCAATGCCGTGCCGCCGGGCGAGGTAGCGATACAGGCTCCGCACCGCCGACAGGTGCCGGGCGCGGGTGGCGTTGACGCTGCCGGTCCCGGCCTCCTGCGCCAGCCAGGCGCGCAGGTCGGCCTGGCTCAGCGCGCCGAGGTCGGCCAGCGTCGCCTCCTGGCCAAGATGCCCCGACAGGAAGGCAGTGAAGCGGCGCAGGCTGGTGCCATAGGCTTCCGCCGTCAGCGGCGAAGCCTGGCGCTCCCGCAGCATCCAGTCCAGGAACAGCACCGTCGCGTCCGCCGCGGTGCGGGGCGCCGCCGCCGGGTCAGGCAGGCCGGACGTGCCGGGATCAGGAGGAGGCAAGGTCGGCGGCACGGTCCAGCGCCGCGGCGGCAGCCCCGCCCAGGAAGGCCAGCGCGGCCGTCGTGGCGCCGGCCAGCGCGCGCCCGTCCCTGCAAGCCAGCGCCAGCAGCGCCGGGCTGCCGCGCAGCGGAACCCGCACCAGCGCCTCCCATCCCGCGAGCGCCGCGGCCTCACCGTGCAGGTGCGGCAGGGCGACCCCCCCGCGCACCAGCGCCTGACGCTGGCCAAGCGCCGCCGCCACCGTGCCGAGCGGAACCGCCGCCATGCCCGGCCGCAGTCCCTCCACGCACAGCCGGGCGCCGTCCAGCCGAAGCAGGGCCGGCAGGTCGTGTTGCAGGCACCAGGCCGGATCGGGCGCGCGCATCAGCGTCAGCACCGCGTCCTGCACCCGGGCGCCAAATCCCTCCGCCGCGCGCCGGTCGGCGGCGGCGGCGGCGCTCTCGCGCGCCAGGTGGTCCGCCCGGGTGCGGGCGGCAACGAGCAGGGCGGCCATGTGGTCCGCCAACTGCTCCCCATGCACCCGGCACGGCGGGTCCATGAGGGAATACAGCGCGTCCTGCGCCGCCAGCCAGCCGGGGTTGCCGCGAAGGAACGCCGCCACCGCAACCGGGGTCGCCTCCGGCGCCGCCGCAGGGCTGTTCAGGGCGGCATCCCGTTGCAATCCGGGGCAGGGGGCCTCATCTGCGATGTTCACTCTCCGTTCGCATCAGTGTGGCGGCTGCGGGTGTTATAGGGTGTCGCCAGTGTCGGCAAGGTGGGGGCAGGCCGGGTGAGCAAGCGTGGGATGCATTCGCCGGATGGTGCCGGCCTGCTGCGGGATGGGCTGTTCGGCCATAGCCTAGCCGCGCCAGCGCCGGTCCGGAAGCGGGTGCCCGTGCTTCTTCCACGGCCGTTCCAAGGCACCTTCGATTATGCTGTCCCCCCCGGCATGGACCCCCGCCCCGGCGACGTGGTGCTGGTGCCCCTGAACCGGCGGGAGGAGGTCGGCGTGGTCTGGGACCTGCCCGCGGGTCCGTCGGTCGCCGACGCCAAGTTGAAGCCAATCACCGCCATCCTGCAGGCCGTGCCGTTCCCCGTGGCATTGCGCCGCTTCGTTGACTGGGTGGCCGGCTACACCCTGTCCATGCCCGGCGAGGTGCTCGCGATGGCCCTGCGCGTGAACGCCCTGCAGGCAGAGTCGCCGCAGCCGGGCTGGCGCATCGGCGACATCCCGCCCGACGCCCGCCTGACCGACGCCCGCACCCGCATTGCCGCTGCGCTGGCGGACGGCGCCCTGATGTCCACCTCCGACCTGGTCCGTGCCGCAGGGGTCAGCGGCGGAGTGGTGCGCGGCATGGCGAATGCCGGGCTGCTGCTGCCGGTGGCGCTGCCGTCGCGCCCGCCGTTCCACCTGCCGGACCCGGCGCATCCCGGGCCCAACCTGTCTCCTGCGCAGGCTTCGGCCGCCGAAAGCCTGCGCGGCGCAGTCGCGGCGCGGAAGTTCACCGTCACCTTGCTGGACGGCGTCACCGGATCGGGCAAGACCGAGATTTACCTGGAAGCCGTCGCCGAATGCATCGCCACCGGCCGCCAGGCCCTCGTGCTGCTGCCGGAGATCGCCCTGTCGTCGCAGTGGCTGGAGCGGTTCGCCTCGCGCTTCGGCGTCGCGCCTGCGGTGTGGCACTCGGACCTCGCATCGCGCACCCGGCGGATCACCTGGAGGGCGGTCGCGGACGGCGCGGCGCCGGTGGTGGTGGGCGCACGCTCCGCCCTGTTCCTGCCCTTCCCCGACCTGGGCCTGGTGGTAGTGGACGAGGAGCACGAGACCGCCTTCAAGCAGGAGGACGGCGTGGTGTACCACGCCCGCGACATGGCGGTGGTCCGCGCCCGCCTGTCCAATGCGCCCGCCGTGCTGGTCTCGGCGACGCCCAGCCTGGAAACCCTCGCCAACGTCGAAACCGGCCGTTACCGCCGCATGACGCTGGAGGTGCGGCACGGCGGCGCGACCCTCCCCCAGGTCGCCGCCATAGACCTGCGCGCCGCCCCGCCGGAGCGGGGCCGCTTCATCTCGCCCCCCCTGGTCAAGGCGGTGCAGGAAACCCTGGCCCGCGGCGAGCAGGCGATGCTGTTCCTGAATCGCCGGGGCTACGCGCCGCTGACGCTGTGCCGGGTGTGCGGGCACCGGATGCAATGCCCGAACTGCACGGCCTGGCTGGTCGAGCACCGCGCCCGCCAAGTCCTGACCTGCCATCATTGCGCCCACACCGAGAGCATCCCGCCGGCCTGCCCGCATTGCAGCGCCGAGGGCAGCCTGGTCCCCATCGGCCCCGGCGTCGAGCGCATCACCGAGGAGGTCGCCGCCGTCTTCCCCGACGCCCGCCGCCTGGTCATGGCGAGTGACACCATGCCCGGCCCCCACGCCGCCGCCGAGGCCGCCCACATGATCGAGCGGCGCGAGGTGGACCTGATCATCGGCACCCAGATCGTCGCCAAGGGCTGGCACTTTCCGCATCTGACCCTGGTGGGCGTGGTGGACGCCGACCTCGGCCTGGCTGGCGGCGACTTGCGCGCGGCGGAGCGGACGGTGCAGCTGCTGCATCAGGTCGCGGGCCGGGCCGGACGTGCGGAAGCTCCTGGCCGGGTGCTGCTGCAGACCTTCAGCCCCGAGCATCCCGTGATGCAGGCCCTGATCGGCGGCGACCTGCAGGCCTTCATGACCGCCGAGGCGGAGGGTCGGCGCCCCGGCCACTGGCCGCCCTTCGGCCGGCTGGCGGCCCTGATCGTGAGTGCGGACACGGCACAGGCGGCGGACGAGTTGGCGCGCGATCTGGGACGGACGGCGCCGCGGGCGATGGGCGTGACCGTGCTGGGTCCAGCGCCGGCGCCGCTGGCCATCCTGCGGGGACGGCACCGGCGGCGGCTGTTGCTGAAAACCCGGCGCGACATCGCCGTGCAGCCGCTGCTGCGGGATTGGCTGGACCAGGTGCCAGTACCCGGCACCGCACGGGTGGACGTGGACGTGGACCCGGTGTCGTTCTTGTAGAAGGCGGGATGCAGGGCCATGACTGTCGGACGACTCGGAGGAGCGCTGCCCCTCCTCGTCCCTTCAGGCACCGCAACGGCCTAGCTGGCCCTTTGCTTCCCGGCTTCCATGCGGGTCCGCTATGCCGCCTTCTGCTTGAGGTAGGCATGCACGAAGCTGGGAAGGTGGCTGCCGAGCCAGTCGCCCATCTCCTGCTCCTCCTTCATGGACTGCTCCAGCACCGCGACGTCCGGCGTCGCTCCTGCCGCCTCCGCCAAGGTGATCAAGACCTTGTAGGAGCTGATCTCGTAGGCCTTGAAGCCGACAGCCGCGAGCACGTTCTTCAGCACCTCGTCGTCCGCCGTCGCGTGCACGAAGCCGGCAACGGTCGCAACCGTGCCCGCCACAGCTTCCTTCGCAATCGAGGCTTTGGTGCCGTGCTTGGCAAGCAAGTCGTCCAGCCGGGCTGCCTGGGTGGTCGAGCGCTGCATCTCCTGCTGCATCCTCGTATGCAGGTCGGGATACGCTTCCATCCGGCCCAGCTCGTTCTTGACGGTCCCGATGGCCTGAGTCTCGACAGAATGTTGGTTGCGCAGCCCGGTCAGATAAACGTCCATCGTAATGTTCGAATCACTCATGTCCAGCTCCTGAAATTAACGAGGGCTGAACGTCGCCGGCACGCAACGGATGCCGGAGCGCCCATCAGAATGAATTGCACTTGTGCATAAGCAGTTCGGTCACAAATCCCGCTGCCGAACGCGGTGCCTGCACACCCTCGCCCGGCAGCCGGATCGGACTGCGCGCATCTGCAAGCTGCCGGCCGCAAAGGGTCGTAGGGTCCGCACCGCGTGGAAGTGCATCGGGTGACGCGGGCGCATCTCCGTTCGCGCCTCCGTCTTGCCAACCCGCCGCCGATCCGGCAGGGAAGCCCCCGGACCGGGAGCACCCACAATGGACACCTTGCAAGCCATCGTCATCGCCATCCTGCAAGGCGCGACCGAGCTGTTCCCCATCAGCAGCCTCGGCCACGCCGTCCTGCTGCCGGCCCTGCTCAACTGGAACTTTGACCAGAAATCGGATCAGTTCCTGCCCTTCCTGGTGCTGCTGCACACCGGAACGGCAGTGGCGCTGCTTGGCTACTTCTGGCGGGACTGGCTGGCCCTGGGGCTGGGTGTCCTGGGTTTCGGCGGCGACGCCAAAAAGGCGCAGGAAGCCCGGCGGCTGTTCATGCTGATCGTCATCGCCACCATTCCCGCCGTGATCCTCGGCTACGCCTTCAACCACTTCTTCCGTTCCCTGTTCGCGGCGCCGGTCGTCGCCGCCATGTTCCTGGCCATCAACGGGCTGGTGCTGCTGTTCGGCGAGCGGCTGCGGCGCAGCATCCCGGCCGTGGCGTCGGTCGGCGCGTCAGTGGCGGCGAAGCCGCTCTCGGAACTGACGCCGGCGGACGCCCTGGTGATCGGCTTCTGGCAATGCGGCGCCCTGCTGCCCGGCATCTCCAGGGCCGGGGCAACCATCGTCGGCGGCCTGCTGCGCGGCCTGAATCATGAGGAATCAGCGCACTTCTCGTTCCTGATCGCGCTGCCGATCATCATCGGCGCAACGGTGCTGGAGGTCCCGCACCTCCTGCACGCCAGCGTAGCGCCAGGCGTGTTCGCGCAGGCGTCGCTGGCGGCGGTGGTCGCCGGGGTGACGGCGCTGCTGACCACCTGGTTCCTGATGCACTACTTCCGCAATAACGACCGCTGGGCGCTCAACCCGTTCGCGTTCTATTGCATCGTCGTCGGGCTGGGCAGCGCGGCATACCTGGGGCTGCGCTGACGTGATGCCCACCCGGCGCCTGCTGCTGGCCGCCCCGGCACTGCTGCTGGGCGGCGCGGACCGTGCGCCTATCGAGCGCATGCCGCTTGCGGCCATGCCGTTGTCCCGGATGGAAACACCCTGGTGGCGCGCGCGCCACCAGGAGAAGCTGCAGGAAATCCGGGGCCGCGCCGTGGATCTCGTGTGGCTCGGCGACAGCATCACCCAGAACTGGGAGCGCCGGGGACCGCCGGAATGGATGAACTTCGCGCCGGTATGGCAGAGGTTCTACGGCAACCGCCGCGCCGTGAACCTGGGCTTCAAGGGCGACAATACCGGCCACTTGCTATGGCGGATGCAAAACGGCGAGCTGGACGGCATCGAGCCGCGTGCCGCAGTGGTGCTGATCGGCGCCAACAACATGGGCCGGGTCCGCTGGTCCGCGCCGCAGACGCTAGCCGGCATTGACGCCGTGCTGACCGAGCTGCGCCGCCGTCTGCCGGATGCAAGGGCGCTGCTGATCGGCGTGCTGCCCAGCATACGCTCGAAGTGGGTGACGCAAACAACGGCCGAGGTGAACCGTGGCCTGGCAGCCCGCTATGGCGGCGGCGCGGTGCCGGGTGTCGCCTACATGGACCTGAGCGCTATCTTCGTGCACGACGGTCAGGTGGACCGCGGGACCTTCTACGACGACATGCTGGACCCGCCGGACCCGCCGTTGCACCCAACCGTTGCCGCGCAAACACGCATGGCCGAAGCCATCGAGCCGGCCCTGTCCGCAATGCTGGCGGACCACAGCCAAATCAGGCGGTAGGCCGGCCTCCGGTCATCTGTCCTAAGCAGGCTTGCGCGGCATGTCGCAGACGGCTTGCGTCCGTGCCGGGCCGTGCAAGCCCGCTTAACTTTTCAAATACCCGCAAACCTCCAGAGGTTTGCTTAGTGCTGGATCCGGAAATCCTCAGCCGACTGTCCCGCAGCCTCGGCCTGGGTCAGCCACGTCGGCTTGCGGCCGCGTCCGGACCAAGTCTGCCCACTCGGTGAGCGGAACTTTACAGCCGCCGGAGTGGACGTCGGCTGCTCACCCTTCTTGCCGCGCTTCTGCTTTTCGGGGGCGCCGCGTGTCTGGCCGAAAAGCTGGTCCGGCGTTAGGCCGATGGAGGCCGCTTTCTCTTCGAATTCAGCCATCAAGCTGCGGCGGGCCTGTTCCAGCTTTCCTTCGCGTTCCCGTTGCGCGAGCGCGATCAGTTCATCCAGCTCAGTGTAGTTGAGGGTAGAAACCATCTTGTGAATTCTCTCAGCCATAGCGTCCATGATGCCTGCATCCCGATTCGTTTGCGCCAGGAAAGTGCGTCTTTCGCCGATGGTTTTCAAGACTTCTTTTTGAGTCCCGCCCTGGGATCCCGCTTCGTAACTCCCCAAACAACGACTCGATACGCTGCTGATCGGCCTCTCGCAAGTTCGAAATCCGGCGCTTGCAGGCGCAGCCGGTTGCATTCCACCCGATCCAAGGGCCAGGACCGCGATTATGAAGCGGGTCCAACCAGTTTTGCGCGCGCTCTTTGCCGGACGCCGTGCATTGGTCCGACGCGGCGCAATTGGACGCGGATCAGCCAGAAACATTGGCGGCAAGGCCGGACGACTTGATGCAGCAGGGAGCCCGGCGCCGTGTCCTGGCCCTGTCAAGCCCGGTTCCGGGCTAGTTCCATCCGGTGTGCCGGGTAGGACCGCCCCGGTCGGCGGTCCTACCCGGCAAGCAATGCGCCGGCCTGCCGATCCCTTTCGGTCTGCAAGTGCCTGTTCGGAAATGCGCTGCGTCGTCCGGCGTGGGTTTCCGGGCACCGGAGCAGGGCAGGCGCCTGCCCGCGAACTCCGCTCAACACCCTCGTTGCCCCCACATAACGGCTTCAATTGGCGAGCGGAGCGCAGGGAAGCCGGGTCAGACATATGGCGATCAGCGTTAGCGAACGGGGATCAAGCCGTCAGGCCTTTGCCCCGGCGCCTGACGCCGCGGCCCTCCGTTCCTTGGACGGAAAAGCCATTCAAGTCCTCCGGCGCAAGCTGCCGGGCTGCGCTCCACACCGGACAATCCCAAAGTCGTCATCTCGTTCAAATTATGCTGAAGACCCTATGTGCCGCATCCCAACGTTGCAAACGAGATGAACGGCCACAACCGCCCGCGGCTTTCACCGGCGTTCCAGCGTCGCCTGAAGCGGATGTGTGAACTCCAGGACAATAGCAACGGCAAAGATCACTTTGAAATATGCCGTACCCTGTCCTGCCCGCATGCATCTGGTTGGCCTGCAATCACGGGTCTGGCTAAGTCCAGTATCGGGTGCCATGCCGCTGACGCCGCCGCGCTGCCAATAAGTGAGATTAGCAAAAGCGGATCGGCAACTCGAATCGTTTAAGGAACGTCGCCCCTGAAATCCGGAGAACGTCGCAAACCCGGCCCGCACACTTCGCGCCGCGACGGAAACCGTCATCAACGCTCAAGCCTGTCGTCTGGAGCACCGAGGAAAGATGGTGCTGTTGGAGGGGATTGAACTCTCGACCTCTCCCTTACCAAGGGAGTGCTCTACCACTGAGCTACAACAGCGACGCCCCGCCTATACCCTGGCCCCGGCGCATGATGCAAGCCGCGGATGCGGCCCCGCCAGCCATCGGCGCTTGACGAGGCCGGCCCAGCGATGGCCCGATGCCGCCATGCCCGAGACTGATCCCAAGCCCGCAGCGACACCCCGGGCCCAAGCGGAAGCCGAAGCGCGCCGGCAGCGCGAGGCGGACGCCCTGCGCGAGAACCTGCGCCGCCGCAAGGAGCAGGCCCGCGCCCGCCAGGCGCCCGCACCGGAGACCAATCCGCCCCCGAAGGCTTGACTGCCCCCAAACGCCCGGCCGCCTTCAACCGTTTGCTGCCGGGGCCGCGCTGGGCTAGACGCACCGCCTGCCCACCTGGAATGCCGCCCATGCCCGTGATGCCCGACCACTGGATACGACGCATGGCCACGGAGCACGCCATGATCGAGCCGTTCGTCGAAACCCAGCAGCGCGACGGAGTCATCAGCTATGGCCTGTCATCCTACGGCTACGACGCCCGCGTCGCCAACGAGTTCAAGGTGTTCACCAACGTGGACAGCGCCGTCGTGGACCCCAAGGCGTTCAGCCCCGACAGCTTCGTCACCCGCACCGGCACCTCCTGCACCATCCCGCCCAACTCCTTCGCCCTGGCCCACACGGTCGAATACTTCCGCATCCCGCGCGACATCCTGGTGATCTGCCTGGGAAAGAGCACCTATGCCCGCTGCGGCATCATCGTGAACGTGACGCCGCTTGAGCCGGAATGGGAGGGCCAAGTCACCATCGAGATCAGCAACACCACGCCGCTGCCCGCGCGCATCCATGCGCAGGAGGGCATCTGCCAGTTCCTGTTCCTGCAGGGCAGCAGCCCGCCTGACGTCAGCTACGCCGACAAGGCCGGCAAATACATGCGGCAGCGCGGCGTCGCCCTGCCGCGCATGTAGGAGAGCGACCTATGGACCGCATACGCATCCGCGGCGGACGCCCGCTGCAAGGCGCCATCCCCATCGGCGGCGCCAAGAACGCCGCCCTGCCGCTGATGGCCGCCGGCATGCTGACCGACGAACGGCTGGTGCTGGGCAACGTGCCGCGCCTGGCCGACATCGCCACAATGGCGGCCCTGGTGTCCCAGCATGGCCCGGCCTGCGACCCGGATGGGCGGACCCTCTCCATCGGCGGCCCGATCACCAACACCGAGGCGCCCTACGACATAGTCCGCAAGATGCGAGCCTCCATCCTGGTGCTCGGCCCGCTGCTGGCCCGCGTGCGGGAGGCCCGGGTGTCGCTCCCTGGCGGCTGCGCCATCGGCACCCGGCCGGTGGACCTGCACCTCAAGGGCCTGGAGCAGATGGGCGCCGTCGTGAGCCTGGAATCCGGCTACGTCCACGCCCAGGCCCCCGGCGGACTGCGCGGCGCCACCATCATCCTGCCCTTCGCCAGCGTCGGCGCGACCGAGAACCTGCTCATGGCCGCCGCCCTCGCCGACGGCCGGACCGAGATCGCCAACGCCGCCCGGGAGCCCGAGATCACCGACCTCGCGGCGTGCCTGACCGCCATGGGCGCCCGCATCACCGGCGCCGGGTCGGACAAGCTGGTGATCGAGGGCGTGCCCCGGCTGCATGGCGCGCACCACCCCATCGTCGCCGACCGGATCGAGACCGGCACCTACGCCTGCGCCGCCGCCATCACCGGCGGCGAGGTGAGGCTGCTCGGCGCACGCCTCACCCACCTGGGCGCAGTCAGCCGCATCCTGCAGGAGGCTGGCGTCGAGGTGGTGGAGGAGGCCGACGCCCTGCTCGTGCGCCGGATGAACGGCCTGCACGGGGTGGACGCGATGACGGAGCCTTACCCAGGCTTCCCGACCGACATGCAGGCCCAGTTCATGGCGCTGATGGCGGTCGCCGAGGGCGCGTCCATGGTGACGGAGACGATCTTCGAGAACCGCTTCATGCATGTGCCCGAGCTGAACCGCATGGGTGCCCGCATCAACGTCCACGGCTCCAGCGCCATCATACGCGGGGTGCCCGGCGGCTTGTCCGGGGCGCCGGTGATGGCGACGGACCTGCGTGCGTCCAGCTCGCTGGTGCTGGCCGGCCTGGCGGCGCGCGGCGAGACGATGGTGAACCGGGTGTATCACCTGGACCGCGGCTATGAGGCGCTGGAGCAGAAGCTGGCAGCCTGCGGGGCGGATGTGGAGCGGGTGCCGGGCTAGGGCACGCAACGGGCGGCGCCCCATGATTGGAACCCGGCAAGAACGCCAGCAGCTTACGCTGACCTGGCTGCGCCGGCGCGGGACAATCCAGGAGCAGCGGACAAGGTCCAGGTCATTCGGCAACGGCCTCGCCCAAGTCACGGGCAGGCAGGTCGTTGCGGACGTTCCAAGGCATGGGGTGCAACCTCCGGCAGCAACCGGCGGATCGCCGCTGCCAACGCCGCCTCCGTCGCCGGTTCGCGGGCCGGGCGCCACCCGCCCTCGATCAGCAGCCCCTGGCATGGGGGCATGAAGCAGCGGCCCGACCGTCACGCAACGCGCACCCGGGCATACGGCCCATGCTGCCCCCTCGCGCGGCCCCTTGGGTCAGCCCATACGCCCGATGCTGTGGCGCGCCCACGACGGTCGGGCCGCAACACGCCAAGGTTGTTCCGCCTCAGGCTAGACGCCCGCCACGCATCATGGCAGACGGTGAACAGACGTACTTGGCATCAGCGGAGTGTCAGGCGAACGGCCATGCAACCTGGAGTGCAGGCCAACGCGACCGCTTCGCGCATGACCTTTGCAACATGTCTGAGGGGGGAAACCAATGCCAGACTATGCTCTTGAAGGAGCCAAGTGGTCCACCACCGGCATCACATACAGCTTCGCAACTGCCAATTACAGCGTTGACTCCTCTGATCCCTTCAGCAGCTCCATCGCCGGAGGCTACCAAAGCTCCATCCAGTGGGCGTTGCAGCAGTGGGCGTCCGTCACCCCGCTGACTTTCACCCAGGTCGCAGACAGCCTGGCAGCCGACATCCGCATCGGCTTCGGCATCCTGAACACCCCGTCCACCGGGGTGATCGGCCAAACCAACCTGCGCTGGACCAGCACCGGAACCTTCGTGCCCGATGAGGTCGTCCGCTTGGAGGACCCGAATCAGTTCGCGCTCGTCCCGAACGGCTCAGGCGGCTACAGCTACTCGGGCACCCCCGCCACGCTGCAGCAGGTCGCGCTGCACGAGATCGGCCATGCCCTGGGCCTCGCCCACGCCTCCGACCCGAATGCGGTCATGTATGCCTCGGTCGGAGCCACCAACCAGACGCTCGATGGAACCGACATCGCCGGCATCCAAAGCCTGTACGGCGCACCCGCCAGCACGCCAACGCCAACGCCGGTGGCCGCACCTGGCACGGCCGACGTGATCGCGCTGCACCTGTCGGAGGACGCCTGGCTGGGCGACGCCCAGTTCATCGTCAGCGTGGACGGCCAGCAGTACGGCGGCGTGCAGACGGTCACCGCCCTGCACGGCCTGGCGCAGGACCAGACCTTCAACCTCCAAGGCGCATTCGGCGTCGGCGCGCACGACCTGGCGATCAGCTTCATCAACGACGCCTGGGGCGGGACGCCCGATACGGACCGCAACCTCTATGTTGACGGCGTGGATCTCAACGGCACGTCGCAGCCGGGGGGCATGGCTATCCTTTACTCAAGCGGCACGGTGCATGTCCCGGTGGGAGGATCAGGCAACGCGCTGCTCGCAGCCGGCGGCGGCGCCGATGCCACGTTGCTGGACATGCCCTTCCTTCATACGTAGGCGGCGGCGCCCCAGCGGGCGGTCCGCTGCCTGCCTCGCCCGCACGGGTGCGGTCCGGTCCCTGCCGCCGCACCCGCCAACCCCGCCATGCCGCATCCGGGGTTCCGGCCCCGCCCCGGCGGTGCTAGACGCCCCGCCATGCCCTCCCGCGCCACCCCGGACCCATGACCGCCCCGTTCCCCGCCGCCGCCCTCGCACCCGACGTGCAGGCGCC
>DASWOJ010000493.1:0-9999 GCA_036398775.1 Acetobacteraceae bacterium
ATCGTAGAGAGACCGTTGAACGCCAGCTCTCTAGTATCAAAGCACACTAGGGCACTAGTAAGGGAGAACGTATGTTTACTATCGCTCTCATTTCACAGAAAGGCGGAGTCGGTAAAACGACGCTTGCCATCCATCTCGCAACAGCTTTTGAGGCCGTAGGGCATCAGACGCTTCTCGTCGACCTCGACCCTCAGACTTCGGCCGCCGAATGGAAAGATGCGCGGCAAGCCGAGCGGCCTTACGTGATGGCGGTCCCTGCCTCACGGCTTGACAAAACACTGGAGATGGCCCGGGAGAATGGGGCCGAGGTGGTGATCCTTGATACAGCCCCCCACAGTGAAGGCACGGCCCTTGAAGCTGCACGGGCAGCTAACCTGATCCTTGTGCCCTGTCAGCCGTCGATCATGGACCTCCGTGCCATGCGGAAAACCGCCGATCTCCTCAACTACCTGAAGAAGCCGACCTTCGCCGTGTTGAACGAGGTGGCGCCGCAGGGCATCGTGGCCGACGAAGCCGCAAGGGCTATCACGGCGCAGTTCTCCCTGGCGGTTGCCCCAACCCGCCTCGGGCAGCGCGTGGCGTTCAACCGGTGCCTGCTCACCGGCCAGACAGCGCAAGAGTACGAGCCGGGCGGAAAGGCCGCGCAGGAGATCAACGCTCTGATGCAGTGGGCGAGCATGACTGTGGGTTTGAAAACCAGTCCCCCAGAGGGGAAGTCCACTAGTGGGAAAGTACGAAAGGTGACGAGTGGGAATGGGGTGGCGGCATGAGCAAGAAGCCGGTCGATTTCATGTCAGCGATGCAGACCTTCGAGGAGCGGGAAGGCGTTCAGCGTCGGCCGAAGCCGACGCTGGTGTCCTCTGTCTCGGCCGAAAAGGTCCCTTCCGCTGCGGTCGCCGTATCTTCCCGGCAGGTCCAACGCTCAAGGGTGGGCAAAGTGTCGATCGGCGTTTGGGTCGATCCCGCAGTGCGTAAGCAGCTTGCGCAAATCGCGCTCGATAACGACCTAGACCAAGCCGACCTGATCGCTGAAGGGCTGAACCTCATGTTCGAACGCTACGGTAAGTCCGCTATCGCACGAGCGTGATTGAAGACTAGCGCACTAGTGCGCTATCATTCCATGGATGCTTGGTAGGATGGGCTCGGAATAATTCTGCCCAAGGAAGTCAGAGTCCGGGTGTGCCGCTAATCAACGTATCGCAGTCGGAGATCGACAATCAACTCTGGCCAGCCCTCACCAGCAACCCTAATTGATGGCTGAGGAGGCTAGTAGCGCTGCACCATTCGGCATGGTCCAAGATGGTCCTGCAGGTTCTCCAGGCACTGATCGACGGCGTGCTGACAGCGTACGCGGGCGTTTCCGACAAGCGGCGTGGCGGTGGCGTCACCTACTCCATGGCGGACATCGGTTTGTCCACCTTTTCGCTGCTCTTCATGCAGAGCGCGTCGTTCCTGTCCTGCCAGCGGGGGCTGGAGGAGGGTTGCAAGACGTTGAACTGGCGGACCCTGTTCGGCATGACGACCATTCTGACCGACAACCACATCCGGGCGATGCTGGATCCGGTTGATGCTTAGCACCTGCAGTCTGCCTTCGATGGCGCTTTGGACGTCCTGCGCCGGCGCGGTGGCTTCGTGCCATTCCAGCGGCTTGGCGGGCGCGTGCCGGTCGCACTCGACAATACGCAATACCTCTGTTCGCAAAAGCCCGGCTGCTCGCGGTGCCGGACGCGCATGCGCGCCAACAGCCAAGTCGAGAGCTATCATTCCATGCTGGCCGCCACGATCGTGGCGCCGGGCCATGCGATGGCGCTACCCCAGCGAAGTCGCGCAGCGATTTGTGCGTGACCCCGGAGTTCGTCGCACACCAGGACGGCGCCGAGAGGCAGGACTGCGAACGCAATGCCGCCAAGCGCTGGCTCGCCAACCACACAGAGCGCGTCAAGGACCTGCGGCCCATCTACCTCGGCGACGACCTGTTTGCCTGCCAGCCGGTCGCCGCGGCCGTCCAGGGTGCAGGCGACGATTGCCTGTTCACCGCCAAGCCGTCGTCACACAAGGTGCTCTACGACTTCATGAACGGCGCCGCCGTCGAGGAGCACACGGTTAAGCAGAAAGCTGGCAGCAAGCGCCTGACTTGTCGCTACCACTGGTTCGAGCAAGCCCCGCTGCGCGAAGGCCACGACGCGATGCTGGTCAACTGGATCGGCGTCACCATCACGGATGCCAAGGGCGTCGAACAGAGACGTTCGCCGGACAAGGTCACCTATGACAATGCCTTCGTGACCTCGCCGCCCGTCACGCAAGATACGGTCGCCGAGATCGTGGCTTGCGCCCGAGCGAGGTGGAAGGTCGAGAACGAGGGCTTCAACATCCTCAAGTCCTACGGCTACCACCTCAAACACTACTTCGGCCACGGCAAGCAGCACCTCGCCATGATGTTCGCCGCCATGAACCTGCGGGCGTTTGCTCTCCACACCGTCTGCGACTGCCTCGAACAAGCCTGAATCGACGTCAGGACCGCCAAGCGGGCACGCAAGCGCTTCTTCTAGCACATCCGCACCATCACGGCCTACCTGGCCTTGCCCAACTGGCAGACCCTCATGCAAACCCTGGTCGACTCGAAACCGCCCTCCGAGATCGCGGCCCAAATCGCCGTGTGAACCTACGGTGGGCAGGGGCATTTAAAATTGCTGAGCCTTCACGGCACGACTTGATCACTGGCCATGGGGACCAATCGGCGGAGAAAAACCCGACCTTGAATCCCGAAGGGCAGGGCAGGCGGGTCACCTTCCGCAGCGACTACGTGGTTCCCCAGTTCCCCCATATCCACGCAATGGCCTTTGGATCGTCTGATCCTAAGCGGAGGATAGAATGCGGTACGGGCACCAGTGCATGCAGATCGAACGGGCACGCTTTCGAGATGCCTACCCGCAACACTGCCCCTTCGTGCCGCTGCCCAACTTCCTCGCGGAGTTGTCGGGCGAGGATATGACCACCCCCTGGTGCAATAGTGTGCTGGCGCACTGGTGGGCTAGTGCGCAAGTGGAACTAGTCTTCCCGATCTGGTCATAGTCATAAACCCACGGTGTCACGCCGGCATCAAGGGATGCTGCCCCAACTTTGCGAGCGCCTCGGAAGAGCCAGCCACTTCGGGCGTTTGCTAAAGCCAATCCGGATGGGGGAAAGCAAGGATGTCGGGGCCAGGCTGCTAGTGCTCCATCACTCTAGTGTGCAAGTGTGCTGGAAGGAAGCTCGCAATGCTGGCGGCAGAGTCGAACGGCGGCCGCGGCGCTTGCCGCTTTTGGCAGCGCGGAGCTTCACGTGCCCGAGGTCACAGCCCGAGCAGCTTGGCTGGGTTCTCAGTCAGCAGCTTCGCCCGCCTGACGTAGCCACGCATCGTGCGGACATCCTTATGGCGGGTGATCGCGTGCGAACATGCGTGCAACGGAGCGTGCATGACCAGGACGCAGGCGCCCGCAACGCCGCTGCTTTCGGACTCCGATGCTGTCTGGACCGAGGCCGCCCGGCGCGAGGCGGTGCTCCGGCCCTTGTCGGACGCCGCTCATCTCAGCCGCAAGGAAGTGGAAGCGGCGGCCCGTGACCTGAAGCTCAACATACCCCGTGTCTACGGCCTGCTGCGCGTGTTCCGGTCCAACCCCGTCACGACGTCTCTGCTTCCCCGTAAGCCCGGCCAGGCAAAGCCTGCTGCGGCGCAGGCCCATGCGGTCGCGGCCTATGAGCCTGTGATCGAGAAGGCGCGTGCTGAGAGCGCCCTCTCGCTGGGCGACTACGCCCAGGCGTTCCAGGCGGCGCAGCTGCCCACGCCCCGAGGCGACGACCGTCGGTCACGGCCGTCCCTGGCCCGCGTTCTACGTTACTGCAAGGATGTCACCGCGACGGTTGACCAGGCTTCTGCAGCATACCGGAGCGGCGCGAACATCGGCGACGTCAAGCCAAGGTTATCGCGATCTCGGGCACGTTCTGCCAAGGCTCAACGCGTGCGTTATTGCCAATAACGGCACGTTGCTGCGCTGAACCTTACGCCGAAATCCAAATTTATTGCGATCTCGGCCCCGCGACATCGCGATACGCTTTCCGGCCTACACCGCCCCACACAGGCGCGACGATCGCGGTTATCGCGCGTAACGCAATTCTGTGGATTGCCAGCGGCGGGCGCTCCGACAAAGCTCAGCGGACATGACCCTGGCACGCCTCGGGTTCACGCCGGCATTGGCACGCCTCATGCGCATTGATTCCATAGCCACGAGATCATGAGTTACGAGATAACGCAGGACGGCGCCGTCACGGTGTGGAGCGGATGCGGGCGGCGTTGCGGGTGGACACGGCAGAGTCCGGACCGGCGCGCCATGTCATGCGGACGGTCATGGCATCCGGTATGAGCAGCCTATGGGTGGCATAGGCCGAATAGGACTGGTGGTATGGGTGGGGGACCGCATGCAGGCCGTCCCGCGGGCAGGCCTACTTGTCATTGTCCGACTGAGACCTCTGCACAGACGCAGGCATGGGAGCGCGCGGATGCAGCGCGATCATCGCCGCCCGGTAGCTTGGGTCCGGCACGGGACTGACGTAATAAGTCTCTGAGTGGCAACGAAGCTCCACCTGGTCGGCGGAGACAGCCACGACATCGAAGCCATCAATCTCTGCACCTTCGGGAACGGCCACAATGGATTGCTCGTCTGGCGTTCTAAACAGGGCCTGGCGCCGGCCGTTAGCAATGATGATCCCGGTTAGGTGCGGCATGCGGGACGCCGGCGATGAAGGGATGTCACTCGCCCCTTCGGCGGACGGGCAGAGAGCCATAGCGGCAGCTGGGCACCCGGCACCGGCAAGCGCGAGCAACCCGATTGCAAGACAAACCGGCAACCGGCACAGGCAGCATCCTCCGCTCATAACGTCAGGCGCACCGGCGCGCATAGCTTCAGGCGCGCCGGCGCACGACACTCAGCAGGCCCGTCATCCCGGCCAGTAGCAGCAGCGAGGCAGGTTCCGGAACCGCGGCCGCAACCTCGGTGAAGTTGCCGAAGGCGAAGCCATTGCCGTCGGTCGTGGTCAGGGTCAGCGACGACACGGGTCCGCCGTGGCGTTGGTGCACAATTCGAGGCTTGTAGGCTTTGGCGGAGTGGGTAGCAGGCGTATAAGTCTACGTTCTCGTTCGTCGGATGACTGATGCCCTACAAGGCCAATGAGGCACGCCGCCACAAGATCCCGCGGGCGCGCTACAAGGTCGTCAACTGGCCGGAGTATGACAAAGCGCTCCAACAACGCGGTAGCCTGACGGTCTGGGTAACGCCCGAGGCGCTGGCGGCCTGGCATCCGCCTCACATGGGCCAGCGTGGCCGCCCGCGCGACTATGCGGACCTGGCGATCGAGACCGGCCGCTTGCTGCGCCTGGCCTTTGGTCAACCCTGGCGGCAAACCGAAGGCCTGCTGCGCTCGCTTGTGACCCTGCTCGGCCTTGATGTCGGCGTGCCCGACCACACGATGTTTTCCCGCCGCAGCCCCAGCCTGGCGCTCGCCGCGTCGCTGGCGCAGGCCAGCGGACCGGTGCACGTGGAGATTGATGCGACGGGCCTGAAGGTCTACGGCGCAGGCGAGTGGCTGGTCGAAAACCACGGTAAGCGCGGCACTCGGACGTGGCACAAGCTGCAACTGGCCGTCGACCCCAGCACCGGCGAGATCCTCGCGTCCGAGCTGACAGGCAGCGAGGACGGCGACGCATCGCAGGTCGGCTCACTGCTCGGGCAGATCCCCGGCTCCCTCGCGTCAGTAACGGCGGACGGCGCCTACGACGGCGAGCCCGTCTACCAAGCAGTGGCCGAGCGCCAGCCCGACCCGCCCGTGGCGGTTGTCATCCCGCCGCGCTCTACCGCGGTGCCGAGCCCAGCCGCGGGCACGGCACCCAGCCAGCGCGACCAGCACATCCGGATGATCGGGGACAAGGGTCGCATGGGTTGGCAGAAGGCGGTCGGCTACGGCCGGCGGTCGCACGCGGAAACCGCCATGTTCCGCTTCAAGGTTGTCATCGGCAGCAGCCTTCGCGCCCGGACCCTGCCGGCCCAGAAGACCGAGGCCAAGGCCGCCTGCTCGGTGCTGAACCGGATGACCCGCCTCGGCATGCCGATGTCGCGACGGGTTGCTTAAAACAGCGTCCAGCTACCGCCGCACGTCCACTACCTGATTTGTGCACCAAAGCCGTCTATGACTGATTGGCCTGGCGTTGAACATGGTTCCGGTCTCGATGCAACGCCGCATGCTGGGATCGCAGCCAAACGGGGCCGGCTTGGAGTCAGCCCCGTCCGTTGCAGTAGACAACGCCGGTCAGCGCCTGGCGACTGCCGCACCGTAGGCGAGATGCTGCGCCTGGTTGTTGGACACCACGATCTGGGTGACCGTCACCGGGACCCGGCGCCGCAGTCCGGCATAGGCCACCATTCCATCCACGGCGCGTACGGGCAGCGAATTGGCGGTCATCACCGGCGTTTCGCTGCCGCCGGATGGCAACAGCCCCGCCAGGCTGGACGCCTGAGTGCCGTTGCCTGTGAACTGCGGGTGCGACTGCGACCAGGTTTCGGTAACGAAGACGCTGCCGGACGACACCCGTGCCTCGGCAGCATACGGGAAGGGGGTGCCGTTCCCCTCGTTCTCCGCCAAGGCCGGGCTGGCGGCGAGGGACAGGACGGCCAGGGCAACGCGTGCGAACGTGTTCATGATGTTTCTCCTGCGATGGTGCGCCGCCTGGGGTCCGGGACCCATGTCCTGGATGACGCCGCCGCCATGACCGCTACTTATGGCGCAGCAGGCGGGGCCACTGTGCGCGGCATCACAGGTCCATGCGACGTACGGAACGACTGGGGGATCCGGCCATGACCGTAGCGCCAAGAGGGCCGGCGCTGGCGCTGGCGGCGTTGCCGTTCCTGGCCGGGGCGCCCGCCGGGGCATCGGAACGGTTCGCCGCCCATGCCCGGTGGATGGACTTCGCGCCGGACAAGGTCGTCGTGGATTTCAGAGATGGCCGGGAGAATTCGGACAGGTCGTTAAGTGGATTTTCTGCCTGAGCGCGGCGAGGATGCCGCGGATCAGGAGTAAGAATGACCAAGCGGTAACTACTCACCCGTCCTAGGTGTCTGACCATTGATGGCGTGGACGTCGGGCTTGACAGGTCGAGGGTTGGATCGGTTCATCGCCTCCCGTGAACAGTAAGATCCTCAAGGCCACCCCTTTCAGGGTGGCTGCGCTCTTCCCAACCTGGATGGATGAGCACGGGATCGGATGGGAACGGGCCGGTTTGGTCTGCGGTTTTGGAGCGGTTCGAGCGGCACGCGCCGGCGAGCGTGATGGCGCGCTTGGTGCTGGAGCATGCGTTGCCGGCGGGCTGGGTGGACGAGGTGTTCGAGGCGCACCGGCAGCAGCAGTATTCGCGCGAGCTGCTGTTCTCGACGGTTGTGGAGCTGACCACACTGGTGTCGTTGGGCCTGCGCCCGTCCTTGCACGCTGCGGCGTGTCAGATGCCGGCGCTGCCGGTGTCGCTTGGGTCGCTGTACGACAAGGTCAACCACACCGAGCCCTGTGTTTTGCGTGCTCTGGTGCGCGGCAGCGCCGAGCGGCTCGGGCCGGTGATGGCGGCCGTGGACCATGGTGCCGAGAGCCTGCCCGGCTGGCGGCTGCGGGTGCTGGACGGCAACCATCTGCCCGCGAGCGAGAAGCGGCTGCTGCCGCTGCGCGGCTTCCGGGGTGCGGCGCTGCCGGGGCAGTCGTTGGTGGTGTATGACCCGGACCTTGGCTTGGTTGTGGACCTGGTGGCCTGCGAGGACGCGCATGCGAGCGAGCGGGCCGCGGTGGCGCCGCTGCTGGAGGGCGCACGGCCCGGAGAGCTTTGGATTGCTGACCGCCATTACTGCACCCGCACGGTGCTGGGTGGCTTGGAGGACGCAGGCGCCGGCTTCATCGTGCGCGAGCACGGCCGCCACCCGCGGCTGGTCGAGCAAGGGGCGTGGTGCGCGTGCGGCCGCACCGGGACGGGCGAGGTGCGCGAGCAAGAGATTGCAGTTGCCCAAGCGCAAGCGCCCCAGTCAGCTTCGCTGACATCACTCCGTGGGATCGCTTCGCGATGGCGGCGCGTCGAGCTTGCGCTGGATCAGCCGACCGAGGACGGCGACACCACGATCCGGCTGTGGAGCAACCTGCCCGAGGCGGTCGGTGCACAGCGCATTGCCGAACTCTACCGCATGCGCTGGCGCATTGAAGGCATGTTCGGACGCCTGGAAAGCGTGCTGCACAGCGAGCTCGGCAGCCTCGGCCATCCGCGCGCGGCGTTGCTGGGCTTTGCCGTAGCCGTGCTGGCCTACAACGTCCTCACCCTGCTGCAGCGGGCAGTGGAACAAGCGCATCAGCCGCCCGCCGCGCCGCCTGCCCCGCCGCTGGAGGTGTCCTGCTTCCACCTCGGCGTGCAGGTCAGGGGCGGCTACGAGGGCCTGCTCATCGCCCTGCCGCCAGAACACTGGCCGCGCTGGGACACAGCCGACCCGGCCGGCTTGGCCCAGCACCTGCTCCGCCTCGCCCGCTCCATCAACCCGAGACAGGTCGCCACCAGCAAGCGCGCACCCAAGACCGCCAAACCCAAGAGCTACGTCGATGGCAAAACCGCGCGCACCCACGTCGCAACCGCACGCCTGCTCGCAGCAGAAAAGACAACACCCTGAAAGGGGTGATCCTCAAGGCTCTTTCCAAGGACGACCTGCTTGCCCTAATCCAGGTGCAACTGGTGCAGGCCGAAGCGCAAGCTGCGCAGATCGGTGCGTTGATGGCGCAGATTGCGGAGCTGGAAGCCAGGTTCGATGCGCCACGCAAAACGCCGGGCAACTCGAGCACGCCGCCGTCCAAGGGCCACAAGCCAAACCACCCGGAGCGCCCGAAGAAGCCGCGCCACGGTCGCCCCGGCGTTACCCGCGCTGGCGGTCCACCCTGACCGCATCATTGAGGCGATGCTCAATGCTTGCCCGTGTTGCGGCCACGCGCTCGGCCTTGCTGACCAGCCCGACGTCCACGCCTACGACCATGTCGACCTGCCGCCGATCAGCCCGGTCGTGACCCGCATCAACCGCCATCGCGGCGGGTGCCCGGGCTGCGGCAAGCGCGTGGCCGCTCCTGCGCCTGAAAGGTTCGAGCCCGGCTCGCCGTTCGGGCCAGGGCTGTGTGCGCTGATCATCCACCTGCACGTCACCCAGGCGATCGGCTTCGAACGCCTGGTCTGCCTGCTGTCCGAGGTGTTCGGCCTGACCCTCAGTCAGGGTGCGGTCGCCAACATCCTGGCCCCTGCCGAGGCCCCATTGCTCGCTGCTGCCGCGCCGATCGCGGCGGCGGTGCGCGGAAGCCCGGTCGTCGGTTCGGACGAGACCTCGGCGCGGGTCAAGGGCACGACGTGGTGGCAATGGGTGCTGCTGGGTTCGACGGCGATCTGCCACGTGATCGCAAACACCCGGGCGGCGTCCGTCGTGTCCACGTTCATGGATGGTGCGCAGCCAGAAGTCGGGGTGGCGGACCGCTACGGCGGCCAGCAGGGCCATAGCGCGACACGGCAGATGTGCCTGGCCCACCTGCTGCGCGACGCCGCCTATGCGAGCGAGGGCGGGGATGGCGGGTTTGCGCCGGGCTTTCGCCTGCTGTTGTTGCGGGCCATGGCGATCGGCAAGCGACGGGCGGCGCTGAAGGACAGCACCTTGGCGCAATACCACGCGGGCCTGGAGCGACAGCTGGACCGGCTGCTGTCAGGGCCAGCGCCGGAACGGCCCGCCGCACGCCGTCTGTTCCGCGCCATGCGCCGCGACCGAGACGACCTGTTCCGCTTCGTCACCCGACGCGACGTGCCCTATACCGACAAAGCCTGCGAGCGCGCGCTGCGGCCTTCGGTGATCTTCCGCAAGGTGACGGGCGGGTTCCGTGCCGAGTGGGGCGCCCGGGTCTATGCCGCCGCCGTCAGCA
>DASWOJ010000494.1:0-29390 GCA_036398775.1 Acetobacteraceae bacterium
CCCCGTCCCCAGGGCTGGCGCGACGGCCTGGCCGCAGCCGAGGCCAGCGCCGCCCGTCCCGGCCGCACCCGCCTACAGGTGGCCCAAGCCACCGATGTCGCCGACTGGCTCCCACACGGCCTGCTGCTGAAGCTGGACCGCTGCCTGATGGCGCACGGCGTCGAGGGCCGCACACCCCTGCTGGACCCAGCCGTCACCGCCGCCGCCTACCGCCTGCCGGATGGGATGAAGGTCCGCAACGGCCGCGGGAAGTGGCTGCTGCGCCAATGGCTGTCCCAAGCCATGCCCGCCGCCCGGCCCTTCGCCTCAAAGCAGGGCTTCACGGTGCCGGTCGGCGCCTGGATCGCCGCTCAGGGTGCCCGCCTAGGCCCGCTGGTGGCGGCGCAGCCGGGCGTTGCGGAAATAGCTGACCCGGACCGGGTTGCGGCCCTGTTCCGTGCCGCCGGGTCAGGGCGGCACGAGGGCTTCGCCGCCTGGACGCTGCTGTTCTATGCGCTGTGGCACCGCACGCACATCCTGGGCCGGACGCCAGCGGGCGGCGTATTCGAGACTCTTGCCAGTTGAGCCGGGCGTTGGAGAGCTTCGCATGGATCAAGTTGCCTGGAGCGACGAAAGCATGGAACGGAGCGGAAAACGACCTTGAGCGCCGCACGCCGGCAATACGTGGGGAGCTGCCTTCCTGCTTCGCTTCATCAGGTATTCATCCGACGGGGAATTACGCCGAAACGGCCTCAACCGGTGCCGGCCCGCCACGGACGCCGGCCATCCCGATGTCCGAGAAAGCCCGGTCCAGCGCGGCCATCAGCTCGTGGCCCCGGTAGGGCTTGCTCAACACCTCCGCAACGACCTGGTCGCCATTCTCCGTCAACGCTTGGCTGTATCCTGTGGAAAGCACGACAGCCAACCGCGGATGCCGCAGCCGCAGCATGCTTGCAAGCTGCAGCCCGTTCATCGGCCCAGGCATGACAATATCCGAGAAGACGCAATCAACTGCGTCCCCCGCATCCAGGCGAGCCAGGGCCTCGGCTGCATTCGCTGCGGACTCCGTTGCGTAGCCATGACCCTCCAGCATGGAAACAGCGAGGCTGGCCAGGTCGAGATTGTCCTCCACGACCAGTACTGTCTTACCCGAGCCAAATCGGCTGGCACCCACGCCTCGCTGTCCTTCCTGCTTCGCGGCGCTGGCAAGCTCTGCCGCGGCAGGGCGCAGCAAGTTGAAAAAGATGGTCGTACCTTGCCCGGGCGCGCTCTCTGCGGTGACGTCGCCGCCCGACTGCCTCGCAAAGCCGTGCACCTGAGCCAGCCCAAGGCCAGTGCCCTTGCCAATCCCCTTGGTCGTGAAGAACGGCTCGAAGACCTGGGCCATGACGGCCGGCGACATTCCGGTGCCGGTATCTCTGACCGCGAGGCGGATGTAGTCGCCCGCCACGCGTTCGGATGTGGCCTCCAGCGTCACGTTGCTGGTCTGGAAGGTCAGCACCCCACCCTGGAGGGACATCGCGTCGCGGGCGTTCACCGCAAGGTTTAGGATCGCCACTTCCAACTGACCGGGATCAGCCATCACCGGCCACAAGTCGGGAGCAAAGTTGTTTTCCAACCTGATGTTCGGGCCTAGCGTCGGACCCAGCAGCTCGGACATCTCCGCCAGGCGCTCGTTGAGGTCGAACACCTTGGGCTGCAACGTCTCCTTCCGGGCAAAGATGAGGAGGCGGTTGATGAGCAGCTTGGCGCTCTCCGCAGCCTTGTCTATCCTCTCCAGCCAGATGGCATGATGCTCGTGGGTCAGCTTTGGACGGCGCAGCAGCTCCACGCCGCCGACGACTACTTGAAGGATGTTGTTGAAGTCGTGCGCGATGCTGCCAGTGATCTGGCCTATCATCTGCAGCTTCTCGCCTCGGTGCAGCGCTTCCTCAGCCCGATGGCGCTCCTCGACCTCGCGCATCAGAGCGGCCGTCCGCTCCTCCACGAGCTCTCTTAGCACTGCCTCATTCGTCTCCAGCAGGATGTTCGCAAGCTTCAGGACTTCGTTGGCGGCTCCGCTCGCTGCCAAGCCGACCTGACCCTCGCTTGTCTCGGCTCGCGACGACGCAAGCTCCGCTGCACTCGCCACCAGTTCGGCATGGCCGACCCTCGTTTCTGCCTGCGACGATGCAAGTGCTGCCGCGCTGGCTGCCAGATCGGTCTGACCTGCCTCCGCCTCCACCCGCGACAGCGCCAATGCCGTCTGGCCGTCGCTGATTTCCTTACGGTTTGCCTTTGCAGCACAGTCGGAGATCACGTGACGTGCGTTCAAGGCGGCCAGCCTGCCGGTAAGGCCAAAATTCACTTGTCTTTCAGCCGCCAGCATATCACGGAGTTCAATATTTTCGGCTTCCAGGGTGCGGCCTTCGTTATTATTTTCTATGAATTGTATTATCATGGGAGCCATCTGATGCCGCTTTCATCTGATATGAAGGCGGGAGCAATGGTGTGCTCTCAGCCGCTTGCGCCTTGATTTCTCAGCAAACGATAGTTAACTATCACTTTCCGGTTATGGGTGTCAACGTGCCTTCGGACTAGCCCCAAGTTTATTCGGCCCCTGGTTCCGCTGCAGCGTCCAGGGCTTCATTCCCGTGTTCTCCAAAGCGCCGAAGTCCGCGGCAAACCTGCGTCCTGATCGTCCGATGACAACCAGGACGGTGCTGGACCATGACGGTGATCGGCGCCAAACCCTCACGCATCCCGGGCCGTAGCCCGAAAATCCCGAGTTTCGCCCGTGGTTTACTTGGCTTGGGTCAAGGAATAAGAAAACGTAGGGCAATTCCGCGGTCGCTGAATGGGGCGCCACAGGTCCCCTCCCTGGGCCGCGAGGAAAACCGTCCCGGCATCCAATGCGCGGCCGCTCCCTCAGCAGACCTCTGCAGGTTCGCGTACAGGTGAAAAGCTAAGCAGGCTGCCGCAACCGCAAGCGATCCGTGCGGCACGCTGCGCAAGCCTGCTTAGCCGCCATCTTTCCTGAAAGGCGCTTTGTAAGGATTCGATCTGAATTGTCGCCACCGCTTCTGACCGCCCGCCAATACCCTGCACCCAGGGCTGCAAATGACTTCGAAGGCTGCTGCCCGCAAGTTTCTGCCGCCGGTGCATCGGCATCAGCAGCCTTTTTGCCTCAGGGCCTATCCGAGGATCGGCCGCGCTGAGCCGGCTCGCACCGGTCTCCGAGCGCCGGAGCAGAGCGCAGGCAGGCCGCCTCGGACGGCCAGCGCGGCGGTCTCGTCAACCGTGCATTCACCATTGCCACCTTCATCCCGGTTCCCGCCGGCTTGGTTCCATCACGGACCCCCCGTGGTACGGAACAGGACCGCCTCTCCCAACTGTGTCGCACACCGCCGTTTCAGCCCGAGACAGGCAGGCCGCGGCAGGCTTAGGTGCGCCTCAACTCCGCGCTGCGCCGCTGGCGGATGCGGGGGAGGGGAACCACGGAAACCAGCAGCCATGCCGCGCTACTATTTCGTCCTCTCCAACAGGGATGGGTTGATTGATGACGTCGAAGGAACCGAGCTGCCGGACCTGGCCGCAGCCCGGCGAGAAGCCGAGCATGACGTGGAGCATCTCCGCCAGCACAGGGTCGGCGGGCGGCGCTGCTGGGCCGGGTGGGCGATGCAGGTGCACGACGATAGCGGCGCCGTGCTGCTCGTCGTGCCGTTCAGCCGGTCGGCCCGCGCCAGGCGGCGCGCGCAACGGACCTGAGCGCCCGGCAATGGGCGGCGCATGTCGCCCCATGCGGCGATGCCGCCGCCGCACGCGGCCCGACATGCGCAACGGCACGGATCAGGCAGGGATCATGGCCTGCTTCAGGATCGCAGGCGCCGGTGAGCAGGCGCCAGGACCGGTCGAGAAAACCGCCCTGGCCGCCGCAGCGGCGGAGGTGGAACGCGGCAGCCTGCAGCGGCTGTGCGGCAAGCACGGCAGGGTCGAGGCTTCAGGAGAAGACGGCCGCAATCACCCCCGGACGGTTGCGCCGGCTCATCCGGAACGAAGCCCTTCCAGGCTGCGGCACCGTACCGGGACCCTTCCAACAAGATAACAGGTGCACGCTACAAGCGTACATTATAGAGTATGATACCACTTGCCACGACCCTTGGGCGCAAGCGGCTGAGAGATGCTCTGCACTCTCGCCTCTCATACCAGGAGTGCGTGCATCGTGAATTCTTATTTTCCGCCATCCGGCAACATGCTGCTGTCCGCCATTCCGCCGGCCGAGATGGCACAGCTTCACCCGTTGCTGACCCGCGTGCGCTGGGTCAACGGCCAGGGCCTGCACGAAGCCAGTGAGCGCATCGAGCAAGTGTTCTTCGTCGAGCAGGGCTTCGCCTCCATAGTGGCCCATGCGGACAATGGCGTCGAGGTTGGCCTGATCGGGCGGGAGGGCATGGTCGGATACCCGGTTCTGCTCAGCCCGCAGGCCGTGTCCTACAACCGGGCCATGGTGCAAACGCCGGGCGGCGCCCTTCGCATGTCGGCGTTGGCGCTGCGCAGCAAACTCGATGGCGTGCCCGTGCTGCGCCAACTGGTGTCCGACGCGCTGCAGGTGTTCATGGCGCAGGTGGCGCAAACCGCTGCCTGCAACTGCCAGCACAGCCTGTTGCAACGCCTGGCGCGTTGGCTGCTGCTGGCGCACGACCGGGTGGATGGCGACGAGTTGGCGCTCACGCAGGAATTCCTCGCCACCATGCTCGCAGTGCGGCGGGCCGGGGTGACGAACGCTCTTGGGTCGTTGCAAGCCGCTGGATTGGTTGACCAGCGGCGCGGCCGCGTCACTATCTGCAACCGGCCCGGCTTGGAGGCCGCAGCATGCGACTGCTATGGGCGCGTCGCGGCGTTCACCACCACGGTGGCAGCCCAAAACCCCGGAACTCCAGACCCGGCGGACCTCGCCGCGTAACGACGCCGCCGCCCGTCTCCAGCGCCAGCCCGTCGCCGTCCGGCCAAGCTGCACCGGCCCCACCGCCGAACTCAAATCGGCATCCGAAGCCGCGTCCTCCGAAAATGCCCCCTACCTTCGCGATCTCTACGGATCAGACGCATTCGGATGGCGTTCCCGCGCCATCCAACCGCCCTTGCCGCTGTCCGACAGAAGTGTTTGAACCCGCCCTCGGCCCTGCCTCTCCCCCTACCGTGCAGTGTCGCACGTAAAGCCTCAAAGAGACCCGCCCATGCCCGACCACTATGACCTCCTCCTCCGCAATGGCGTCCTGGTCCTGCCATGGGGCGAAACATCCGCCGACGTCGGCGTCCGCAACGGCCGCATCGCAGCCATCGGCGTCCCCCCCGGCGCCACCGCTGACGCCATCCTCGACGCCGCCGGCCTCCACGTCCTTCCCGGCCTGATTGATCCCCACGTCCACCTTCGCGACCCCGGCGACCCTGCCATCGAGACCATTCCCACCGGCACCCGAGCCGCCGTCCTGGGCGGCCTGGCCGCGGTATTCGACATGCCCAACACCACCCCCGCCATCACCGACGCCGACCAGGTCGCCTGGAAGCAGGGCTACGTCGAGGCCAACGCCTGGTGCGACATGGGCCTCTATGTCGGCGCCACGAAGCCCAACGCCCCATACCTAGCCGCCCTGGAGCTGTTGGAAGGCGTATGCGGCGTCAAGGTATTCGCCGGCAGCAGCACCGGCGACCTCCTGATCGAGGACGACGCCTCGCTTGAGGCCGTCATGCGCAACGGCCGCCGCCGGGTCTCCTACCACAGCGAGGACGAATACCGCCTGCAAGCCCGCAAGCCCCTGTTCAAGTCCGGCGACCCCTACAGCAGCCACATGGAATGGCGCGACGAGGAGTGCGCCTTCCTCGGCACCCGCCGCCTGATGGCCCTGGCACGCAAGACCGGCCGCCCCGCCCACATCCTGCACGTCTCCACCGCGCAGGAACTCGAGTATGTCAGCGATTACCGTGACGTCGCCACCGTCGAGCTGCTGGTGAACCACCTGACCCAGATGGCCCCCGAGGTTTACGACCAGCTCGGCGGCATGGGTGTGATGAACCCTCCCATCCGCGGCCGACGCCATTGGGAGGCTGCCTGGGCCGCCGTCCGCGACGGCACCGCCGATACGGTCGGCTCCGACCACGCCCCGCACCCACGCGCCGCGAAAATGAAGCCCTGGCCCGACTGCCCGGCCGGCCTGACCGGCGTGCAAACCCTGGTGCCCGTCATGCTCGACCACGTGGCCTCTGGCCGCCTGTCCCTGGCCCGCATGGTGGACCTGATGTGCGCCGGCCCGGCCCGTGTCTATGGCGCGGTCGGCAAGGGCCGCCTGGCCGTCGGCTACGACGCCGACTTCACCCTGGTGGACCTGCACGCCCGCCGCACCATCGAGGACAGTTGGATCGTCTCCCCCTGCGGCTGGACGCCGTTCAACGGCATGCAGGTGACTGGCTGGCCGATGGCAACAGTGGTGCGCGGCAACGTGGTGATGCGGAATGGGGAGGTGCTAGGGGACCCGGTAGGACGGCTAGTACGGTTTCGAGGGTAGCAGAACATGAGGACGAATTCCGTGTGGCGTTAAATGGAGCGACGTAAGTTGGGAAAAGTAGAACGTTGGTCCGGCAGCATTCCACGTCGCGATTTCCGGAGGCTTCAAGCCACTCTACGGTTTTTCCCTCAATGTGGGAGCTGGGAGGTGAGCATCCGACATCGGCGCTCATCAGACTTGTCAGTGGCATAAGTTTTCTGGGCGAAGATATTCGCCGTGGCGGCTATGGCGTGGAATAAAAGGCGACGTGCATCATAACTGAACCGAAGTATGCGACATCGCTGATAAGCCAGCTTGCAGCAGGCGGAAAACTAAAAACGTGCTCAAGCAACCCGTAGCTCTGCAGAAAGCATCCCCCGCACCCGCTCCGCCAGTTGCAGCGAGGCCACGTTCTTCAGCTTCGCCTCCACCTCGATGTCTGTCCACGCCAGGTGCCCGATCACCCAATCGTTGACCGCCGAATTCCACATCGTGTCCGAGTGCGCCCGCAGCTTGTGCGGCAAGTGCCCCGCTGCCACCAGCGCCGCAAAGTCCGGCAGCGCATCCGGCGCATGATTCGGCAGCAGATCCTCCCGCGAAACGCTGATGTGGCTGACCGGCCGCACCCCCCGCCAACTCTCCGCCACCCGCGCCACCCGCGGATCGCCAGGCTGGATATACCGCCCGCCGCTGCTCAGCCATTCGTGGTGCAAATCCAGCACCACCGGCACGTCGTCCATCAGCGGCAGCAGGCTGTCCAGGTCGAAGCTGACCTCGTCGTTCTCCACCGTCAGCAGCCCCCGCGCATCGGCGGACAGGCGCGGCAGGTTGGCGCGGAAGCCCTCCACCCCCGTCGCGTTCGACCCGACGTGGATGTTCACGTGCGTCCCATGCGGGTGCCAGCCGCCGGCCAGGCCCATCCAGCGGAACAGGTCGGCGTGATACTCAAGCTCCGTCACGCCGTTCTCGACGGCGGCCGGGTTGGGGCTGGCCAGGACGCAGAACGGGCCGGGATGCAAGCTCAGGCGCACGCCCCCCTCCCGCGCAATGCGCCCGCACGCGCCCAGCCCGGCCTCCACCAGCTCGCGCATCGCCGGCTCGTCATACATCCAGCGGGCGACGGGATGGGTAAAGGCCGGCAACACCCCGCTGTCCAGCCGCAGCATCCGCTCGATCGCCGACGCCGACGCCACCCGGCGCAAGTGGCTCTCCATCGCGTGCAGGTTGCGCGACACCAGCGCCATCACCTTCTCGAACGCCGGCGCCCGATCCATCCGCTGCAAGGCGGTGACAGTGGTGCCGGAGACGTTGAACCGCGCCTCGTCCTGCGCATCGGCTTGCGGCGAGCGGTAAAGGCAGCAATAGCCGATGCGGGGTAGGCCGTGCGGAATGCCAGGTGCGAACATGCGGCCCTAACGCGCCGGGCCAGGAATTCGTTGTCCCCGGCGTGCTCCCCTTGTCCGTCACAGCGCATCCTCCGTGCGGCGCGGCAATCCGGAGGCTTCAGGCACGGCCCCCGGACCGCCGCCTCGCCTGGCTTTTTGCAACAACGCCCAAATCGGAACCGCCTCCTTCCAAACCACACGGCATCAGTTGGCCGTCAGCGCCTTGGGCCAAGGCGCGCGGCGATACCGTTCCTGCGCCGCGGTAGGTGCCGGGGCGTCGCCAACGCCGCCATATCGGCCCGGCAAATTGGCCGGGTCGTCCCAGCAATCCACGGTGCCCAGGCTGCGGGTGCAGAACACACCCGGCACCGGCGCCACATCCCGTGCCGCGCAGTAGGTTTGCCCGCGCTCCAGCCGCACGACGGAGCAGTCCCGCCCGCTCAGCGCCGAAACGCCGATGTCCCCGACGCCCCGCCCGAGCACCGCGACCGAGACCACGTCCACCCCCGCCAGCACGCCCCACGGCTCAGGCGAGCAAGCGGAAACGCCCAGGATCAGCATGAGGCACATCGAGCGCATGACGCCCATCCTGCCGCGCCCCGGTGAAGCCCCGGTTAATGGAAACCTCGGTCCATTTGCCCCGCATCCCCCGCGCCGCTATGGTCCGGCCGCACCTGCAAGGGACCGCCAAAGGGCACGATGTGGCTGATATCTTCGACGAGCTGAATAGCGACTTCCGGGCAGAGCGGTTGCGGCAGGTCGCCCTGCGTCTTGCCATCCCCGGCATCATCCTGGTCCTGCTGATCGGCGCCGGCATCGCAGGCTGGCAGGTGTGGCGGTCCCGCCAGGCGCAGGCGAATGCCGAGACCGCGGTGGCCTACGCCGCGGCGGCCCGGGACACCGCCGGGCCGGCAGCGGCGGACGGCGCATCAACCCCCGCCCGCGCCGCCGCTCAATCCGAGTTCGACCGCCTGGCCGGCGCTGCCCCCGAGGGCTACCGCACCCTGGCCCGCTTGCGCGCCGCGGCCTTGCGTGCGGGCACAGGCGACCTGTCGGGTGCACTCAACGACTGGGATGCAGTCGCCAACGACAGCGCCGCCGACCCGCTGCTGCGCGACCTTGCCCGCCTGCTGGCAGCGCAACGCCAGGTGGACGCCGGCGATCCGTCGGCCATCGAGGCCCGCCTGCAGCCGCTGCTGCAAGTCAACAGCCCCTGGCGGCCATTGGCGCAGGAGACGCAGGCGCTGCTTGCCCTGCGGACCGGCCAGGCCGACCAGGCAAAAGAACTCCTGCGCGGCCTGGCCACGGACCCCGCCGCGCCGGAAGGTGCGCGCGGCCGGGCCAATGCCATGCTGACGCAGTTGGGCGAGGCGCCGCCCCCGCCGCCCGGGGCCAGCCGTTGATGCGCCTGTCCCGGCGGGCGGCGCTGCTGCTGCCGCTGGCGGCAACGGGGTGCAGCGTGTTCGACAACATCTTCAGCGAGGCCAAGCCACCCTTGCCCGGCAAGCGCGAGGCGATAGGCACCACGCAGCGCGGCCTGGCGTTGGACGGCCCGGCCGCAACCGTCAACGTGCCGCCGCCGGCAACCCTCGCCGAGTGGCCGCAGGCCGGCGGCAACGCCACCCATGCCGTCGGCCACATCGCCCTGGACACCCCGGCATCAGGCGTGCTGCAGCCGGCGTGGCGCGCCAGCATTGGCGAGGGCGGCGGCTACCGCCAGAAGGTCACGGCGCAGCCGCTGGTCGCCGGCGGGCGCGTGTTCACGATGGACAGCGACGGCGTGGTCGCTTCCTTCGACCTGGCGAACGGCAGCCGCATCTGGCGCACGGAAACCCAGGGCGAGCATGACCGCAGCACCAACGTCGGCGGCGGCATCGCCGTGGCCGGCGGCGTCCTGTATGCCGCCACAGGCCGCGGTGAAGCCCTGGCCCTGGACGGCAGCACCGGCGCGATCCGTTGGCGCAAGGGCTTGGACACCCCGGGCCGCTCGGCTCCCTGCGTCGCCGACGGACGGCTGTTCATCACTACCCTGGACAACCGCCTGCTGTCGCTCAAGGCAGCGGACGGCGAGCGCCAATGGACCTACCAGGCAGCCGGCGCCGCGACCACCGTCCTGTCGCAGTCGGCGCCTGCCTACAGCGACGGCCTCGTGGTGGCCGGCTTCGAGTCCGGCGACCTCGCGGCGGTGCGCGCCGAAAGCGGCGGCCTCGCCTGGACAGACAGCCTTGCGGCGTCCCGCGGACGCAACAGCGTCGTGGACCTGGCAGCGGTGCGTGGTCTCCCCGTCGTGGATGGAGGCCGGGTGTTCGCCATCGGCGTTGGCGGCCTGCTGGTGTCGCTCGACCTGCGCTCCGGCCGACGGCTGTGGGAGCGGGAGGCCGGCGGCCTGGAAACCCCCTGGCTCGCCGGCGACACCCTGTTCGTGCAAACCCTGGACCAGACCCTAGCGGCCATCGGACGGGAGGACGGCAAGCTGCGCTGGCTGACCGACCTGCCGCGCTACGACGACCCGGAGAAGCGCCGCGACCCGCTGTTCTGGACCGGACCCATTCTGGCCGGCGGACGCCTGGTGCTGGCCGGGAGCAACGAGACCGCGCTGTCCGTCAACCCGGCCGACGGCAAGATCATCGGTCGGCAGAACCTGCGCGGCGCCGCCGCCGTGACGCCCATTGCCGCGGCTGGCACGCTATTCATCCTGACCGACGACGGCTCGCTGCAGGCGTTCCGATGACACGCGCCGTCCAGGTGAGCCCTTGACCCTCCCCACCGTCGTCATCGCCGGCCGGCCCAACGTCGGCAAGAGCACGCTGTTCAACAAGCTCGCCGGCCGCCGCTACGCCATCGTCTCCGACAAGCCCGGCGTGACGCGCGACCGCAAGGAGGCGGAGGCCATGCTGCGCGGCAAGCGGGTCCGCCTGATAGACACCGCGGGACTTGAGGAATCGGCGCCCGACACCCTGCCGGGTCGCATGCGCGCCTCGTCCGAGGCCGCGGTGGCGCAGGCGGACCTGGTGGTGTTCGTCGTGGACGCCCGCGCCGGCATTACACCGGCCGACAGCCACTTCGCCAACTGGTTGCGCCGGCAGAACCGCCCGGTGCTGCTGGTAGCCAACAAGGCCGAGGGCAGGGCAGGGGCCAGCGCCGCGATGGAGGCCTACAGCCTCGGCCTGGGCCAGCCGCTCGCCATGTCGGCGGAGCACGGCGACGGCCTGTCGGACCTAATGGGCGAGATCGCCGACCGACTGCCGGAGCAGGATCCGGAGGTGGACGACGAGCGCCCGCTGAAGCTCGCCATCGTCGGACGGCCGAATGCCGGGAAAAGCACCCTGCTGAACCGCCTGCTCGGCGAGGAGCGGATGATCACCGGCCCGGAGCCGGGCCTGACCCGGGACGCCGTCGCGTCGTTCCTGCAGGACGACATCGGACCCGTCGAGATCGTGGACACCGCCGGGATGCGCCGCAAGGCCCGTGTCGAGCTGGCGCTGGAAAAGATGTCCGTCAGCGCCAGCATCGAGGCGCTGAAGATGGCCGAGGTCGTGGTGCTGTGCATAGACAGCCTGGAAGGGCTGCACGAGCAGGACCTGCAATTGGCCCGGCTGATCGAGCGCGAGGGCCGGGCCTGCGTGCTGGCGTTGAACAAGTGGGACGCGGTGGCCGACCGTACCGCGACGCGCCGGGCCATCGCCGACCGGCTGGAAACCAGCATGGCGCAGATGAAGGGCATCCCGGTGGTGAACTTCTCGGCGCTGACCGGCTTCGGCGTGGATAAGCTGCTGCCAGCGGTGCGGGCGGTGCATCACACCTGGAACTCCCGCGTGGCCACCGGCGCGCTGAACCGCTGGTTTGAGGGCGCCCTGGAACGTCATGCGCCGCCGCTGGTGGACGGGCGCCGCCTGAAGCTGCGCTACATCACCCAGGCCAAGGCGCGTCCGCCGACCTTCATCGCCTTCGGCACCCGGGCGGAGCAGATGCCCGAAGACTACCAACGCTACTTGGTGAACAGCCTGCGCGAGGAATTCCATTTGCCCGGCGTGCCCATCCGCCTGCTGCTGCGCGGCACGAAGAACCCCTACAAGGACGACTGAGGCCACCGTCCCGCCAAAGAAGCGTCAAGGGAGTAGGGCGGATAAGCGCAGCGCCACCTGCCGCTGCGCCGATCTCAGGCCAAGTGCTTCACAACTCCCGCGAGCGGTCTGGGGCCTCGCTGCCTGGCGCGGCAGCCCAGTCCGTGCCAGCCGCCGAGCGTGCCGGCGCGTGAGATGTTTCTTAATGAGTCCGCATTAAGGCTGGCGGTGGATTTCCCCATCGCCAAGCCGCGCCGGTGCGCGCGGACACATCGGAGCAGACATGGCCTTGAACTTGAAGATCGCGCACAAGCTGGGCTTGTCGGCCTGCGCGTTCGCCGTGCCGGTCGCCTTCATACTGTGGGCGCTCGTCACCGAGCAGAACTTGGCCATCCGCTTCGCATCGCAAGAAGTCCTGGGGGCACGCTACCTGGCCGGCATGGCGCCGCTGCAGGGCAGGCTGGCCGCGGTGGCACTCGATCAGGCCAGTGCGCCGGGCGGCTTGGCCGAGGCGCTGACGGCGCTTGATGCGTCGGTGGGCGGGCTGGAGACCGAGCCGCAGTTGGCCGCTGCCGTGGCAGCGATCCGGGCAGCCAGCGATCCTTCCGCAGTGCAGGCTGCCCGCACCAAGCTGCGCGACCTGATCGGCCGGGTCGGCGACCGGTCCAACCTGATCCTCGACAACGTCCTGGCCACCTACTACCTGTCCGACGTCGTCCTGAACCGGCTGCCCGACGCGCTGGACCGGCTGGCTGACCTTGCGACGGGGCAAGCCGATAGCGTCAAGGATTCCGAGGCGCGGGCGCAGTTCCTGGTGGGCCTGGGTGGCCTCGTGGGCGACCTGGACGGCATGGATGCTTCGCTGGCCTCGGCCAAGCAGGCGGATGGCGGGGAGCGCATCAAGACGGCGCTGGACCAACCGTATCAGAGCCTGCGGGCCGCGCTGGCCGGATTTGTTGACGAGCTCAAGGCAGGACAGGCCGGTGCGGACGCTGCGCGCGGGAAGATCGTGCAAGTCACCCAATTCAGCCAGCAAGCGGCGCAGGAGCTGACCGGGCTGCTGGAAGCCCGTGTGGCCCGGCTGCACGACGCCCAGTTGCGGGTGTTCGTCGGGACCTTGGTGCTGTTCTTGGCCGCGACATCGGGGATGCTCCTGGCGACGCGCCGTGGCGTCACCCGTCCGCTCGCGCGCCTGCAGTCCTGCATGGGACGGCTTGCCGGCGGCGATGTGGAGGTCGGCATTCCCGGCCTGGGCCGCGGCGACGAGATCGGCGCGATGGCCGGGGCGGTCGCGGTATTCAAGGAGAACGCCATAAGGGAACGCGCGCACGAACAGGAACAGGCGGCCGCGCGCGCACGGCGGGCCACCGACGATGAGCGGGTGCGGGCCGAGGCCGAGGAAGCCGCGGCTGCAAAAGCCGCGGCGCTGGTCGTGGGCTCGATCGGGGCAGGGTTGAAGCAACTGGCCGCGGGCAACCTCGCATACCGCGCCGATGTTGCCTTGCCGGAAGCGTATGAGCCGCTGCGGGCCGACCTCAACGCCGCCATGGAGCAATTGCGGGAATTGGTGGGCGGCATCGTCGTGAACACGGAGGCGATCCGCTCAGGCACCGAAGAGATTGCCCAGGCCACGGAAGACCTGTCGCGCCGGACCGAGCAGCAGGCGGCGAGCCTGGAGGAGACAGCGGCCGCGCTGGATCAGATCACCGCCACGGTGCAGCAAACCGCAAACGGCGCCAAACAGGCGCACGACGTGGTTTCGCGCACCAAGACGGAGGCCGAGCGTTCGGGCCAGGTCGTCCAGCAAGCGGTCGCCGCCATGCACGAAATCGAGAAGTCCGCCCAGCAGGTCAACCAGATCATCGGCGTGATTGACGAGATCGCGTTCCAAACCAACCTGCTTGCGCTCAATGCGGGGGTGGAGGCGGCACGGGCCGGCGACGCGGGCCGCGGCTTCGCCGTCGTCGCCTCGGAGGTGCGTGCGCTCGCCCAGCGCTCGGCAGGGGCGGCAAAGGAGATCAAGGCGCTGATCTCCGCCTCCGGTCAGCACGTCGGCGCCGGGGTCAGGCTTGTCGGCGAAACCGGCCAGACGCTTGCCCGCATCGCCGCCCAGGTTGCCGAGATCAATGCCGCGGTGACCGAGATCACCGGCTCGGCGCGCGAGCAGGCGAACGGGCTGCAGGAGGTGAACACCGCTATCAACCAGATGGACAAGGTCACCCAGCAAAATGCCGCGATGGTCGAGCAAAGCACTGCTGCCGCCCGCTCCCTCGCCCACGAGACGGACAAGCTTGCGAGCTTGGCCGGGCAGTTCCGGCTGGAGGCTCAGGCGGAGGATGCCGTTGCGGCGTCGGCGCCCGCGGTGCCGCCACTGCGCCGGTCGGCGGCAACTGCGGCCACCCTGCGTCCGGCCAAAGCCCGCACCGTCCCTGCTTTGAGGACGCTCAGCCGGGGTGAGGGCGGCAGCGCCGCCCGCAAGCCTGTTCCAGCCGACGCTGGCTGGGAGGAGTTCTAGCAGTCCTGAAGTGCCCGTGCAGCGGCGCCATGACCGGCCGATCCGGCAGGTCATGGCGGGGTAGGTTAGGCCGGGCCGTATCCGGAGTGTCATCGTGCCATAGCCGATGCGGGCGGGTTCCCTGCGCGTGATGGCGTCGGTTGGGCGGCGCACTGCCTTGAGCTTGCAGTCAGTCCGGTATCCTCTCGACTTTGATCCCCCGCCGTTTCAGAACGTCGCGCACGTTGTCCGGCCCGGCCAGGTGCCCGGCGCCGATCACCAGCAAGACAGTCTTGTCCCCAGCCAGGAAGCCCTCGACAGCGCGGGCGAACGTCTCGTTCCGGTCCACGAAGATGATTTGGTAAAGCTCCAGCGATTCCCTGCGGACCTGCCCGGAAAAGGTGCGCGCTAATGCCTCGGTGTCGGCGGACTGCCAACCGCGGATCATCTCGTCAATCTGGGCGGGACCTTTCGCGGCGTCATCCATCGCCGACAACAGGAACTTGACGGCCAGACCTTGCGGCAATCCGGCCATGAGGCGCATCTGCTGATCCATCGTCTCGACCCCGGCCACCCGCTTGCCGGCGGCCTTGGCCTGGGCTTGCAGGACGGTGTCCACGCCCAGGGCAGGGTCGAAGCCCGCCTTCAGCAACGGCTGGCTCGTCAGCACGGCCGCCGCGAGCCAGGGGCGCATCGCCTGCATCGCCGGCCCCGCTCCGGACTCGGCCGCCAGCTTGTCCAGCATGACCCGGCGGTTGGGCGGCAGCAGGTCGGACAGCTTGTGGGCCGGGTCCAGCCCGGTGGACATCATCACGGCCTGCATCGCAGCTGGGTCATCCGGCAGCACGGCCTCGAACCAGCATTCGCGTGCCTCGTCGAAGGCGCGGCGGACAGCAGGGCCTTCCCAAACCGTGCCTGGACGCAGCAGGTGGACGCTGCCGAGCAGATAGACCGTCGCATTCGGGCCGTGCGCCGCCCAAACCGCCGGGTCAGCCCAGGCCGGCGTACCAGGGAGGAGCAGCACCAGGATCGCAAGCCGCTTCAACACCGGGACGCTCCGTTACGAACACAGTCCGGCATACCCTGGTGCGCCGTGGGCCGCCACCCCGGCGCAGCGGCCATGCAGAACCCGTCCTAGCCCGCAGGCCTGCAGGACCTGTATGCACGACGGATGATCCAGCGCGAGGACGCATGACCGCCATCAGCCGGGCTCCCGACGCAGGTGCAGACGCCGGGAACCGCAGGACCAGGGCCAACGTGCTGCGCCTGGCGGCCGCCCAGGCGCTGGCGGGGGCGAATGCGTCCGTGATCTTTGCGACCGGCGCCATCATCGGCAACACGCTGGCGCCGGACCCGTCCTGGGCGACGGTGCCGATCTCGGTGTTTGTGGTCGGCATGGCGCTGGGCACGCTGCCGGCGGGATGGCTGGCGCGGACCTACGGGCGGCGGGCGGCGTTCATGGCGGGCGGCGGGGCTGGCATGCTGGCCGGGCTGATCGCGGCGGCGGCGCTGCTGATGCAGTCATTCCCGATGTATTGCGCGGCGACGCTGTGCGGCGGGCTGTATGCCGCGGTGGTGCTGTCGTTCCGCTTCGCCGCGGCCGACGGCGCCAGCCCGGCATTCCGGGCCAAGGCGCTGTCCTGGGTCATGGCAGGCGGCGTGTTCGCCGGCGTGATCGGACCGCAACTCGTGACGCTGACCATGGACCTGTGGGCGCCCAACCTGTTCGTCGTCAGCTACCTGGCGCAGGCCGCGGTGGCGCTGCTGGCGGTGGCGGTGCTGTCCGGCGTGGACCTGCCCCGGCCGGCACGGGCCGATGCCGCGGCGGGCCGGCCGCTAATGGAGATCGTCTGGCAGCCGCGGTTCGTCGTCGCGGTGCTGTGCGGCGTCGTCAGCTATGTGTTGATGAACCTGGTGATGACCTCGGCGCCCCTAGCGATGCGGATATGCGGGCTGCCGCTGGCCACATCCAACAATGCGCTCCAGTGGCACATCGTCGCGATGTATGGGCCGAGCTTCTTCACCGGCAGCCTGATTGCCCGGTTCGGCGCGGCGCGCGTGGTGGCGGCAGGGCTGCTGCTGACGGCGTGCGCCGGAGCGGTGGGTCTGTCGGGCATCACGGCGGCGCACTTCGGCGTCGTGCTGGTGCTGCTGGGGCTGGGCTGGAACTTCGGCTTTGTCGGCGCATCGGCGATGGTGCTGGACTGCCACCGGCCGGAGGAGCGGACGCGGGTGCAGTCGTTCAACGACTTCCTGGTGTTCGGAACGATGGCGGTGGGATCGTTCTCGTCTGGGCAGTTGCTGACGTCGCTGGGCTGGAATGCCGTGGTGTCAGTGGTGTTCCCGCCGGTGCTGCTGGCGCTGGGCGTGCTGGCGCTGACGGGCCGGCTGCGCCGGGCGGCATAGCGCTTCCTGCTCCCTCTCCCTCCGGGAGAGGGTCGGGGTGAGGGGGCGGGCAAGCATTGTCCTATCCTGTGCAGAATTCCTGGCCAGAGGCGCCACAGGTTCCCCGCTCCGCAGCCAAGACCCCCTCACTCCAACCCTCTCCCGGAGGGAGAGGGAGCAGCAATCAGTGCGCCGCGGCCCAGCTATGGCCGTGGCCGGTTTCGACCACCAGCGGGACGGAGATCGTGGCCGCCGCCTCCATCACCTGCTTGGCGACTGCGGCGGTTTCCTCCGCCTCGCCTTCCGCCGCCTCGAACAGCAGTTCGTCGTGCACCTGCAGCAGCAGCCGCGCCCGCAGACCGGCGGCGTCCAGAGCCGCCGGCAGCCGCACCATCGCCCGCTTGATAATGTCGGCAGCCCCCCCCTGCAACGGCGCGTTAATCGCCTGGCGCTCGGCATAGGCCCGGCGCTGCGCCAGCTTGTCGGCAATGCCCGGCACCCACAGGCGCCGGCCAAACGGCGTCAGCACGTAGCCATGCTCCCGCGCCTCGACCTTGGTACGGTCCATGTAGGCGCGTATGCCGGGATAACGCTCGAAGTAGGCGGCGATGTAGGTCCGCGCCTCGCCGGGATCTATGCCGAGCTGCCGGGCCAACCCAAAGGCGCTGATGCCGTAGATAATGCCGAAGTTGATCGCCTTGGCCCGGCGGCGCGTGCCCGGGTCCATGCCCTGCATCGGCACCCCGAACACCTCCGACGCCGTGCGGGCATGGATGTCCTGGCCCGTCGCGAAGGCCTCCTTCAACGGCGCGATGTCGGCGACGTGCGCCATCAGCCGCAGCTCGATCTGCGAGTAGTCGCACGACACCAGGACGTGCCCATCCTCGGCTACGAACGCCTTGCGGATGCGGGCACCTTCCTCCGTGCGGATCGGGATGTTCTGCAGGTTGGGGTCGGTGGAGGACAGGCGTCCGGTGCTGGTGATCGCCTGGGCGAAGCTGGTGTGGACGCGCCCGGTCGCCGGGTTGATCTGCGCCACCAAGGCTTCGGTGTAGGTGGAGCGCAGCTTGCTCAGTTGCCGCCACTCGATGATGCGCGCCGGCAGTTCGTAACCTTGGTCGGCCAGGGTTTGCAGCACGACGACGTCGGTGCCCCAGGCACCGCTGGACAGGCGCTTGCCGCCGGGAAGGGCCTGCTCGTCGAACAGGATTTCCCCCAACTGCTTGGCGCTGCCCAGGCTGAAGGGCCGTCCGGCCATTTTGTGGATGCCGGCCTCCATCACCTCCATGCGGGCGGCGAAGTCGGCGGACATGCGGCGCAGCTCGGCCTCGTCCACGCGGACGCCGGCCTGCTCCATGCGCATCAGCACCGGAATCAGCCGGCGCTCCATCTGCTCGTAGATGGCCAGGCTCCCCGTGGTCCGCATTAGCGGGCGCAGGCGATGCCACAGGCGGAGCGTCACGTCCGCATCTTCCGCCGCATAGGCCGTCGCACGGTCCAGCGGCACCTCGGCGAAGGGGATGCGGGCGCGTCCCGTTCCGGTCACGCTGTCATAGGCAACGGGCTGGTGGCCCAAATGCAGGACCGAGAGCTCGTCCATGCCATGCCCGTGCCGCCCTGCCTCCTGCGAGTAGGAGATCAGCATGGTGTCATCCACCGGCGCGATGCCGGACAGGCCCGCGCGCTCCAGCACCATCAGGTCGTACTTGGCGTTTTGCAACACCTTGAGCACGGTGCAGTCCCGCAGTAGCGCCGCGAGCGCGGCCAGGGCGTCCTCCGGCGCAATCTGCTGGATGGCGGGCGCGGCGTCCGGCGCCGGGCCGTCCAGGGTTCCTTGCGCGACGGGCTGCACGGCGCGGTGGCCCAGCGGCACGTAGCAGGCGCGGCCAGGCGCGGTCGCCAGCGACAGGCCCACCAGGTTGGCCCGCAGCGCGTCCAGGCTGTCGGTTTCGGTGTCCAGCCCCACGACCCCGGCTGCCTGCGCCTCCGCGATCCAGGCATGAAGCTGGTCCAGGGTGGTGACGCACTCATACGGTCCGAACGCCGGCTGCCCCTCTGCGGGCGCCGCGACCGCAGCCGGGATGGGCATGGACGGGGCGGACATGCGGACCACACCCTCCAGCCCGAGGCGGTTCAGCGCGGTCTTGAAGCCCTGGGTCTGCAGCCACGCCGCCAAGGCGGGGCGGTCCGGCTCCTTGGCGCGAAGGTCGTCCAGCGGCAGCGGCAGCGGCACATCGCAGCACAGCGTCACCAGCTTGCGGCTGATGCGGGCGCTTTCGGCGTGCTGGATCAGCATGTCGCGGCGCTTGCTGGGCTTCATGCCCGGCGCGGCGGCCAGGACGCCCTCCACGTCGCCGTATTCCTGGATCAGCTGTGCCGCGTTCTTGGGGCCGATGCCGGGGACGCCAGGGACGTTGTCCACGCTGTCGCCCATCAGGGCCTGCACGTCCACGACCTTGTTGGGCGGGACGCCGAACTTTTCCAGGACCTCCGCCGGGCCGATCTCCTTCTGCTTGATCGGGTCCTGCATCACCACCCCGCCGCCGACCAGCTGCATCAGGTCCTTGTCGGATGAGACGATGGTGACACGCATCCCCGCCTCCGCCGCGACGCGGGCATAGGAGGCGATCAGGTCGTCGGCCTCCCAGGTGTCCAGCTCGACGCCGGCGACGCCGTAGGCGGCGGTCGCCTCGCGCACCAGGGAGAACTGCGGCGCAAGCTCGGGCGGCGGCTCCGGGCGCTGGGCCTTATACTTGTCATACAGCTTGTTGCGGAAGGTGGTGCGCCCGGCGTCGAACACGACGGCGACATGGGTGCCGACGTGCTCCGTCAGCAGGCGCAGCAGCATGTTGGAGAAGCCGAACACCGCATTGATCGGCGTGCCGTCCGGCCGGGTCATCGGCGGCAGGGCGTGGAAGGCGCGGAAGATGAAGCCCGACCCGTCAATCAGGACCAGGTGCCCGGCGGCGGCAGCCGGCATCGGGACCGCCTCGGGCGCCGCCGCGTCGGCCTGGATGTCCGCCACCCTAGTGGTCCACGTTCCCGGCGCCGGGGTTCAGCACAAAAATGCGCGAGCACCAGGGGCAGAAGGTCTGCTGGTGGTCTATGCGCAGCCAAACGCGGGGATGGCCGAGCTGGCCGGTGCCGCCGTCGCAGGCCACCACGCGCTCATCCACGTGCAGGACCTCGGGAATGCCCAAGTCGGGGTGGGGCGTGTCGCTGCCAAAGGGGGCGTCGGGCATGGGTGTCCTTTTTGGCTGGGGTGCTGGCCGGGTGCGCAGCGGGATGATACGCATCGCGCCCGTGGTTTCAATGTTGCGCGCCTGGCCGAGAGTCTTGCTGCTGGTGGCCGCCCTGGGCGGCTGCACGGCGTTGCCGACCTATAACACGCCGTTGGCGCCGCTGCCTGCGGCGTCGCTGCAGCCGGATGAGCTGTTCACGATGCCGGACGGGGCGCGGCTGCCGGTGCGGACCTGGCTGCCGTCCGGCCCGCCGCGGGCGGTGGTGCTGGCGCTGCACGGGTTCAACGACAGCCGGGATGCTTGGGATCTGCCGGGACCGGAGTTCGCCGCGGCGGGGATCGCGGTGTATGCGCCGGACCAGCGCGGTTTTGGCGCGGCGCCTGGGCGGGGGCGGTGGCCCGGCCTGCTGGCCTTGCAGTCCGATGCCGCCGCCGGCCTGGCGCTGCTGCGCGCCCGTTATCCCGGCGTCCCCGTATATGTCATGGGCGAGAGCATGGGCGGCGCCCTGACGATGACCATGGCCGCTGGGCGGGAAGCGCCGGCCGATGGCTGGGTGCTGCTGGCGCCGGCGGTCTGGGGCCGGGCGCAGCAGGGCGTCCTGTTGAGCAGCGGGCTGTGGCTGGTCAGCACCGTGGCGCCGGGCTTGCAGGTAACGGGGGGTGAGGTGCCGCTCCGCGTGCGCGCCAGCGACAACCGGGATGCGCTGATCCGCCTGGCGCGCGACCCGCTGACGATCCGCCGCACCCGGTTCGACACGCTGCGCGGCCTGACCGACCTGATGGACGCGGCCCAGGATGCCGCTCCGGCATTGCCGCCGAACACGCTGGTTTTATACGGGGCGAACGACACGCTGGTGCCGCCGGAGGCGATGGTCCAGGCGTGGCGTCACATGCCGGCGGCGGTGCGGCGGGGCTACTATGACGGCGGCTACCATCTGCTGATGCGGGACATGGCAAGGGAGAAGGTGATCGGAGATGTGATCGCGTGGATCCTCAACCGCGGCACCCTGCCGTCCGGCGCGGACCGTGCTGCGGCGGCGTGGCAGGGGAAGGAGCGTGGAATGGCCTTGGCGGGCGGGACCGGTTGGGCTATGACGCGTGGGCGGGACCCGTAGCTCAGCTGGATAGAGCGTTGCCCTCCGAAGGCAAAGGCCGGACGTTCGAATCGTCTCGGGTCCGCCAATTTCCTTCCGCCCCTTTTGTGTCCGGCCTGCCGTCGTGGGACCGCAAGCGCCAAGTGCCAATGCCGTTCGCGCTTTGCCCCACCTCCGTCCAGCAATAATCCAGCGTCACCGCGCCGCCGTCACCGCCAAGTAGTCCATCCCGCCCACCATCCCGGTCGTGACCGCATACCCGCCCGTATCTGCCGCCGTCATGCCCGCAAAGGTCAGGCTGGCCGTGATCTCGCCATCCCCCGCCAAATCCGCATGGATCGTCCGCCCGGTGTAGCCCGCCGCCCCCTCCGCATCCGTCCAGGCGAAGCTGGACGTGCCGGCATGGAACCCAAACAGCGTCACCATGTCGCCTGGGTGGAAACCGGTGATCGTGTCCCAGGTCACCGCGCCCTGGCCGCCGTTCAGGAAGAACGTATCGTCCCCGGCGCCCCCGACGATGAAGTTGGACCCTGGCCCCGCGTCCACCACGTTGCGCCCACCCGCCACCTGGATGGCGCAGAAGCCCGAAAAGCTCTTGATGAACGTGTTGTCCGTGTGCGCCACGATCACCGCCGGGGCAGCGCTGTCATAGATCAGCTGCGACTGCAAATAGCTGACGGGACCATTATACCGCTCGCCCACCAGCATCGTCTGCTGCCCGCCGGCATTGGCCAGGAAAGTTGCGCCGGGCAGTTGCAGGAAGTGCTGCGCCACCCCGGCCGTGTCCGCCGTGGCCTGGATGCGCACCGTGGTCGCGGCGTCCCGTGCGACTCCGCCGGCTCCGTCGTCCAGCGTGACCGCCAGGGTGCAGTCACCGGCGCCGGCGGGCGTGAACACCAGCGCGCGTGCATCGGCCTGCAACGCATCCACGGTGCCGTGCGCCGTGTAGGTGCCAGTCGCCGGGTCGTAGGACCCGAGGGTGCCGCTCAGGCGACCCAGCCCCGGCATCACCTGCACCTGCAGCGTTTCGAGTTGGCCCACGTCGGGATCGGCCAGCGTCAAGCCGGCCAGCGGCAACGATCCCTGGGTCGTCGTCGTGGCCTGCCCGGTGACGGCGCCCCCGATGGTCGGCACCGTGTCCGCCCCACGCGCGACGACCCCGGCCGCGGCCGCGGCCGTCCCGCCAGCGCCGTCCGACACTTGGACCGCCAAGGTCGTGACCCGTTCCGCGCCGAACGCGAGCTGGTGCGCCGTAGGCACGAAGATCAGCCCGCGCAGCGCAGCCTGGACGGCATCAGCCGGTCCGGACACCTGATAGCGTCCCGACGCCGCTTCATACTGGCCGCCGCCCAGGTTGGTGAGCAGCCCGTCCCCCGCGCTGGACAGCACGACTTGCGCCGACAGCACTTGCCCGGCGTCCGGGTCGGCCAGCGTCAGGCTGGTCAGCGGCGCAACGGAAGCATCGTCCGTTGTGGAAGTCAGGCTGGGCAGACCGGTCAGCACCGGCGAAGTGTCAGCCACCTGCATAGCGGCCCCGGCTGCGGCGGAGGCCGCATATCCCGTCTCGACCACCACGCTGCACCCCAGCCCGGCGCCGACCGGGACAGCGCCGACAACGGCCTGAAGATCAACCGACACGGCCCCGCCGCCCGCCGGGGCCGTAACCGGCCCAAGCGACACCGCGACCTCGTTTGCATACGCCGTCACAACCGGCGCGGCGCCTCCGGCCGTCCGCGCCGACCCCGGCACGAAGGTCAGCCCGGCCGGCAGGTGCGCGACGACGCGGACCCCTGGGTTGTCCCCAGCCGGGAGCCAGGCGGTGACGTGCAAAACAACTACGTCCCCAACGCGCGCAGCCGGGCCGGACAGCGTGAGGCTTGCAGTTGGAGCAGCCAGCGCAGCGGCCCCGGACGCCAGCACCGGCGCCAGTTGGTATGCCGCGTTACCGCCGGGCAGCGATGCTGCCGTCGCCTGCGCCCGGGATTGCAGCACCGCTCCCACCGGCCCGGTTCCCTGGGCTTGCAGCGTAAGCAACAGGGACTCGCCCGGATCAAGCTGCGTGGTGGTCACGGCAAGGGTGCTGCCCGACCCGCTGCTCACCATGGCACCGGCGGCGGGGCCGGACGCCTGAACCGTGCCAGGCACCAGCATCAGCCCAGTGCCCAGTACGTCGGCGAGCGTGACGCCGTACGCCGAAGCTGCCCCGGCGGCGTTCGACAGCCGCACCGTATAAGTGGCGGGCTGCCCGGCCTGCACCTGGCCCGGCCCGTTCACCTGGACCGACAGAGCCGGCGCCCGCGCGACCACCGGCGCCCCTTGCACCGCGCTGACCCGGCCGCCGGTTCCCGCCGGGTCGGACGCGCTGACCACGGCCTGCACCGAGCCGTTTACCGGCGCGGTGGCGCGGGCAACGATGTCATACTCGACCCTGATCGGGCTGCCAGCGCTCACAGTGCCGACGTAGAAGCCAGAGCCAGACGTCTCCCCCACCCAAAGCCCCGTGGTGCCCGGGGTGGCATAGGTGATGGTTTCCGACACCAGGGACAGCCCGGCGGGAACCACGGCGTCGAGGCGCAGCGCCTGGCTTCGCCCGCTCGGCAGGATGACGCTGGCATGGAACGTCGCGGTTTCGCCGAGCGCCAACTGGTTGCCGGAGGTTGCCGCAGAACCCGTGCCGGTCAGCGCCATGCTGATTGCGGGCGCCATCGTGACCACCTCGGTCGAGCCTGCCAGCCCCGGCGCGCCGGACGCCAAGTTGGCGCCGCCGGAGCTTGCGGCGACATGCACCACGGCGCCAGTGTCCCGCAGCGTCGCCAGGAACGCCGGCATCGCGCCCGTAGCCTGCAAGGTGAACGTGACCAGCGCGACGTTCAGCCCGGAGTCCGGGTCATACCCGGCCAGCGGCGATCCGGGGTCCAGATGCAGGCCGTCCGTCGTGCTGAACAGGTCCCCGGTGGCGTCCAGTGGTTCGCCCGAACCGTCGGACACATGGATGTCCGCCCCACCAACCGGCACGATGAAACCAGCCGGCGGCGTGTCCCGCAGTACCAGGTCCCAAGCCAAGGTCCCAGGCGCCACGTTCTGCACCGCCATCACGAAGGTCACGAGGTCCCCGGCCGCCACGTCCAGCAACCGGTCAGAGAACGGGTCGGCATCCATCATGGCGCTGCTGACGAGTGAGCTGAACTGTCCGGAGAAGGTGCTATAGGCGACAGGGCTGCCGGAGCCGCCGCCAATTACGGCGAAGCTGCTCTGCTGTCCCGTCGCATCCAGGCTGCCGACCTGCACCCGCAGGTCAGGCTGCACCGCCACAGGAAAAAACGATGCGACGACCGTGCCGGGTGGGCTGGCCCCGGTCGTGGCACGGCTGATGACGGCGATGGGCATGGCAGGGCACCTGGCGTTTTGCTGGTGCCCGGCAGAATGTGCCGCTGATATTGCTGAAGCCTTAAAGCAGCATCCCCGTGAATGAGGTCCGCCATGTCCCAATCCCTCAGCCGCCGCATCGTCCTCGCCCGCCGGCCCGTCGGCGAGCCGAAGCCGGACGACTTCCGCATGGAGGACGGGCCGGTCCCGGCCGCCCCGCCCGGCGGGGTGCTGCTGCGGACGCTGTGGCTGTCCCTCGACCCCTACATGCGTGGGCGGATGAGCGATGCGCCGTCCTACTCGCCCCCGGTCGGCATCGGCGATGTCATGGTCGGCGGCACCGTCAGCGAGGTGATGGAGTCAGACGCCGAGGGCTTCCGTCCCGGCGACCTGGTGGAGGGCCGGACCGGCTGGCAGGAGCACGCGGCGGTGGACCCGGCCAAGCATCCCGGTGGCCTGCGGATCGTGCCGCCGGGACCCAATCCGCCGTCCACTGCACTGGGCATACTCGGGATGCCGGGCATGACGGCCTATTGCGGGCTGCTGAACATCGGCCAGCCCAAGCCGGGGGAGACCGTGGTGGTGGCCGCGGCTGCCGGGCCGGTCGGCTCGCTGGTCGGGCAGATCGCCAAGCTGCATGGGGCGCGGGCGGTCGGCATCGCCGGCGGGCCGGACAAGTGCGCGCATGTCCTGGGCCTGGGCTTCGACGCCTGCCTGGACCACCGGGCGCCGGATTTGCCGGGGGACTTGGCGGCGGCGTGCCCGGACGGGGTGGACGTTTACTTCGAGAATGTCGGCGGCGCGGTGTGGGACGCGGTGCTGCCGCGGCTGAACCCCTTCGCGCGGGTGCCGGTGTGCGGGCTGGTGTCCATGTATAACGCGATGGAGCCGCCGAAGGGGCCAAGCCAGGCGATGCTGATGCGCGCGGTGCTGACCAAGCGGCTGCTGATCCGCGGCTTCATCGTGTGGGACTTCGCGGCCCAGCAGGACGACTTCCTGCAAACCGTCGGCACCTGGCTGGCGGAGGGCAAGGTCAGGCACCGGGAGGACGTCGTGGACAGGCTGGAGGCCGCGCCGGCGGCGTTCATCGGCATGTTAAAAGGCGCGAACTTCGGCAAGCTGCTGGTGCGGGTGGCGTCGTAGGCCAGGATCGCAGTCGGGTCCGGATGCGCGGCGACCGGACCTGAACCTGCAAGTCTATGGCATCAGGCGAGAACTATAGCTCGGTCTGGGTTCAGCCTGGCCGCAAACCGATCTAGCCGCCCGATCCCACCTGGGTCAGCACGATTCCGGCGACGATCAGGGCGGCGCCCAGCCAGAACACCGGGCGCACCACCTCGCCGAACACCAGGACCGCTGCCAGCGGCACCACCACGACGCCCAGCGCCGCCCAAGGGTGCGCCTGGCTTAGCGGCACGCGGGACAGTATCCAAACCCACAGCAGCGTCGCCGCAGCATACAGCACGACTGCCGCCCACATCGCCGGCGTGGTCGCCAGCACCAGGAGAACGCGGGTGGCCGGCACCCCGATGATTTCCTGCGCCGCGCGCTTGAACAGCAGTTGGCCGCCGGCCAGGGATGCACTGAACAGCAGCAGCCATAAGGTGTTCGCGTTCATCATCGCTGTGGGCCGACCGATGTTGCCGCCGGGTGTTGGGCCTGACGGCGACGGAAGTCAAAGCTGGGTTGCACCCGGAACAGCCAGGGCCGAAGCTTGGGGTAAACCACGGAGGACCTCCCCGCCATGTGGCAGTCAGCTACCTTCTACCCCGATCCGGCCGTGCGGTCCTTGCATCCCAGCTTCGACCGCTGCCGCCTCAGCCTTGCCGCGGTGGAGCGGCTGGCAACCGGGCTGCGCTGGGCCGAGGGGCCGGCGTGGTTCGGCGATGCCCGGCACCTGCTGGTCAGCGACATCCCGAACAACCGCATCCTGAAGTGGGAGGAGGAAACCGGCGCGGTTTCGGTGTTCCGACGCCCGTCCGGCTACGCCAACGGCAACACCCGGGATCGGCAGGGCCGGCTGGTGACGTGCGAGCATGGCAACCGCCGCGTGACCCGCACCGAGCATGACGGCAGCGTCACCGTGCTGATGGACCGCTTCGAGGGCAAGCGCCTGAACAGCCCCAACGACGTGGTGGTCAGCCGGGACGGCGCGATCTGGTTCACCGACCCGGCCTTCGGCCTGTTGTCGGACTATGAAGGCGCACGGGCGGAACAGGAGCTGCCGCTCAATCTTTATCGCCTGGACCCGGCGACCGGGCAGGCTACTCTGCTGGACGATTCGATCGAGGCGCCGAACGGCCTGGCGTTCTCACCCGATGAGAAGCTGCTGTACGTCGTCGAGTGCCGGTCCGTGCCGCGGCGCATCCTGGCCTACGACGTGGTGGACGGCGTGCGCCTGGCCCGGCGCCGCATCCTGATTGACGCCGGCGCCGGCACGCCCGACGGGTTCCGGGTGGACGAGGACGGCAACCTGTGGTGCGGCTGGGGCATGGGCAGCCCGGAACTGGACGGGGTGCGGGTGTTCAACCCTGCCGGCGAGCCGATCGGGCACATCCACCTTCCCGAGCGTTGCGCGAACCTGTGCTTCGGCGGGCTGCGGCGCAACCGCCTGTTCATGGCGGCGAGCCAGTCGGTTTACGCGCTGTACGTGAACACAAGAGGACTGCCCTAATTCCCTCTCCCTCCGGGAAAGGATTGGGGTGAGGGGGTCTTGCTCGGGTATGAAGGGACGGTTTTGCCGCCGGACCTAAACCCTGATTGGCCGGGGCGGCGCTTGCCCGCCCCCTCACCCCGGCCCTCTCCCGGAGGAAGAGGGAGAAGAACCGGCATAGGCCAGACGCATCGCCTCGATGTCCGCCAGCTTGGCGTGGAACGCCGTCCAGTCGTCGCGCTCCGCGATGGGCGCCCAGATCGCCTCCACTTCCTCGATCAGCATCGTGCAGGGCTGGGCGCGGGTGAAGTAGGGATCGTCCAGGCGGGCATCCGGCGCCGTCTGCCGGACGTCGAACGCGGCGCGGACTGGGGCGAAGGCGGGGGTGCTGTAGTGCGCCGCTGCCGGGCTGTATCCGGCGCGCGCCGCCGCGGCAGCGCCGCCGTGCCAGTCGAAGAACGCCTGCTCGAACCCGAGTCCGCTTTCGGCCATGAACGCCCACCAATGCCGCGCCAGGGCAGCGTCTTCCTCGGCAGCCGTGGGCGCCACGCCGAGCCGGCGCAACACGGCGGCATCCAATGCGGACTGGAATTGCGGAACGAAGCCTTGCAGCACCCCTTCCAGCGTCGGCTTGTCCGACAGCGGCAGCAGGCACTCGGCCAGGCGGACCAGGTTCCACAGCAGGGTGTCGGGTTGGCGCCCGTAAGCATACAGGCCGCCATGGTCGAAGTAGGCCGCGGTGAACTCCGGGTCGTAAGTCGGCAGGAAGCGCCAGGGACCGTAGTCGAAGCTTTCCCCAGTAATGTTGATGTTGTCGGTGTTCAGCACCGCGTGGACGAAGCCCGCAGCCATCCAGCTTGCGCCCAGCACCGCCACGCGCTGCACGACGTCGGCCAGGAACGCCGTCGCGCGCTCCGCCGGGTCGTCCCGCCAGGCGTCCGGGAGGTAGTGGCGGATGGAATGGTCCAGCAGGCGCTGCGCGTCCTCCGCGTTTCCCAGGTAGGCCAGCCGCTGGAACGAGCCGATGCGGATGTGCGAGTGGCTGAGCCGCACCAGCACGCCGCTGCGGGTGGGGGAGGGTTCGTCGCCGCGCTGCAGGGCCTCGCCCGTCTCGACTAGGCTGAACGACTTGCTGGTGTAAACGCCGAGCGCCTCCAGCATGGTGGTCGCCAGCACCTCGCGCACGCCCCCCTTCAGCGTGAGCCGTCCGTCGCCGCCGCGGGACCAGGGGGTCCTGCCGCTGCCCTTGGTGCCCAGGTCCAGCAGGCGCCCGTCCTGCAGGTCGTGCAGTTGCGCGAACAGGAAGCCGCGTCCGTCGCCCAGGTCCGGGTTGTAGTGGCGGAACTGATGGCCGTGGTAGCGGAGCGCGAGCGGCTGCGGCAGGGAGCCGGGCAGGGGCTGGAACGCGCCGAAGTGGGCCAGCCATTCCTCATCCGTCAGCCCGTCCAGCCCAACGCGGGCGGCCCATCGCTGGTCGCGGTGGCGCAGGATGCGCTGCGGGAAGGCGGCGGCGTCCACCGGGTCGTAGAACTCGCCGCCCAGGCCGGCGTGCGTCGTGGCGGGGCGGTATTGCGGGTTGGGGGGCATGGTGGTCCCGGGCTATGACGGGACGGCAACGCGGGACGGCGGCGCCTCGTTCGCCGGAGCCGGCAATGGGAGCCAGCAATCGGAGGCGGCGTGGACCAGGAGATCGCGGATGCAGCGAAGCTGGCACTGGGCGCCTATGGCGGCATTGGCGCAGCCATTGCGCTTTGGGCCGATGGCGCGCCGGTTCTGACGGCGGGGCTGGGCTGGCGGGATGCCGGGCGCACCGTGCCGATGCCGGCCGATGCGCTGCTGCAAACATACAGCATCAGCAAGACCCTGTTCGGCATCGTCGCCCTGCGTCTGGCCGAGGATGGCAAGCTGGACCTGGACGGCGCCGTGCCGGGCTGTCCCGCGGATGTCACGCCCCGGCGACTGCTGAACCACACGGCAGGGGTGCCGGATTACGGCATGGTCCCAGCCTACCACGAGGCCGTCCGCACCACACCGGGCCGGGCCTGGACCCGGGCGGAGTTCATGGCCCGCACGGTGGAGGCAAGCGGGTTCGGCCCGCCAGGCGCCTTCGCCTACTCCAACACCGGCTACATGCTGCTGCGGGAGGCCGTCGAGCAGGCGTCAGGCCAGCCGATGGGTGCGTTGCTGCGGCAGTCTGTTTGGGCGCCGCTC
>DASWOJ010000495.1:0-2369 GCA_036398775.1 Acetobacteraceae bacterium
TGATGGGAGCGGGCCGGTGGGGCAAGTTGGCCCTCGGGTCGGGAGCCGTGCTCGTTGCGGCGCTGATCCTGACAGGGCTGGACCGCCGGCTTGAAACGGCGCTGGTCACGGTGTCGCCTGCGTGGCTGACCAACGTGACAACGCGGTTCTAACAGCGGCCCACCCCTTGTTGTCGCCGGTACGGCTGGACCGCACCGGCGGCAAGCCGTTGCTTAAGCTCGCACCAGCGCTGCCTGCCGCAACACCGGCAGCAGCGTCGAAGGTTCCGGCCGCCGCGTGTAGTCTGGGTTGACCTCCGCATGGAGGATGCGGCCGTCGGTGCCGATCACGTAGCGGGCGGGCATCGGCAAGGTCCAGGACGGCTCAGCGTTGACAGTGGCCAGGTCGTTGCCGAAGCCTTTGTAGATCGCGATCAGGTCGTCCGGCATCCGGAAGCGCAGGCCGAATGCCGCCGCCACCTCGTTCCCCTTGTCGGTCAGGATAGGGAAGGTCAGGTGGCTGTCCCGTCTCGCTCTACGGCTATTGGCGGCCGTTTGGGGCGAGATGGCGGCCATCGTGCCGCCTGCAGCCTCGATCGCCGGAAGTTCCGCTTGCAGGGCCTGCAGGTCGGTATTGCAGTATGGACACCAAGTTCCGCGATAGAACGTCAGCACCAGCGTGCCTTTTGCCAGCAGCTCCCGCAAGCTTACGGGCCGGCCCTCCTCGTCCGGCAGGGAAAAGGTTGGCGCGGCATCGCCGGCCTTCAGCGCACGCCCGGCCTGGCCGGAAGCGATCAGGTCCGCGGTGGCCCGGCGCATCGTTTCCACCACCTCCGGTGGCTGCCGCTTCTGGAAAGCGTCACGGAAGGCGTCGAGTTTCTCTTGCAATGACATGGTTGCTCCTTTGATCCGGCGCCCCCGTGCGCGGCGTGCCCGGAAAGCTGGGCCTACGGCGGGCGGGACGGCTTGATGTGCCCAACCGGGCGCCGGTTATGTCGCGCGTCAGGGCGGGCCGGGACAATGCCGAGAGGGCATGGTTACCATCCAGTGGGACAGCCATCACGGCTGCTGCATAGGCCCTCGGGCTTGGGCGGCAGCCTCACCGATCAGGCTGGCATCCCTTTGCGCCTGTCTTGAGGACGGAGCGGCTCGCGGCGCCGCAGGCATGGTTTCCATGAACGGCCTGCATTGGCCGTGGCCCAGCAGGCCAGCCAGATTAGCACGACAGGTGCGGAGGTCCGGATGATGCTGGGAGCGCGAGAGGCCGCATGAATAATTTGCGGGAGGCGGCCCGCACAGCGGTGTTCGCCGTGGCGGCAGTCCGAATTGCGCTCGGACCCTGGCTCGACCTAGGAGTTCGCCTATGGTTAGCGCAAGCGTTTCTGGTCGTTCAAGTCCATGAGATGATGGCTGCCCCGGCGCCGGCCGGGAGATTGAGCGCGCCGCTTGGGCCGTCATGGTGGCTGGGCGCGTTGCACGGGATTATGGCGTCAGGCCCCGGCCTGGTGGTCCAGACGATCTGCCCGCTTCTGCTTGCGATGGGGCTGCTGTCCCGCCCAGCGGCGCTTGCGATGCTGGTGCAAATTGCATTGCTGCCAGGGGCAGGGCCGGACGGGCGCCTGTTCTGGACGGCACTGCTGCTGCGGGTGGCATTGCTAGGTCCTGGAGCTCTGTCGCTCGATAGCCTTGTGCGGCAAGGAGCGGACAGCAGCGCCCTGCCCGGTTCGGCCCTGGCCGGGCGGGCTCACGCGCGGCTGCTGCAATGGGGTGGCGCGGCCTATTCGCTTGGGCTGCGGCTTTGGCTGGCGGTGGCGCCGGCCGGGATCGCGCTGGCAGCGCTGGGCATGGCGGGCGCCATGCGGCCCGGCGCCCTGGCTTGGCTGCCGCAAGTGCCGCCGATGGTGGCGGGCCTGGCGCCATGGGCTGCGCTGGCAGCCACGTCGCTGCTGATTACTGGAACCGCGACCCGGCTGACCGCTCTCGGGCTGCTTGTATTGGTGCCGCTCGGGCAAATTGCCGGGGCAGGGGATGCGCGACTACCCTGGGCACTGGTGCTGGCGGTCCTGGTCGTGCACGGTCCCGGACCGGTGTCGGTGGACGGGCTGCTCGGCGGCTGGCTGCGGCGGCGCCGCGCGCCGGTGAACCGGGCGGCGCTGCCGCACATCGTCGTGGTCGGCGGCGGCTTCGGCGGCGTCGCGGCGGTGCGCGGGCTGCGCGGGGCGGCGTGCCGGGTCACGTTGCTGGACAAGTGCAACCATCACCTGTTCCAACCTTTGCTGTATCAGGTTGCTACGGCCAGCCTGTCGCCCGGCGACATCGCCACCCCGGTCCGCGCCCTATTTCGCACCCAGGACGGAGTGCGGGTGCTGCTGGGCGAGGTGACGGGCGTTG
>DASWOJ010000496.1:0-3749 GCA_036398775.1 Acetobacteraceae bacterium
CGCCAGCCCCAGCACGGCCATGCTGGAAGCGACCGCCGTGGCAGTACCGGCGCTGCTGCCGCCAGGCAGGAACTCCCGCCCGGCGGCATTATACGTCGGCCCGGCCCAACTATCATTGGCATGGCTGCCGGTATGGCTCAGCACCGGCACGTTGGTCTTACCCAGGATCACCGCCCCCGCGGCCCGCATCCGCGCAACGACGGGCGAGTCCGTGCCGGGCATCAGGTCCACCCCGCCGGATTTACCATGGAGCAGGGACCACCCGGCAGTAGTGGGAAAGCCCAACATGTCCATCGGGTCCTTAACCACCACGGGAACGCCGGCCAGCGGTCCCAGCGCCTCCCCGGACGCCCGCTGCCGATCAATCGCCCGCGCATCGGCCAGCGCCTCGGGATTGAGGAAGATGATCGCGTTATAGGCCGGGTTGTATCGGGCGATACGGTCCAGGCACGCCTGGGTTAGCGCCTCCGACGTGGTGCCGCTGGCAAAGGCGGCCTGCGCGCCCTCGATGGTCAGCTCGACGATGTCGGTCATGCCGTGATCCCATGCCAGTCCACCCCGCCCTCGAAGGCCGCGGCGGCGCGGTAGATCGTCTCCTCCGCGAACATCGCGCCCACCAGCATCATGCCGACCGGCAACCCGTCCACGGCGCCGCAGGGCAGGCTCATGGCGGGATGGTGGGTGCAATCGAAGGGGGCGGTGTTGGGCAGCACCTCGAAGGCCCGGGTAATCACCTCGTCCACCGGGGCGTCGGGCGACGGCAGCGCCGTGGCGGTCATTGGCAGGGTCGGCATCAGCAGCAGATCATAGCGCGACAGCGCGTCGTCATAGGCGGCGCGCAGCCGCCGCACCAGGTTCTGCGCCTTGGCGTAGTAGTGCCCGCGGTAACGGGTCGTCATGTAATGGCCGAGCAGCATGGTGTTCTTGAGGCTGTCCGAAAGCTCGTCCGCCCGGGTGCGCCAGGCGCTGTGCGCGTCCAGCAGGCTGGTGACATAAAGCCCCTGCCAATTGAAGCCGAAGCCGTTGCCGTGCATCATCTGCACCGTCGCACCCTCCGCCGCGATCGGCAGCCAGATCGCGCTGCCGAGCAGGTGCATGGGGATGCTCACATCCTCCACCGCGGCGCCCAGGCCGCGGAACCGCTCTGCGGCCTGGCGCACCACAGCATCCGATGCCGCCATGCTCTGCGGCCAGCCGAAGCCTTCCTTCACCACCCCGATCCGCAGCCCGGCGGCACCCCTGCCCAGCGCGTCCCGATAAGGTTTCGAGGCGGCGCCGTACTGCCGGGGGTCCAGCCCGTCCGGCCCGGCCAGCACCTCCAGCAGCAGGGCGTTGTCGGCGACGGTCGCGGTGATCGGGCCGGTGTGGTCTATCGTCAGCTCGATCGGCATGATGCCGGTGTAGGGCACCAGCCCGTGCGTCGGCTTCATGCCATACACGCCGCAAAACGACGCCGGAATCCGGATAGAGCCGCCCTGGTCGCCGCCCAGCGCCATCGGCACCTCCCCCGCCGCCACCACCGCTGCGCTCCCCGACGACGATCCGCCGGCCGAGTATCCATGCCGGTGCGGGTTGTGCACCGGCCCGCTGCTGCTGGTGTGGCTGCCGCCCGAGAAGCAGAAATGCTCGCACACCGTCTTGCCCGCCACCGTCCCGCCGGCGTCCAGGATGCGCGTCACCACCGTCGCATCCACGTCGGGCACGTAGCCTTCCAGCGTGGAGGCGCCGTTCATCATCGGCATCCCTGCGACGCAGATATTGTCCTTGATGGCGACGGCCTTGCCCTTGAGCGGGCCGTCCGCGGCGCCCGTTATGGCGCCCTTCACATACCAGGCGCCATAAGGGTTGTCTGCCGGCAGGGGCCGGCGGCCCGGGGTGCGGGGATAGCTTACCTCCGGCAGCTCGTCCGGCATCTGGTCCACCAGGTTGTAGGCCTGGAACCCGCCTTCCAGCATCTTGAGGTGTAGCTGCAAGTCGCTGTCGCTCATGTTGGCAAAGCCCAGTTCCGAGGCAACCTCGCGCATCTCGTCGAGAGTGGGCGTCTTGACCGTCAGCGTCGTAATGCCTGGTTCTCCTGGTGGTGCGTGGCTATCCGCGGCAGCCGGCGGCGATGGGTGCCGCGGCGCGTGGTCCTTTGTGGGTAGGTTTGCACGTAACCTACGATTAGCCCAGGCAGGTTGATGGGGCATGTCGTGCCGCTTGGTCGGACTTGCCTCGGAGGGCATACCTGCTGCGGATGACGCACCAAGTTGCGTATGCCAACGAGTTCGGCGCCTGGTGGGACATGTTGGGCGAGCAAGGATCAGGGCCATAAGCGGCCTGGACCAATCAACCGTTCCCGGTATCCGTCCAAGGGTTGACCACCGTCATTCCGCACCCCTCGAAGGCCCGCACGTTGCGGGTCGCAACGGCGGCTCCCCGCGATGGTGCGATGGCAGCGATCTGAGCATCGGATTGCGACATGGGTCGGCCTGCCCGGCGGCGGCTTGCGAGGACTCCGCAAACGCTACCGCCGCCGGGCCGTCGAACGGCAGGATGCGTCCGGTGAAGTCGTCGGCTGGGATGGTCCCGATGGCAGCGGCCAGCGCGGTTCGGCGGCGTCCAAACGGCATCAGGGCCACACCGAGGCAAAGCTCCGCTTCGGTGATGGCGGAAGTGAACAAGGTCGCGCCCGGCTGGCTGTCCAGCCATCTCTCAACGCGGATGTCCGGCAGGGGCGCAGCACCTCGGAAGACGTTCGTGTCCAGAACGATCATTCGTCCTGGAACGGCGGCTTACGTATGGGCTCACGGGGAATGTGGGGCAGGTCCACTCCACCGAGCAGTGCCATTTTAGCGCGGATGGACGCAACCAGGCCGTCCGCCCGCAGCGGCTCACGGTTGAGCGCGGCATGGAGGATGTCACGGGCCTCATCCTCGACCGAACGGCCGTGGCTGTCCGCCTGGGTGCGGAGACGGCGCTCCAACACTCCATCCAGATCAGGAATGGTGATGCTCGCCACGGCTCTGCCTCATCCTCAACGAGTGCAACATATCCCGGCCAAGCCCGGCTTCGGACAGCGCCGCCGTGCCCGCCCCAGCAGCCCCTACGGGGCCAGATACCGCAGCAGCCGCGGATCATCCCGCACCGCAGCACTCGCCCCTTCCAGCGCCACCGTCCCCCGGTCCATCACGCAGGCCCGACCGCCCACGCGCAGCGCCAGGTCGAGATGCTGCTCCACCAGGATCACGCCGATCTCCGCCGACAGCGCCACCAGCCGGTCGGCGATCTCCTCGATGACGCCGATCCACACTCCCTCCGTCGGCTCGTCCAGCAGCAGCAGCCGCGGCTCGCCCAGCAGGGCGCGGCCGATGGCCAGCATCTTGCGCTCCCCGCCCGACAGCGTGCCCGCAACCTGCGGCAGCCGCTGCCCCAGCTTGGGAAACGCCGACAGCGCCCGGTCCAGGTCCCGCCGGTTGCGCCCGGCTGACACCGCCCCGACCTCCAGGTTCTCCCGCACCGTCAGCCGGGCGAACACCGCCTGCTCCTGCGGCACATAGCCCACGCCGGCGCGCACCCGGCGCTCGGTCGGCGTCGCCGTCACCTCCGCACCGTCCAGGAACACCCGCCCCTGCATCGCCGGCAGCTCCCCCATGATGGTCCGCAGCAGCGTCGTCTTGCCCGCGCCGTTGCGCCCCAACACCGCCAGCGCCCCCTGCCGCGGCACCAGCAGCGAGACGCCGAACAGCACCTGGCTGCGCCCATAGCCC